>CAYILT010000091.1:0-11769 GCA_964364055.1 uncultured Nitrospiraceae bacterium | reverse complement strand
TGCTCGCTAAGTATCAACGTCCCCTATGCTTTGCCCCCTATGCTTCTCTTTACGGATTATTTAGTTTCTGAATAGGTTCCCTGTTGGGTGGCCTTGGCCCGTTCCTCGGTGGACATGCGAGCCAAGCGTTCCACCTCTTTTACATCCAACTTCAATCCCTCGACCACACGACGGCCATAATCAGGGTCTGCCTTATAGAAGACGGCGCACTGGCGGTACTGGATGCGTTTTTGCGCATTGCACAGGTGTGATACGATGTTTCCGATCAGGTGATCCCTGTCCGTGTCAGTCATGACCTTGCGGTAGAGATCGCCAGCCTGGACGAAGTCGTCATTGGGATGGGTGTATGGTTGACGCGTTGCCTTCCCGGATACATCGAAGGGAGGCTCGGCAATAGAGGGGTCAGGTTCAGGCCCGCCAAAGCTGTTGGGATAGTAGTTCGGGCTGCTGCCGCCGTTGTTGTCAAACCGCATGAACCCGTCGCGCTGGTAGTTGTTGATCGGACATCCCTTGGCGGAATTCACCGGCAGGAGATGATAGTTAGGCCCGAGGCGGTGACGATGGGTATCGTGATAGCTGAAGAGACGTCCCTGGAGCATCTTGTCCGGGGATGCAGCAATGCCTGGTACAAAGTTGGCAGGAGAGAACGCCGATTGTTCCACCTCGGCAAAGTAGTTCTCCGGGTTCCTGTTCAGAACCATACGGCCGATGGTGATCGGCGGGAGATCGGCATGGGGCCACACCTTGGTAATATCAAAGGGGTCAAAGCGGTAGGTTTCTGCCTGCTCCGGCGTCATGATCTGCATTTCCACCCTCCATGCCGGGTATTCGCCCCGCGCGATCGCCTCGTGCAGGTCGCGGGTGGCATGGTCGGGGTCTTTCCCTTTCATCACCTCGGCCTCCTGCCTTGTCAAATTCTGGATCCCCTGCTCGGTCTTGAAGTGGTACTGCACCCAGAAGTACTCGCCCTTATCGTTATACCACTTGAAAGTGTGGCTGCTGTGGCCATTCATATGGCGGTACGTTTTCGGTGTGCCCCGGTCTGAAAAGAGGATAGTAACCTGGTGTATGGACTCCGGCGTAAGAGAAAGGAAATCCCAGAACATGTCCGGGTCCTTCAGGTTCGTCGCAGGGTTTCTTTTCTGGGTATGTATGAAATCAGGGAACTTCAGCGGATCACGGATGAAAAAGACAGGGGTATTGTTCCCCACTAAGTCATAGTTCCCCTCTTCTGTATAAAACTTCACTGCAAACCCTCGCGGGTCTCTCTCAGCATCAGCAGATCCCTTCTCACCGCCCACAGTGGAGAACCGCACTAAGACCTCAGTGCGTTTGCCAGCCTGAGAAAGAAACCTGGCCTTAGTATATTTGGTCACATCGGCAGTGACCTCAAAATAACCATAGGCGCCGGCCCCTTTGGCATGCACCACACGTTCAGGGATACGTTCTCTGTCGAAATGGGAAAGTTTTTCAAGCAGATGGACATCCTGCATCAACACAGGACCGGGGTTGCCGGCGGTTATGGAGTTCTGGTCATCATCCACCGGCGCTCCAAAGTTATTGGTAAGTGTCTTGCTTTTATTCTCCATGCTAACCTCCTGATACATTCATTTTAAAGCATCTCCTTTTTCAAGGTTTTTGTTTCCCCGGTGACTTTTGCGGGAATAAGACACCGGGGAAAACATTCGTCATACTCACTTGCTGTAGTTTTTAGACAGGTAATCAATAATTATCTTTGCCTCTTCATCTGTTATAGGACAGCCGTTTACATTTTTCATACGCATTACCGTGTTTTCCCACTCCTTTGCTGTCTTCTTCTTTGACTTCGGCCTGTCTATACTGTGGCACGTGCTGCATTTCTGCTCAAAGAGCGCCTTAGCATCCACCTTAGGTTTCTCAGCACTATAGACAGTTGCCCCCAATAAGGCCAAAAATGCTATTCCTAAAAGAGAAACGGTCAACTTTTTCATTTCTAATCCTCCTTTTTAAGTTTCTTAACTTGAAAATAACAGCGCTGCAATCGAATCTATATCCATCACCTCCTTTTCATAGGCATGCAATGACTGCAACAGCCAAGATACTCAAACCTCATGCCCACTATCTGAAAGTCGGTCTCTATCATAACCGACTCCGCAGAAACAGGCAGGTCTGTTCTTAACTCAACCTCTTTCCCGCATTTCGTGCAGACGAGTTTTACCTTTCTATCGATCTCACTGTGCCTATACTTTACTTTTTCATAGGTGCTCAAACTCTCTGGATCGGAATCATTCCAGTTCTCAAGCTAAAACGTTTTATCGTCTCTTTCCTCGACACTCCCTGCAGCAGCCATAATACTCAAAGCGCATCTCATTAACCTTAAAACCGGTCTTTTGTTCCACGCTCTTTAGGGGTATGGGCAAGTCTTCCATGAAATCCTGAATTTTTCCGCATTTCATACAGATGAGATTGAGATGATTCGATATATTACCTTCATATCGGTTCTCCATGTCGTAAAATTCGATTTCCTTTATCAGTCCCTCTGTTTTCAAGAGGTTCAGCGTATAATACACGGTTGACATGCTTATCTGGGGAACCCTTTTCCTTGCCTTTTGAAATATATCCAGAGCGCTCGGATGACTACGCTCATCGGAAAGAATGCCGATAATTTCGAGCCGCTGTCGTGTTAGCTTAAGCCCCTTTTCTTTCAGGCCATTCAACAGCCGCTCTCTGATTTCTTTAGGTTTTATGACACGCCTCTAATTCGTAATGGTTCCTGATTAAATGTATATAGGGTATGACATGCTTTGTCAAGCTCGAAAGCGGAACAGGGTGTGCGACAAATTTATCGGTAAATCGTCAAGCGCACGCCCGCTGCTCCCGGAAATCCTCCCAGCGATTGCTCATGATGCTGCATCGAAGGGCGATTAGCTTATTCGCTCCTTCGACCGTCCAATGCATTCCTGATTGTTTCAGCCTCTGTCCGATCACCGATCGGCATCCGGCCTCAAGCACGCCGGATCCGATAAAAAGTCCAAGCCTTCTGAATTCAGCGTACCGCATCCGTTCCTTGTTTTTTTCAAAATAACCCATCTCCCGGTCGCAAAGGTCTTTGTGAGCGCCGGACCGGGCCGAGAGTTGTTTGATGGCAATGATAACGTCTTCCACCCTACCCTCGTCCAGCTCAACGCGGCGACTTTCCATCCATTCATACATCTTGTCTTTTTGCTGTCCGAGACACGCCTTGGCGACATTCCCATAATGCTCGCGTGGACCGTATGGGGTCAGACCTGGAATGCTGGAATGTTCCCTAACGCCCGCTCAACCGCCTTCACTTCTTCTGCTATGTCTTCCCTTCCCTGCAGGGCCAACGTCACCATTGTCGGCTCCTTTTCAAGAAACCGACCGATCTCGACGGACTTATAACCCAGCTTCGAAGCAATGATGCAGAACACTCTTCTCGCCAGCGCAAGTGTCCGGGTCTTCGAGTACGATCGCATATCAGCAACACTTACTTCATACTGTCTCTCGACGATGCTGGCGATAACTTCCTGCTCAGGTCTGCGCAGTCTCTTCTTGTTCGGTTCCTTATCATGCTGCTCCAGCACCCGGTCGACGAATTCATCGTCCCCCTTCAGCCGCTGATCGACTGTTGCATAGACCTCTTTGCGGTCATATCCGTCCTGTTCCATCATGAACTCCTGGTACTTCCTTCGCGCGCTGGATTTGCTCTCCGAGAACATCCTGAGCACCTGGTCGGTATCCACGAGGCTTAAGGGATTGCTCTTGCCGGTATAGGCCTGGTGGCTGCTCCAGGCATAGGCGTCGAGCCGCTCGGCGATCTTCGCCCGAAGAGGGTTCTCATGGATATATTTGACAAGCCCGAGGATATAGGCTTCTCTGTCGCATAGAATAGCCTTGTACCGTCCCTGAAAGAGATGACCGACAGTTCGATATCTCCGGTTGAAGTACATCGTATAAGTCTGGTTCAGACCCTGCATGATCTTGGACAGAGGAACATCCTGTGTCTCGATCAACAGGTGGACATGATTGTTCATGAGGACGTAAGCGTAGATGCGGCAGACGCTTCGGTTCTTGTAGACGGTGAGGGTGAGGAGGTATTTCTGGAAATCTGCAGGGTCCTTGAACACGCGCTGTTTCTGGTTGCCGCGGACGATGACATGATAGAAGGCGCCGGAAAACTCGATGCGGGATTTGCGGGGCATGGAGCGAAGATAGCAGACAGGGCGAAAAATGTCAACATTACAGCATTCCAGCATTCCAGGTCTGACCCCTTTTAGATTTGGTTGGACGGCGGGAAGCGGTTCTTACCCCGTTCTTTTATTACAATGGTCTTTCCATTCTTTACATTCACCCCGCACCTTTGCTATAATTGGCGCCGTGCGGTTCATGCATGGCCGTATCAGTTGCCTACTTCTCGGAACGCGGGGGTATTGAACATGAAAGTACGGGATCTGCTGGATTCAAAAGGGAAGGATATTGTGTCCATTGACGTTAACAGTTCTGTCGATGATGCCATACGTTCCATGAACGCCCGGAAGATCAGCGCCATCATGGTGACCGAGCAGGGCAAGACCGTGGGGATCTTCACGGAGCGCGACGTCGTGCGGAGCTATATCTCCTCGGACGGAAAGAGCTTCAAGGAGGCCAAGGTCAGGGACGCCATGGTGACGAACCTCATCGTGGCGGTGCCTGACGACGAGTTGAACGATATCAGCTCGATCATGGTCGAGAAGAACATCCGCCATCTGCCCGTCCTCGACAACGGCAGGGTCATCGGCATGCTGTCCATCCGCGACATCATCCAGACCCAGGTCAAAAAGCTCACCTCGGAGATCCACTACCTCCGGGACTACATCGCCGGCTAAGAACACCGTCTCCCGCCGCGAAGTGTTGCCGCGGCTTCCCGTATTAAAGATCCGATTTTGATCGATGCAGGGCCGGCCCGCCAGGCGCGCCGGCCCTGATCGCTTATTCCCCTCTTCTTCCCGAACTGCCTTGCCGTACCTGCATCCCTTTCAGGCTGGTTTTCCCCTGTTTTTTTCATTGCAAAAAAATCGCCCTGTGGTATTATCTACCGGTTTATAGGTTTATAACTTTTTCTTATGGATAAAACCCTTACAACCCTCCTCAAAAACTACCGCGAAACGGGAGGCAATATCATTTCCCTGCTCCAGGAAACACAGGAAGTCTTCGGGTACGTCCCGAAGGAAGCGGTTCTGTACTTTTCGGACGAACTGGGCATCGCGTCCAGCCGGTTCTACGGCGTAGCAACGTTCTACTCCCAGTTCCGCCTGAAGCCCGCCGGCAAGAACCGGATCACGACCTGCTGCGGTACCGCCTGCCACGTGCGGGGCGCCGAGCGGATACTGAACAACGTGAAACGGGAGCTGCGCCTCGCCGATGAGGAGGACACCACCCCCGACGGCCAGTTCACCGTCGAGAAGGTCGCCTGTCTCGGGTTCTGCAGCTTCGCCCCCGTCGTGCTCATCAATGGCGCCGTGCACGGAAAAACGACCGCCGATCCCATTCTCAAAGTGATCAAAGCGCTGAGGAAAAAAAATAAGTGAAGAACGAGACCGTCATACGGGTCTGCATGGGCCCTGCCGGGATCGCCGCGGGGGGCAAGAATATCATCGAGGCCTTCAACGAGGCCCTCGGACGATCCGGGGTCTCCGCCACGGTCAAGGAGCGCTGCTCCACCCACCAGGTCGGCTGCGTGGGTCTCTGCGCCCGCGACGTGCTGGTGGAAGTGCACACGAACGGGAACAAGACGGTCTACCAGTACGTGAAGCCCGATATGGTCCCGCGCATCGTCGAGGAGCACCTCGTCGCCGGCACGCCGGTCCGGGAATGGATCGTGGACGAGGCCTATGACGCATTCTACAAAAAGCAGATCAAGGTGGTCCTGGCGGACTGCGGCCGCATCGACCCCGAGGACATCGAGGCGTATAAGTCCATCGGCGGATACGAGGCCGCACGCGACGTGCTCACCTCGTGGAAACCGGAAGAGGTGATCGAGGAGATCAAGCAGTCCGGCCTCCGGGGCCGGGGCGGCGCCGGTTTCCCCACGGGCCTCAAGTGGGAGCTCGGCAGGAAGGCCCCGGGCGACATCAAGTACATCATTTGCAACGCCGACGAGGGTGACCCGGGCGCGTTCATGGACCGTGCCGTCATCGAGGGCAATCCCCACTCGGTCATCGAGGGAATGATCATCGGCGCCTACGCCCTCTGCGCTCACCACGGGTACGTGTACATCCGCGCCGAGTATCCCCTGGCGGTCGAGCGGCTCAAGCGAGCCCTCACGCAGGCCCGTGAGCGGGGGTTCCTGGGGAACAAGATATTCAACACCACTTTTGATTTCGACATCAAGGTCAAGCTCGGCGCCGGCGCCTTTGTGTGCGGCGAGGAAACGGCGCTCATCGCTTCCATTGAAGGCCAGCGCGGCATGCCGCGGCCCAAGCCGCCGTTCCCGGTGAACAAGGGGCTGTGGCAGAGGCCCACGGTCATCAACAACGTCGAGACCCTCGCCAACATCCCCGCCATCATCCGGAAGGGCTGCGGCTGGTACGCTTCCTACGGCACCGAGAAATCACGCGGCACCAAGGTCTTTGCCTTGACCGGCAAGATCAGGAACCCCGGCCTTATCGAAGTTCCCATGGGGATCACCCTGCGGGAGATCATCGAGGAGATCGGCGGCGGCATCGAGGGCGGCAAGGCCCTCAAGGCTGTCCAGACCGGCGGCCCGTCGGGCGGGTGCATCCCGGCCGCCATGCTCGATCTGAACGTCGATTACGAGTCCCTGGCCAAAGCCGGATCCATCGTCGGGTCCGGCGGCATGATCGTCCTCGATGAGGACAACTGCATGGTAAACATGGCCCAGTACTTCGTCCAGTTCACCCAGGAGGAATCCTGCGGGAAGTGCGTCCCCTGCCGCGTCGGCACCAAGCGGCTCCTGGAGACGCTGGACCGCATCACCAAAGGACAGGGACGGGCCGGTGACATCGAGCACCTGGAAAAGCTGAGCCACGGGATCCGGTCCACGTCGCTCTGCGGCCTCGGCCAGACCGCCCCGAACCCGGTGCTCAGCACCATCAAGTATTTCCGCGAGGAATACGAGGCTCACATCCGGGACAAGAAGTGCCCGTCCAAGGTGTGCAAGGCCCTGCTGATCTACAGCATCGATGAAAATATCTGTAAGGCCTGCGGCGTCTGCCTGCGCGCCTGTCCCGCCAAGGCCATCACCGGCGAGAAGAAGGTGCCCCACAAGATCGACCAGGCCAAGTGCATCAAATGCGGGAGCTGTTTCGACGTCTGCAAGTTCAAGTCCGTCATGAGGGATTGAGAAGCGGACGCGGAGACACGGGAACAGGGAGACGCGGGGAAAAGGCAACTTCGTTTTTCACCACAGAGGCACAGAGAGCACAGAGAAAGGCAGATACTTTCTCACCGCAGAGGACGCAGAGGTAAGCAAGACGCATAATCTTGATGGTCTCGTAAAAAGTCGTCTCCCCGGTGACAACCGGGGTCCAGTAAGCATTGAACTCAATGAAAAGACTGGATACCGGCTTTCGCCGGTAAGACGAAATAAAGAGAATTCCGACTTCTTGCGAGTTCATCAATCTTAACAAAGTGAACAACAAATTATTTTTTTCATCTTTACGAATACCGATGCACGGTAGTCCTGCTCAACGATGATTGACTTTAAGCATTCCTCTGCGTCCTCTGCGGTAAAATGATCTTTCCCGGTGTACGAGGTAGCCATGGTATCGCTTACCATCAATAGTAAAAAGATCAGTGTCCCCAAGGATCTCACCATCCTCGAAGCGGCGCGCAGGAACGGGATCCAGGTCCCCACGCTCTGCCACCATCCCCAGCTCACCCCCTTCGGCGGGTGCCGGCTCTGCATCGTCTCCGTGAAGGGCATGCCCAAACCGGTTGCATCATGTACAACGACTGTCTCCGAGGGCATGGAAGTCACCACCTCGACGCCGGAGCTCGAGGGCCTGCGAAAGCTGGTGCTGGAGCTTATCCTGTCCGACCATCCCAACGACTGCATGGTGTGCGAGGCCACGGGCAACTGCGCCCTGCAGGAGCTTGCCTATACCTACGGGGTGCGGGGGATCGAGTACGCCGGTGAGCGGCGCGTCTACGCCAAGCGCGACGGCAATCCTTTCATCGAGCGGAATATGGAAAAGTGCATCCTCTGCGGCCGGTGCGTCAAGGTATGCGATGAGGTGCAGGGCGTCGAGGCCATCGACTTCGGCTACCGGGGATTCAAGTCCAAGATATGCCCTTCCTACGAGGACGACCTCGACTGCGAGTTCTGCGGCCAGTGCGTCTCGGTCTGCCCCACCGGCGCGCTCACCGGCAAGCAGTGGGCACGGCGCGGCCGCTACGAAGGCGTCCGGGAAGTCGACACGGTCTGCCCCTACTGCGGCACAGGCTGCATCCTCACGACCCACGTGAAGGGGAACGAGATCGTCCGCGTGAGCTCGAAGCCCTGGTCTCCGAACGAAGGATGGCTCTGCGTCAAGGGCCGGTTCGGCTACAAGTTCGTGAACAGCCCTGATCGCCTTACCAAGCCCCTTATCCGGCGGGCCAGCGGCGAGTTCGAGGAGACCTCCTGGACCGCGGCGCTGGAGTACACCGCGGCCTGGCTCAAAAAGATCCGCGAAAAGCACGGAGCGGACGCCATCGGCGGCCTTTCGTCCGCACGCTGTACCAACGAAGAGAACTACCTCTTCCAGAAATTCATGCGCGCGGGCGTCGGCACGAACAATGTCGACCACTGCGCCCGGCTCTGACACTCCCCCACGGTGGCCGGTCTGGCCGCCATCTTCGGTTCCGGCGCCATGACAAACTCCATCCGCGAGATCGAGGGCATGGAGGTCATCTTCATCATCGGCTCCAACACCAAGGAGACTCATCCCGTCATCGCGAACCGGATGATCAAGGCGCACCGCAAGGGGGCCAGGATCATCGTGGCCGACCCGCGGCAGGTCCCCATGGTGAAGTTCAGCGAACTATTCCTCAAGCTGCGGCCGGGCACGGACATCGCTCTGTTGAACGGCATGGCCCATGTCATCGTGAAGGAAGGTCTGCAGAACGATGAGTTCATCCGGGAAAAGACCGAAGGATTCGATGCATGGAAGAGATCGTTGGAAGAGTTCACTCCGACGAAGGCCGAACAGATCTCCGGCGTACCGAAGGACGACATCATCAAGGCGGCGAAGATGTACGGCGGCTCCCGCAAGGCCGGCATTTTCTACACCATGGGCATCACCCAGCACACCTGCGGCACGGACAACGTGCGCGCCATCGCCAATCTCGCGACGCTCACCGGGAACATCGGCCGGGAGTTCACCGGGGTGAACCCGCTGCGGGGCCAGAACAATGTTCAGGGCGCATCGGACGCGGCCTGCCTGCCGAACGTCTACCCCGGCTACCAGAAGGTGGATCTCCCGGAGGTGCGTCAAAAGTTCGAGCAGGCCTGGGGCGTATCGCTCCCGCCCAAACGCGGCCTCTACGCCACGGAGATGATGAACGCTGCCGTGGAAGGGACCCTCAAGGCTCTGTACATCATGGGCGAGAATCCCGTCATCACCGATCCCAATCAGCACCACACGATCAAGGCGCTCAAGAACCTTGAGTTCCTCGTGGTACAGGATATCTTCCTGACCGAGACCGCGCAGCATGCCCACGTGGTGCTCCCGGCGGCATGCTCCTTCGAAAAGGAAGGGACTTTCTCCAACACCGAGCGGCGCGTCCAGCGCGTACGCAAAGCGGTAAACCCTCCCGGCGAGGCCCGCGACGACCTTTCCATCATTATGGAACTGTCGGCTGCCCTGGGGTATCCCATGGACTACCGCTCGCCGGAACAGGTGCTGGAGGAGTTCGGCAGGCTCTGGCCCGCCCTTGCAGGCATCACCTATGACCGCATCAAATCAAAGGGGATCGCCTGGCCGTGCCCCGCGAAGGACCACCCGGGCACGGAATTTCTGTACAAGGACGGCTTTCCCAGGGGCAAGGTCCCCTTTGTGCCCATTGTCTTCAGTCCGCCGGCCGAGGTCGTGTGCGATAACTACCCCTTCGTGCTCACCACGGGCAGGAACCTGTTCCAGTACCATTCCGGCTCCATGTCCAGGCGCGTCGGAGCCATCGAGGAGCATGCCGGCGAGGCCTATGTCGAGCTGAATCCCGCGGACGGAGGAAAGCTCGGGATCGCGAACGGGGACATGGTGAGAGTGAGTTCGAGGCGCGGAGAGGTGGAGATCAAGACGCGGTTCACGCGGCGGGTTTCGGAGGGCACGGTCTTCATCCCCATGCACTACCGCGAAGCGGCGGCCAACGTGCTTACGAACGACGCCCTCGACCCGGACGTCCTGATCCCCGAGTTCAAGGTCTGCGCGGTGCAGATCATGCCATTGGAGAAAAAGGCGGGCAAGGAAGTCGCGGCAAGCCCAAAATAGTCAACCTGGAAAGGGACCCTAACAGGTCACTGAAAAAGTCTTTTTGCTGTCTTTGCGAGCGAAGCGAAGCAATCTCGGTGTTTGAAATATCAATACGTTAGAGATTGCTTCGTCGCAAAAAACGCTCCTCGCAATGACATTTCGGGACTTTTTCAGCATACTGCTAAAAGCAAAGAGGCAGCGAATTCGCTGCCTCTTTTTTTATGTTGCCGATGTCTGCTACGCCGATGGACTATTCCTCGTCAGGCACCTCGTAGTACTTGTTTACGGCATCAGGGTCCGTATAGGGGTTCGTCGGCTTGCCCTGCTTTTCCAGGTAATCCTGGCTGAAGGCCGGGATCACCCCGGTGGTCCCGTTGTCCGGCGTCATCATGAAGCGATAGGAAACCAGCTGGCCGTATTTGTCCATCATGTGCTGCCAGCCCTTCTTGAAGGGCCCGCAGTCGTTGTTGTAGCAGACCCACAGAAATGACGTGCCCCAGTCAAGGTTGCGCGCATCCATCTTCTCCATCACCGTTTTGCAGTGCGGGCAGGTCGGCGCTTCCTTGATCTTATATTCTGTTTCCATCGTCATGCCCTGGTTCCTCCGGAACGTAATAAGCTGATTATACGACTCCGGCAGACCGTAATGCAACAGCGAACTTAGTAATTCTCCGCAGCCAGCTCGAAGTGGGCCTTCGGATGGAGGCAGGCAGGGCAGAGATCGGGAGCCTCTGCTCCTTCATGGAAATGCCCGCAGTTCCGGCACTTCCAGACCGCTGGCTTGTCCTTTTTGAAGACCTTCCCTTTCTCAACGTTCTCCAGCAGCTTCCGGTATCGCTTCTCGTGCTGCACTTCTACCCTGGCAATGGCGCGAAACGCCGCTGCCACTTCCTTGAAACCTTCCTGGTCCGCTACGTCGGCGAAGCCGGGATAGAGTTTGGTCCACTCCTCGTTCTCACCCTCGGCCGCGGCCTTCAGGTTCTCGGCAGTGGTCCCGATGCGGCCCGCCGGGAAGGCAGCCGTGAACTCCGCCATGCCGCCCTCGAGGAACTTGAAGTAACGTTTGGCGTGCTCCTTCTCGTTGTCCGCGGTTTCGAGGAAAAGAGCCGCGATCTGCTCGAATCCCTCTTTTTTTGCCGCGCTCGCAAAGTAGCTGTAGCGGTTCCTGGCCTGCGACTCGCCGGCAAAAGCTGCCAGCAGGTTCTTCTCGGTCTTCGATCCTTTGATATCCATGATTACCCCCTTATGTTATTTCTTTTCAAGATTTGACACGCTCGCGCGAATGTTTGAACGATTTTCGTCGTTCGGTTACGGTAAC
>CAYILT010000090.1:354-11844 GCA_964364055.1 uncultured Nitrospiraceae bacterium | reverse complement strand
TGGAGGAGACCACGGCAACGATGCACGAGATGTCGGCGAACATCCAGAGCGTCGCCAAGAACAGCCAGAGTCAGGCCTCGTCGGTCACCGAGACCTCGTCCTCCATCGAGCAGATGGTGACCTCGATCCAGCGGATCGCGGGCACGGTGAAGCAGCTTGCCGATATCTCGCAGAACGCCAAAAAGGCCGTGGACGGAAGCCTGGACGCCGTGGACAAGAGCGTGAAGGGAACGGACGAGATCAACCGCGCGATCGCGCGGGCGGCGGACACGATCTCGGCGCTCGGTTCGCGGGCCGAGGACATCGGCAAGATCGTGGACGTGATCGACGACATCGCGGAGCAGACGAACCTGCTGGCGCTGAACGCGGCCATCGAGGCGGCGCGGGCCGGAGAGCAGGGCATGGGCTTCGCCGTGGTCGCCGAGGAGGTGCGGAAGCTCGCCGAGCGGTCCGTGAAATCGACGAAGGAGATCTCCGAGCTCATCACGGGGATCCAGAAGGAGGCCCAGGAGGCGGTGCGGCAGATGGAGAAGTCGACCCAGACCGTCGAGAAGGGCGTCGAGCTGAGCAAGAAGGTCGAGAACTCGCTCCAGGACATCTCGGGCAACGTGACCGAGGTGGACCGGTACGCGCGCGAGATCGGCGCGGCCACGCAGGAGCAGTCCAGCGGCAGCACCCAGATCGCCAAGGCGGCCGAGAACCTCCGCGAGGTGACCCACGAGATCACCTCGGCCACCGATGAACAGGCAACGGCGGCCGAGCAGATCGTCAAGACCATGGAAAAGATGCGCGAGATGGTGCAGCAGAACGCGGCGGCCTCGGTGCAGCTCGCCTCGTCGGCGGAAGAGCTGAGCGCGCAGGCGGAACGCTTCCAGCAGATCGTCGGGAAGTTCGTGGTGGACGACGCAGACGGCTATGAACCCGAAGCGCGGCGTGCGCCCGTCAGGCGCCGTCTCAGCGTCGGCAACGGTTCGGACAGGAAGACCGTTGAACGCACCGCGCTGGTGAAGGCTTGATGAACGTTCCCCGCCCGACAGGGAGCGGGGGAAGGCCGTACGGGAAGAACACCGCGCAATGAGGCGCGGGGAGGTTGAGCATTGGTTATACAGAACGTCACAGAACGGGCAGACCGGCTACCGTTGTCCGGACGGGACGGCTTTCCGCTCACATCGGGAAAACAGGGGTGCGGTATGCTGACGGACGAGGAGTTCCGGCTCTTCAGGAACCTTATCTATGAAGAGTCGGGCATTTACCTGAAAGAGACGAGAAAGGACTTCCTGGAAAACCGCCTTTCCAAGCGGCTGACCGCAACCGGGATCAGCAGCCCCTATTGGTATTTCAAGCATGTCCAGGCGCAGCGCGCGTCCGAGCTGCTCATATTGCTCGACCTGCTGACCGTGAACGAGACGTCCTTTTTCCGGAACCAGCCGCAGCTGGACCTTTTCAGGGACAGGATCCTGCCCGAGCTGGCGCGGCGCAAGCGGAACGAGCCCGTGAAGAAGCTGCGGATCTGGTCCGCGGGGTGCTCGACGGGCGAGGAGCCGTACACGATATCCATGATCCTGCTCGACAGCCTGATCGGGTTCCCGAACTGGGACATCAAGATCTACGCATCCGATCTGAGCCTGTCGGTCCTGAATGCCGCGAACAAGGGCGAGTATGCGGGGGAAAAAGTATTGAACACGGTTGATGAGCGCCATATCGCCCGGTATTTCGAGAAGGCGGGAGACCGGTACCGGATCAGGAACGAAGTGCGCAAGCCCATCGTCTTCGACTTCCACAACCTCAAGAACGACAACGGCCTCCGCGATCTTGACGTGATATTTTGCAGGAATGTGATGATCTATTTCGACCAGGAGGAGCAGTTGAAGCTGGTGAATAAGTTCGCCGCGAGCCTGAACCCCGGGGGATACCTGGTCCCGGGCCACGCGGAAAGCCTGCAGGGGCTGAACACGCCGTTCCGGCTGCTGTTCGCCAACGGCGGAACGGCATACGTCAAAACGGAACAGAAAGGGAACTCATAAATGCGCATACTACTTGCGGAAGACGATAGAAATTTCGGCGCGATCCTCAGACAGGAACTCGAAGAAAACGGCTTTCAGGTCGACCTGGCATCGGACGGCGTGGACGCCGTGCTGCGGTTCATCGAGAACGAATACGGCATGGTCATCCTGGACATCAAGATGCCGAAGCTGGACGGGATCGGCGCGCTCCGGATCATGAAGAAGCTGAACCGCGCGGTGCCCGCGATCACTATTTCGGGCAACGCAGGGAGCGGCGAGATGGCGGAATCGGTGAAGGCCGGTGCGCTCCGGTGCATGACCAAGCCCTTCCCGATCTCCCAGTTGACGGACGAGCTCAGGAAACACGCATCAAGATCGAGGTAACCTGCATGGCGACCGGAGTCGACATATTCAACGACGATCAGATGGCGGAATTGAGGAGCATCTTTTTCTCCCAGTCCCTCGAGCTCGTGGAGGCCATGGAGGACGGGATCCTGGCGCTGGAGCGGAATCCCGGCGACGAGGCCGGTCTCAAGTCCCTGCAGCGGAGCTTTCACACCCTGAAGGGGGATTCCAACTCGATCGGATTCACCGAGGTCGGCTCCTTCGTTCACAAAGCCGAGGATGTCCTGTCCCTGCTGCGGGAACGCGTCGTGACGGCCGACGGCCGGGTGATCACGGTGCTTCTTCGCGCCAAGGATGCGATCGAGCTGCTGCTGCGGGAGGCCGAAGGGGGACGGGAAATTACGCCTCCCTCCGAGGCGATCGCGCTGATCGACGGATTTCTCGGGGACGCGCGCCGCGCAGGGGGTGACGACGCCGGGAAGCATGCGAAGGGACCGCGCACGGTGCGCGCCGAGATATCGCTCCACCCGCTCTGCGCTGAGCGTGAGGTCGCCGCGCTGATGCTCCATGAGCGGTGCTCACGGCTCGGCGACGTGCTCGAATCGGTTCCCGCGATCGGCGGAGACATCACCCGCATGACGAATGTGGGAGAGCGGATCCTGTTCGTGCTCCGCACGGACCGGGCCGAAGACGCGATCCGGAGCGCGCTGACCATCCCCGGCATCACGGGATCGGTATCGCTCAGCGAGCCGGAACCGGGGCTGCCGTCGGGTCCGGCCGAACAGCAGTCCGACGCGGCTGGCCGCGGCAAGTCCCAGTCCGAGACCCTGCGCATCGACGCCTCTCGGGTCGACAAACTGATGAATCTTGTGGGCGAACTCATCATCGGCCGGTCCGCCATCGACCAACTGGCGCGCGACGCGGAAGACAGGCTCAGCGCCCACGAGGTCGCGGCGCGGCTTTCGGCGGTGAACGCGTTCCTCGAGCGGACGGTCTCCGATCTCCAGAAGGGGGTCATGCATATGCGCATGGTCCCGGTCAACCACGTGCTCCGGAAATTTCCGAAGATCGTACGCGATGTGGCCGCGGCGCAGGGCAAACAGGTCCGCCTGGAGCTCGAGGGAAAGGACACGGAGATCGACAAGGGCATCGTCGACGCGCTCGGCGAGCCGCTCATGCACATGGTCCGGAACTCCGTGGACCACGGCATCGAATCGCCGGAAGAGCGGCGGGCCGCAGGGAAGCCGGCGGAAGGTACGATCACGCTCCGGGCCTACCGGGAAGCCACGCAGATCGTGATCGAGGTCGCCGACGACGGACGCGGCATCAACGCCGCGCGGCTTCGGTCCAGGGCCGTGGAGCAGGGCGTCCTGGGCGCCGACGAGGCGGAGAAACTGACGGAGCAGCAGGTCTTCATGCTTATTTTCGAGTCCGGTCTGAGCACCGCGGCGACGGTGAGCGACATCTCCGGCCGCGGCGTCGGCATGGACGCCGTGAAGTCCGCCGTGGAAAACATGAAAGGCCGGATAGAGGTCCATTCGGAGCCCGGCAAGGGCGCGCTGTTCCAGCTGCGGCTTCCCCTCACCCTGGCGGTCATCAGGGCGATGCTCGTGGAAGTGGGCGACAAGATCTTCGCGCTGCCCGTCGATTCGGTCGTCGAGGTCTCGCGGATCACCGGGGATGCGCTCACAACGGTCGACGGCAGGGACACGCTCCTGCTGCGGGACCGGGTGGTCTCTCTCATCCGTCTGAGCGACCTGTTCCGGATCGAGTCCCCCGCAACCGGCGGAAAATTCGCCCTTCACCTGGCCATCGGCGGCAAGAGGATCGGCCTCCTGGTGGACCGCATCCGGGGCCAGCAGGAGCTGGTGCTCAAGGCGATCGACAAGCAGTATGCCGACAACGGCTATCTTGCCGGCGCGTCCATCCTGGGCGACGGGAAGGTGGTGCTCATCCTCGACACGCCGGCGATCGTGAAGAAGGCCATTGCCGTGGAACGGGAACGGGCAGTGAACGCATGAGGACGATACGCGTCATGGTGGTGGATGATTCGGCGTTGATGCGGAAGATGATCCCGCAGCTCCTCGGCGCCGACCCGGAGCTCGAGGTCGTCGGCACGGCAATGGACGGTCTGTTCGCCCTCCAGAAGATCAGGGACCTGAAACCGGACGTCATCACCCTCGATGTGAACATGCCCCGCATGGACGGCATCGAGACGCTTGAGAACATCGTCCGGGATTTCGGGATCCCGGTCATCATGGTGAGTTCGCTGACCAGGGAGGACGCGGAGCTCACCTTTGCCGCCCTGGAGAAGGGCGCCTTCGATTTCGTGACGAAGCCGCAGGACGCCATATCGCTGCACATCCAGGAGATAGGGCGCGAACTCATCGAAAAGATCAAAGGCGCCTTCGAAAATCCGCTGGCGAGGATGCGCATAAAGAAGCTGCCGGAACGCCCGCCCGCGCCCGCGCGGGCCAAACCGGCGATCACCGGCAGGTCGGCGGACAAGGTCCTGGCCATCGGGTCGTCAACGGGAGGTCCGAATGCCCTTGATTTTCTCCTTCCGCAGTTCCCCAAGGATTTTCCCGCGGGCATCCTGATCGCCCAGCACATGCCCGAGGGGTTTACGGAGATGTTCGCGCAGCGGCTGAACAAAATGTGCCGGATAGAGGTGCTGGAGGCGAAGGACGGGGACCGCGTGGCGCCGGGACGGGCGCTGATCGCGCCCGGCAACAGGCATCTCAGAGTGCGAAGGCTGCCGATGGGATCGCTTGTCGTGCTCAGCTCATCGCCGCCGGTGAACGGTCACCGGCCCTCGGTCGATGTGCTGTTCCGGTCCGTGGCGCAGGAGTACGGCATGAACGCCACGGCGCTCATCATGACCGGCATGGGCGCCGACGGCGCCGACGGGATCGGCGAGATCAAGGCGGGCGGCGGCCATGCCGTCGCGCAGGACGAGAAAAGCTGCATCGTCTTCGGCATGCCCAAGGCGGCCATCGAACGCGACAATGTCCATCGAGTCCTGTCGCTTGACGCGCTGGGCGGATATTTGAACGACTTGTTTCATTCAAAGGAGGTTTTCCATGGCACAGAATACCACAACACCTGATCAGATGAAATATTCCTGTCTGATCGCGGACGACTCGGAGTTCGCCCGCAAGAACGTATCAAGGGTCGTGACCGCATCGGGAGGCGAAGTCGTCGGAGAGGCGAAGAACGGGCTTGAAGCCGTCGACCTCTACTTCAAGCTGCGCCCAAACCTCGTGCTGCTCGACATCACGATGCCCGAAATGGACGGCATTGCGACCCTCCGGCAGATCATGGAGAGGGACAAGGAGGCGAAGGTGGTGATCGTCAGCTCCGCCGGGCACAAGGAGATGGTCTGGAAAGCGCTCTGTCTCGGCGCGAAGGGCTTTATCAGCAAGCCCTTCACCCATGATTACGCGGGCATGATCATTGAGTCGGTCGCCAATGGCCGGCAACCCGGAGCGCAGCCATGAGATACGAGTTTATCGAACCGCTGATCAACAGGACCGTGACCGTGATAAAGAACGCCCTCGACCCGGACGCCTCTCAGGGGGAGGTGGGCGTCACCCGCGCGGACGCGACGAAGGGAGACCTTGCGATCGTGATACGTCTTCGCGGTGAATCCGAGGGGAGCATCTTTGTGACGATGGACGACCGGACGGCGCTGAACATTTTCCGCAGGATGACGGGGGAAACGGACGACGCGCTGACGCCCCTCGGCTTCGACGCCATCGCGGAACTCGCCAACATGGTCTCCGGCAACATCATCGCGTCTCTGAACGATCTGGGCCTCGATTTCGAGATCCTGCCGCCGGTCGTCGTTGCGGGGGAGAGCCTGATAGCCGGGAAGGTTACCGACATCGAGTTCTTCCGGGTCCCCCTTCAGACCAGCTGCGGCGAGCTATCGGTCAACGTGGCGCTGAGAACGAACTGAGCAGCCGCATATCCAGGAGCGCATTATGCCGGACCTTGTACGTATACTGATCGTTGATGATGAAAAAAACATACTGGAGCCCTTCTCCATGATGCTGACGGACCAGGGCTATCACGTAAGAACGGCCTCGCGGGCAGAGGAGGCGGTCCGTCTTGTTGCCGGAGAAAAATTCGAGGTGGCCTTCCTCGACCACTTCCTCGGCCCGAGCCGGGGGCTCGAACTCATGAAAGAACTTTCCGGCGTGGACCCGGACCTCTCCTTTGTGCTCATGACGGCCAACGGCAGCACCGACCTTGCCGTGGATGCGCTGAAACGAGGCGCTTCCGACTTTATCAGCAAGCCCTTTTTCATTGCCGATATGATCAAGAGCATCGAATACGTGAACAAGAAGCGGGCCCTGGAAAAGGAAAAACGGGAGCTGCTCGCGATGCTGAAGCGGACAGTGGACGAGAAGACTGAAGAGTTGAACCGTGCCCATATTTCCGTGCTCTCCACGCTCGCCCAGGCGATGGAAAAGAGGGACACCGGCACCTACGGCCACAGCAAACGGGTCGACTACTACAGCCGCCTGATCGCGGCCGCGCTCGGCCTGAGCGACAAGGAACGCGCCGAGCTCAAGACCGCGGCCATGCTGCATGACATCGGCAAGATCGGCATCACTGATTTCATTCTCGGAAAAGAAGGCCGGTTGAATCAACGGGAAAAGGACCTTGTCAAGACGCACCCGCAGAAGGGCGTCGAGATCCTCAGGCCGCTCAAGCAGCTTGAACATATCCTGCCGAGCATTCTTCACCATCACGAGCACTTCGACGGCACCGGGTATCCCGCCGGGCTTGCGGGCGAAAATATTCCGCTGTACGCCCGGATCATTTCGGTGGCCGATACCTACGACGCGATCCTCTCGACGCGCCCCTACCGGAAGGGCGCGGCCCATGAGCATGCCATGAGGGAGCTGCAGGACTTCGCCGGACGGCAGTTCGATCCTGAGATCGTACGGGCGTTTGTCGAGGCCGACAGCCGCTATCAGCTTGCGATGGATCCAATGGCCGCCGTACCCGCGTCGACCCTCGGCGGCCGGGCTATCGGGCGGATCGGATGAACGCTATGCATCGCCGATCGTGCTGATGGCGTTCGGGGGCCAGGCCTGTCGATGCGCACGGGGGAGCGCCTGTAGAAGGAGATGAGAGCCACGGAGGAGGGACGACCCATGAGGAGCGATCCTTCCGCAACGAGATACAGAAAGGCAGTCCGCAAGGGCTGCCTTTTACATTTCGGGGATGGTCCTTGCAAATGCTGTTTCATCGCCAGCTGACACATCGCCAGCTATCGCCAGCTAACACTTGACAGGGAACACCGGTTAAATTATAGTGTTCTTACATTCCTATGCTTAAAAAACTTCAGCAAAAAGGTGCGATATCGGGATTCAAGCGCACCCCCCAGCGGCTCTCGATCCTCGAGCACCTTGACGGAAACACATCTCATCCGTCGGCGGACGACATCTATCGCGTAGTGGCGAAGAAGAACCCCTCCATGTCCTTTGCGACGGTGTACAACACGCTGAACACCCTGGTCGAGGCCGGGGCCGTGCGCGAGCTCACCATCGATCCCGACCGGAAGCGCTACGACCCCGATACGAGCGCCCATCACCATCTCATCTGCCTCGACTGCAGAAAGGTCGCCGACATTTCCGGGGACATCCCCGTCGAGGTCCCCCGTGGCGTGGCGAAGGACTTCGCTATTTTCGGCAGCCACATCGAGTTCTACGGGCTTTGCACGGCCTGTCGGCCGCGGAAAAAGAAGAAATAGCCCTGCTTCGCAATCCCACGCTCCCCGCGATCTCCGACGGGAAACCGGCGCTGCCGCGGGGATTGCTGTCTTATCGCAGATACGAGCATTCATGAGGAGGTTTTCCATGGGTTCCATCGAGATCAAGCCCGGCATCCATTGGGTCGGCGCCATCGACTGGGCGGTACGCGATTTCCACGGCTATATCACGCCGAACGGCACGACCTATAACAACTACCTGATCCTTGACAAACACGTGACGCTCGTGGATTCGGTGAAGGAGGACTTCACCGAATATACGATCGACAGCATCCGCGGCCTGGTGGACCCGGCCAAGATCGAGAACGTGGTGATCAACCATATCGAGAACGACCATGCGTCGGGCATCGGGAAGATCATGGAACTGACGCCGAACGCCGTGATCTTCATCACCGACCGGGGCAAGAAGGCGCTCGACCGTTTCTTCGATACATCGAGGTGGACCTTCAAGATCGTCAAGACAGGGGATACGCTCTCCACCGGCACGAAGACCATCCAGTTCATCGAGACGCCCATGCTCCATTGGCCGGACTCCATGATGAGCTACGTGAGGGAGGATAAGCTCCTGATCAGCCAGGACGCCTTCGGCCAGCACCTGGCGTCTTCGGCCCGGTTCGACGATGAGTTCTGCGACCAGTATTCAGCAACGGCCCTTGAGCACGCGGTGCGGGACTACTACGCGAACATCCTGATGCCCTTCGGCGCCCTTGTCAAGAACAAGATCGCCGAAATCCAGAAGCTTGGGCTGCAGATCGACATGATCGCGCCGGACCACGGGATCATCTGGCGGAAGGACCCCGGCAAGATCCTCAGGATGTACCTGGACATGGCGAACGACAAGGCGGACCTCCGGGTCGTGATCGTCTACGACACCATGTGGCATAGCACCGAACACATGTCGATCCCGATCATGGAAGGCATCAAGTCGGCCGGCGTCGATGTGGACGTGCTGAAGCTCCGGTCCACGCCCATGAGCGTGGCGATCAAGCGGGTCTGGGAGTCACGGGCCATGCTCGTCGGCACGCCGACGCTCAACAACATCATGTTTCCCTCGGTCGCGGAGTTCCTGACGCACTTGCGGGGTCTTCGCCCGAAGAACCGCATGGCGGGGGCGTTCGGCAGCTACGGCTGGGGCGGCGGCGCGGTGAAAGAGGCGTACGAGCTGCTCAAAAAGATGGGGCTCGAGACGGTGGAGCCCGGCGTCGAAGTGATCTACCGGCCCAGCCCCGATGACGACAAAAAGTGCTTTGAATTCGGGAAGCAGTTCGCCGAAAAGACCATTGAGTTTCATAAGAAGTTCAACGGTCAGCCTGCCCAGTGCAAGCCCTGACCGGACGAAACCAACAGGCAGCGGGACCGGACGACCGGTCCCTGTTCCTACTCTTATGAGGAGGTGGCGATCATGTGGAGATGTACCGTATGCGGGTATGTATATGACGAGGCGAAGGAAGGGAAAAAGTTCGAACAGCTTCCCGATGACTGGACCTGCCCGGTGTGCAATGCGCCGAAGGAAGCGTTCGTGAAGATGTAAGCACAGGTTAAAAAAATCAAGAAATAAAAAAAGCCGGAGGATGTTTCCTCCGGCTTTTTGCTGCTGCAAACTGATTAGAAGCGGTAGCTGTACATGATCTGCTCGTTCATCTGGCTGTGGGTCGTCGTGACGTTCTGTCCGTTCGTGACCTTCACTTCAGGCGCATAGGTGAACGATGCGTCAATGCTCGAAGCCTTGGAGATCGCATAGCCCGCGCCGAGCATCACGTGGTTCTTCACGATCGCCGGGAAGAGCGGGTTCTCATACTTACTTGGGATCGGGTTGTTGGCAATGTTCAGGCCGGCCCGCCCCGTGAACTCATCGGTGATCTTGTAGGCGGCGCCAAGCATGAATACATTCTGGTCCTTCCACTTCTGGAACAATGTGGCGTCCATGGACTGTCCGCGCAGGTCAGCGCCAGGACCAAAAGCGGCAGTAAAATCGTTCGAGGCGGATTGATCAGCAGTGAAAGTCATCTTGAAATTTTTCATTACTTCAGCCCAGTTGATCCACTTATAGTCAGCAACCAACATAAGTTTTGAAGTTGCCTTATAAGCTGCGCCGAGACCGATCATCTGCGGCCATTCGAAATCCCGTACTTGGATTTTTCCTTTCAATACCATGGGGACTTGGGCCGGTCCTCCGAAAGCCGTAGCATCAACATTCATGCTCACATTCGCGCTGTCGGTTTCGAGATCACTCATGCTGGTCTTGCTGTGATAGGCGCCACCAATGGTCAATTTGTCGTCTATCTTGTAAGTTCCGCCGATCTTGGCGGCGAATCCTGTTCCCTTGGCTTTGCCGGAGAAGTCGCTGCCATCGGAAAAATCAAAACGTGCATAATTGACACCGAGCCCGCCGGCGATGAACGTGCCGAACGTATTCACCAGTGAACCAGTTGCTGTGCCGTATTCCTGCTGGCCGGGAGTAGCGAGATCAGCAAACTGGGCTCCGCTCATGGCCATTTTCAGGTCCATACTGGCCCAGACAAAGTCAAGCGATCCACCGATCGTCAGTTTGTCGTCGACCTGATAGGCCACGGGGATAAGAAAACGTCCCATGCTCACTTCAGAACGAACTTTCTCGTTGGACCCCGCAGCCAGGAAAGAATTTGCCGCATACTCCGTACCCATACCGCCCTGGGCAAAGACACCCATGCCGTAGGTGAACTGGCCGGACTTGCGGGCGTAGCCGAAGGCCGGCATCATGAAGAGGTCGGCAGACGATT
Source organism: uncultured Nitrospiraceae bacterium (assembly GCA_964364055.1). Taxonomy (GTDB): domain Bacteria; phylum Nitrospirota; class UBA9217; order UBA9217; family UBA9217; genus JAAXXJ01. The sequence goes on along the minus strand of CAYILT010000090.1, from coordinate 952 downwards.
TGGCATCGGGCATGCCGGTCATTGAGGTCGTGATATTCGGGCCCAGAAATCCGACCGCCAGATCGAGGCGTGCCGGGCCTTCCATGAGCGAAAGCGTCGCCGGGTTGTTCATCATGGCCGCGGTGCCGTTGTCATAGGCCATGGAGGCTCCGCCCATGCCGGTGGCAATGGGGCCGTACCCTTCCATGTTCATGCCGTTGGTGGCATGTGCTGCGGGGACGAGGGTGAGCGAGCAGAGGAGGACGAATAGAAATACCTTTGTTCCTGACGTACAGATCTTTTTCATAGAAAACCCCCTTTCTATTTAACAACAATATAACAAAGTTTTATCAAAGATGAGAGGCTATGTCAACAAGTATTTAACCTCTGCAACTAGTTGCCCATTTAATTTTGTTTTTTCGGGAACCTGACGTATCATCGCTTCACAGCGCGGCCTGATACACCCTCGTGTCGTTTCGGGCAATACCGCGGTTTTCCCGTTTGACAGGGTATCGCAAAGAACCTATAATCGCCTCACTATCGCGAATGACCATCGTATGAACCGTCTATGCGCTGCGCTCATAGTGGAGGATAAAAAACGGCGCTTTCCTGCGTCCCG
>CAYILT010000090.1:0-344 GCA_964364055.1 uncultured Nitrospiraceae bacterium | reverse complement strand
CCTCGCCCGTGGGTGGTTTTGGGGGGGGGTGCGGGGGATTTTCAGGTGAAAAACGAAAACAATCGACCTCTTAAACACTGGCCCGAGGAAGAGCGGCCGCGCGAGCGGCTCCTGAAGTATGGAGCGGACAAGCTCTCCGATGCCCAGCTCCTTGCCATTATCATTCGTAATGGCGAGGGGGGGCGCACGGCCGTCGATCTGGGGCGGGAGCTCCTGGAGAAGTTTGCCGACCTCTCCGGCATCGCCCGGGCGGGGGTCAAAGAGATGCGCGAGGTGAAGGGCATCGGCCCTGCCAAGGCCGCGGAGATCAAGGCGGCCATCGAGCTCGGCAGGAGGTACCAGCG
>CAYILT010000089.1:0-11957 GCA_964364055.1 uncultured Nitrospiraceae bacterium | reverse complement strand
AGGAAGTTGGCCGATGAGGCGACCCGCTCTTTCGCCTTCAGTCCTTTCAGGACCTCCGCCATGCCGTCGGCCCGGAGGCCCAGGGTCACCGATCTCGGCTCGAAGTTCCCGTCGCCCTTGTCCACGTAGACGATCTGCCGTTCGCCCGTGTCGATGACCGCGTCCTCGGGGATGGCGAGCCGCATCCCCATATTCACGTCGATCTCGACCGTGGTGAACATCTGCGGCTTGAGCGCGTGGCCGGGGTTGGGAACGGAAAACCGCACCTTCGCGGTCCGGCTCTCTCCGGAGAGCGTGGGGGAAACGTATTCTATACGGGCCGAGAGCGCCTTGCCGGGGAAATAGCTCATCCTGATCTTCGCCGTGTCCCCTTCCCGGACCAGGGGCAGCTCGTACTCGTAGATGTCGGCCAGGACCCATACCGTGGACAGGTCGGCGATGTCGAAAAGCTTCTCTCCGGGCATGACGCGCATGCCGAGCACCGCCGTTTTCTGGAGCACGGAGCCGTCCACGGGGCTGCTCAGCGTGAGCGTCCGGAAGGCCTTGCCCGTGGTTTCGATCTCCTTGATCTGTTCGTCGCTGATATCCAGCAACCGCAGCCGCTGCCGCGCGGCCTCGATGATCGCATCATTATCCCTCGAGAGCATTCGGCCGAACTCATCGTCCCGGCCTGCCCCGCCCTGTGTCTTCGACTTCAGAATATTGAGGAACTCCTGCTGGGTCGCGAACAGCTCGGGGCTGTAGATCTCCGCAAGCGGCTCGCCCTTCCTGACGTGCCTGCCGGTGTAGTCCACGTAAAGCTTCTCGATCCAGCCTTCGAACTTAGTGTTCACGGTGGCGAACTTCCGCTCGTCGTACTCGATGCGGCCCACGGTCCTGATGGTTTTCCGAAGGGGTTTCAGGGAAACCGCAACGGTCTTGAGGCCGATCATCTGTTGCTTGTCCATGGGGATCTCGACGGTGGGCGTTTCCTCGGGTTCGCTCTTCACCGGGGGCTTTTCCTTTGTCTGTTCCCTGGGCTGTGCTTTGGCCGGCTGCTGAGCTTGCGGCTGCGGAGGAGCGCCGCCGTGGCCCGCGTGCTGGGCCTGGACCGGCCGGCCTGTTGCGCCAGCCAGGAATAACCCGGCAAGGGTGATGGTCAGGATCAAGCTTTGTGAAATGTTCATTCTTTTTTCTCCCCTGCTTCAGGAATGGCCGTTCCCGTCAATGCATCAAGGCGCGCGATGGCCTTCTCCCGCTCGACGAACTGCGCCCAGTACAGGGTCTCGTAGTCGATGAGGGCCTTCAGCCGGCTGATGACCGTGATCGCCTCGACCTTGCCCGTTCTGTACCCCGCCATGGCCGATTCGACGTCCTGGTAGGTCTTCGGGATCATGCCGTTCTTGTACAATTCCATCAGTTTCTCGGCTGTCTTGACCATCGAGTAGTTGTCGCGCACGCTCGACGAGACCATGAGCTTGCCGGCCTCCAGTTCCTGCCGCGCACCCAGGGTCAAGGACCGGGCCTCGGCCACGGCCTTCTGCTTGGTTCCGAAATAAAGGGGAATGTTGAATGTGGCCGTCAGGCTCCACATGTCCTCGAACGGCGCGGTCCTCTTGAACACGCTTGCGGCAAGGGTGACGTCCGGATAGTACTCCTTCTTCGCCATGCCGGCCCTCGCATCCGCCGCGGTGAGCATCTTCTCGCGGGACCGGATCTCGGGCGACTGTGCGAGGGCCGCGGCCTGCAGCTCCTCCCTGTCGCGAGCAAAGGAGGTGGGAACGGGCTCCGCCGGCCTTCCGAGCGGCGCGTTCACGTCCCGTCCCACAGCGGCGTTGAGCATGGCCTCCAGGGACTGCACCTTCTGCTGCAGCATGATCTCCCGTTCCAGAAGCATGTATTTCTCGGTCTGGGCCATCAGCACTTCCTGTTGGGGGGCCATGCCCGACGAATACCGGGCGAGGGCCGCGTCCTCGATCCGGGAAAACAGCGTGGTCTTGTCCCGGACCAGGTCGATGTCCTTGTGGACCAGGAACAGGTCGTAGTACAGCTCCTTGACGGTCGCGGCCGTCTTCAGCCGCTGGGCCCGGTACATCTCCCCGCTGCTGCCGGCTTCCTGCGCGGCCATCTCGCCCTTGAGGCCCCGTTTTCCGGGAAAGGGGAACATCTGCGAGATGGAATACATCCACTGTGCGCCTTCCATCTCGCCGAAGGTGTAGTTTTTCCATCCCTCGTTCTGGTAGCCCACCATCACCATGGGATCGGGAAGGCTCGTTGCCTGCCCGATCCGGTGGCTCGCCGCGTTCCATTGCGACTCCGCGGCCATAAGATCGCGGTTGTTCTTGAGCGCCTCGTTGATGAGAGGCTGCAGTTCCAGCGTGCCCTCGGCGGCAAAGGCAGTCAGTGCACGGAGGAACAACCCAATCACCATGACGGCCATGAGCATTCCCGCTCGTGTTATGAATCTATTCCGCACTCCGCACTCCGCATTCCGCACTTTGAACTCCGCACTCCGCATTCTGAACTTCTCTTTATATTCCGCACTCCGCATTCCGCACTCGCGAACTACTTCGCATCCACCGTGAACTTCGTTGTAACGGTCTTCCCTTCCCTGGTGATCCTGACCGTGACGTTCCAGGAGCCTGACATGGAAAGTCCCAGCGTGGTTTTGTACTCGTCACCCTTCAAATCAGCATCCGCCTTGTAGTTCATGGGAGGCATCCCCGGCATCGCGGGCATTGAATACTCCACCTTCACCTGCGCGTCCTTGACATGATTCCCGCCAGTACCTTTGATAACAATACTGACGTTGTTGTCGCCGACAATGGGCGGGTTGCGGTCGATCTTGACCGTCACGTCATAATCGCCAGCTTTCTTCTGCGCCTCATAGTCTTTTGCATACGCGACACCTGCCGCGAGAAACACAGCAACCGCAAACACAATGAACTTCTTCATGATTATTCCCTCCTCTTTCTCTCTTTTTTTATCGTGGCCGACATCGTCATTTCGTCTCCACGGTTTCGGACTTAGTGGCGTTCTCCTCAGGATCTCCGTGATCGTGTTGCATGTGTTTCGGCCCCATGCCGGCATGCTCATGCTTCTGCCCGTCTTTCACGGGATCTTTACGGTCCCCGTGGTCCTTGTGCCCGCCGTGCATGGAGAACATTCCTCCGAAGATCATCATCCCCGCCATCATCGCGACCATAACACCCGTTACAACTTCACCCTTCTGGTTTCCCATGGCATTGCCTCCTCTTTGATGACTTGGTATCGCAATACACGGGCCAGATGGAGACCAGCAAAATCATCCACAATATCAGCGTGATGTAAAATTTGAGGGATGGAACATACCGCGAGATTGAGTCACTTGCTCAATACGTTGCAGTATTTCCTACAATAGAAAATAGCATAAAATAGAACAGATTATGGATTTATTACCGGGATCAGAACCATCTCACGATGCCGGCATTGAAACCGAAGTCCGGGCCGCCATCGTTCAGGCCGGAAAAGGCGCTTCCTTTGATCGCAAAATCCGCGTTCAACACATGAAAGAAACCGATGGTGATCTCCTGAGGGTCCTTCGCGCCGGGAATACTGGCCCGCCTGCCTTCAAAGTACGCGGAGAGCTCCGTGAAGCCGAATATCCTCGAAATCCCGGCGCTATAGAGATAGATATCGTTGTAATTGACAAGAGGGGGATCGCCGACTTTGATATATCCTCCATTGAGAGAGACCTTGAATCCGCCCAGCCGTTGGTGAAGGCCCAGGAATGCGCCGTAGTCCGTCTCGCCCGTGCCCAGGCCTTTCATTTCATCAGCCGTTGGGAGCTTGACCGCCAGAGCCCCGTCGAGGGAGAGACCGCCCGCCCCTTCAGGCACGAACATCCTGCCGCCGCGCAGGATCATGTCTCCGACACCGCTCTCGGTCCGGCTTTGGCTGCCGGTCTTGTTCGTGAGAGACAGATACGGCACGGCAACGCTGACATCGTATCGCGGCGCGACATACCCGATGGTCGAGGAGATATAATACAAGCTGGATGTCGTCGTGGCGCCGAAATCACCTGTTTTGTAACCGCCGCCGAGGTCGAGATAACCGCGGCCCGCATCAGCCGAAGCACTCAAAGGAACCTGGAGGACGCTAAAGAACACTAAAAGCAGGGCGTGAACGGCCAGGTATTGAACGCGGCGGCGGAGACCGGGACTCATATTCCAAGCCGTTTTTTGAAGTCTCGCGTTTATTGCGCCCATAAAAAGTCTGCTATCCACGCCCTGCTTCATGTTATTTACTCCCCTTTTGCATGGTGTCCATCATCTGATTCATGGCCTTCATCCGCTCCTGCATTGTTTTCATCGTGGCGGGATCCATGGTTCCCTTGCCCATATGCTCGGACATCTCTTTCATGGTGACGGACATATCAGTCATCATCTTCGACATGTCCTGCATCTTGGAATGGTCCATACCCTGCTTCTGCTCCATGGCCCCGGACATCTTCTGCATCATGCTCTGCATCTGGCTCATCATGCCAGACATGTCCCGCATCATCTCCTGGTTCATCATCTGGCCGCCCATCATCTGGTGGGACTGCTGAGAACCCATCATCCCGCCCGGTTGCTGCTGCTGGCCGCCCATCCCGCCGCCGCCGCCCATCTGGGCAAATGCCGTTGACGCCGTCAAACCAATTACCGCCGCTGCCACAACCATCTTCTTGTTCATTGTTTCCTCCTGTCCTCCGTGATTGAACGTCTGTTCTATGCGTAGTTAAAATATTTTCCAAGAATGCCGTCGAGCATCTCTTCTATTTTCGCCTTATCGGCAAGGCCTGTTTCCTCATAATGCTTTCGCGCGATCCAACACGAAGTCATCTACCCTGCTGATCTCGATGAAATATACAATCGCTCCCACGAGGATGGAGAGCAAAAGCCATCCGAGGACCAGTCGTGCGATCAATTTCCGGTGGATTGTTCGGGTTACGATAGGCATCAGAGTATCTAACGGCCGCCTTTAGTCCCGCTTCTCAGGCTGACGAGGTAATTCACCAGATGCCACCGCGCTTCTTCCGACAGCTCCTTTTTGAAGCTCTCCATGGCCGTACCTTGTGCGCCCCCGGTGATGGCATTGAAAATCTCGCCGTCGGTATTTCCATGGATCCATACCGCGTCCGTAAGGTCGGGGCCGGCGCCTCCCTTGCCTGATTCCCCATGGCAGGCTATGCAGTGTTTTTCATACAGTTTTTTTCCTTCTGCCATGGATTGCACGGTCCTGGGAACGGGATTTTTCATGTGCGCATATTGATCATGCCGGTGCTGATGCGGTTTATGCGTTTCTTTCGTCTCTTCCGCTACTGCACTGCCATAGGAAAGACCAAAGAATACTGAGAATATCGCGAACACGATCTTTTTTCCCATATTTCATCCCTTTCGACCTGTCGGTTATATATTGCGCTCCGCAGGCGCATTCCCGATCAGTAGTTATGAATATATCACATTAGTAAGCCAACTGCCGGGAAAAACAGGCAAGACACCCTCTCCAAATGGATTGCCGGCCCCCCCCTCCTGCGTAGTCTATTTTTTGCTAGGAACCAAATGCTGCCTGTCGTATAATTTCACTAATTGTCGGACAACCGGATCAACAGAGATCCGTTCCATGCTTGAAATGGGGTCCCTAGTGTTCAAACGAACCGTGTGGAGTTCGGGAATGATGAAAATTATTGCAATCTCCCTCCTTCTCATAACCTTTGCCGCAGCAACATTCGCGGCTGAAGACAGGGTTGATATTGCCAGCATTGACAGCGATCAAACTTTTCGGGTGAAGAACAAGGTTCTGCCGCCGAAGGTTGCTGAAAAATACGAATACTACGAGATTTGCGGATGCAGCGAAAAAGAATTACACTGCGATCTAAAACAAAAATGCGTCACGTGGAACGACGGACATAAGTACGATTCTCTCACCAGCTGGGACGTGAAGTGGGATCATGGATTTGACCAGACTTCAGAGACCTGCACCATCAATTCGTTCAAGCCGATCGTTGAAATAGCCTTCCGATATCCCAAATGGAAGCGGACTGACGATGCTCCGCGGTCTCTCATGGAGAAATGGGACCGATACCTCAAAAACCTTATCACTCATGAAAACGGGCACCGTGATATGGTGGTGGAGGCGGCAAACGATCTTTCCCGTGCCGTGGCCCAATTGACCCCCGCCCCTTCCTGCGACGATCTCGACAGAAACGTGCGGGCGCTATTCCGCAAGCGCATGGAAAAAATGAACAAAGACCAGCGGGAATACGATGAAACTACGAAGCACGGCGCAACGCAGGGAGCGGTATTCCCGTGAGGATCTAAAATAAAGCAGGCTGGATTACAGCCTGCTTTATGAACATCTGGTGCAGCTCGGTGCCGGTATCGTTGGCGATCATCTCTGCTGGAACAACGTCGGCATGGTATCGCTGGTATATTCATCCGCCCGGCTTGTTTCGTTCGCACGTACGCCGCCTGACGCGGAACCCTTTGCAATGTATGCTTCATGCTTCGAATACTGCGGGATCTCACCGGGGAACTTCGGCATTTCATCGTTTGTATACTCGTCCGGCCGGATCGCTGCTTCCGCGCGGACGCCGCCTGCCGCTGAACCGCTTCCAATGTCTGCTTCATGCTTCAGGAAAGCATTATACAATTCGGTGCCGGTGTCCTTGTTGTTCATGAACGACACTTGATCGTCAGCTGCGTAGGCCATCCCGAACGCAAGCGTGAGCACCGCTGCCGTTACGGCAGAAATCATCTTCTTCATTGTGATCTTCATTTTGTTACCCCTTTTTAATAGAATTTAGCTGACTTGTGCTTCCTGTCCCGTTGCTTCTCTACCGCTTCATCCGATTCACCCCCTCACTTCAAAGTCCGAAAGTGCATATTCCATAGTCTTGAAGCTTGCCTGTGTCATTCCGGAATAGCTCTCGTCTTCAGTTCTGCACATATATATGCATCTGGCGTGCCAAAAACGATGCGGGAACTTTTGCCGACAAATTCAACAGGTTAGATTTTAAAGCGAACGTGATTTTCGGATCGGCTGATTGACTTGATCCAACGGGAGTAGCAAATAACACAGCGGCATGTCCCCTGTGCCGGATCAACCCGCCTCACCTTCGTTCTTGCCCCCAGGCTGAATACCCATGCGCCGTCTCTGCGGGATGCTCTATGATATAATTGAGCGTATACTCGGACGCAACCGCGCCGGCCTGCGTCCAATCCATCTCATCAAGGAGGTATCTATGAAACGTCTGATCTTACTCGCTCTTGTATTGGTTCTCCCCGTGATATCCGGCTGCCTGCCCAAGATCGCGCCGGATTATCCCGGCGGCCTTGCCGCCGAACCGGCAGATATGAAGCCCTTTGAGAACAGCGATACAGGGATCCGCATGGCCATTCCTGCCGGCTGGACCGCTGTTCCCATCCCGGACGGGAGCGACCCCAAGCTGAAAGCGCAGTTCAAGAAGGATGGGACCAGCGGGGTGCTGCAGGTCTACTGCGGCAGCTTCCTGGAGAACCGTTACGCCCTGGCGATCAATGTCTTGAACATCGCCAATAACGACACAACAGAGAACCGGCGGTTGTGGGAGCGATATACAATGGGGGGCGGGTTCCTGGATCCGGAGTTCGAGGCCTACACGGGGACATCGAAGCAGGGAGAGCAGAAAAACTATTATATTTCCTGGAAGCTGGACAGAAGCCTGGGAGCCTGCAAGTACTATCTCTATCTCAGCGTGAAGAAGGACGAGGCGGCGAAGGTGGAGGGGGATTTCATCGCCGTAGTGCGATCGCTGAAATAGCACTGTGCCGCGGTGTCCCTGAGGTGGAAACAAAAAAAGGGAGGCGCGGATCATCCGCGTCTCCCTTTGCTTTTAACGGTATGTTCTACTTCCCGATCTTCTTCAGTTTCTCTTTGGCGAGATCAGATTCCTTGCTGGCGGGATACTCCTTGACAACCTTGTTCAGGTTCTCCCTGGCCTTGGCGGTGTTCTTCTCGTTCAGGTAAGAATAGCCGATCTTGAGACGCGCGCCGGGCGCCTTCTCGCTCTTGGGATGGTTCTTGATGACCTTTGAGAACTCTTCGATGGCCTTATCATATTCCTTCCGGCTGTAGTAACATTCTCCGATCCAGTACAGGGCGCTGTCCGCCTGGCTCGCGTCGGGGAACTGTTTCAGGTAGTTCTCAAACCCGGCGATGGCCAGGTCAAAGTTCCCCTTGTCGTAGTCGCTCTTGGCCTGATGGTATGCTTCGGACGGTTCCAGGGTCTTTGCCGCCGGCTTTGTTTCCTGGGCAGCGGTGCCGGACGGCTGGGACCTCAGTTTGTTCTCAAGCTGCTCGACCCGGGAGCCGAGCTCCGATAGCTTATAGGTCTTGTCGTCGAGCTTCTGCGCCAGCTCCTTCATGCGGAAGTTGTTCTCTTCGAGCTTGCCCTGCATGATCTGGAGGTCCGTCACGAGCTGGTCGTGCCTCGCGCCCTGGTCGGCAACGACCTTCTGAAGATCGGTGGTGCCCTTGATATCCGTCTCGAGCCGGTCCTGGCGCTTCTCGATGCCCGAGAGGTCCGGGACGCGTCCCTTCACCTCCTTCACGTCAGAGCGAAGATCGTTCATCTCGTTCCGAAGCTTCACCAGTTCCGCCTGCGGCACACAGCCGGAAGCGAGTATCAGCATGGCGATGACAAGAGGGTATGTTCTTAGCGGTATGTTCATTGTTCTTCTTACACCGGGGTAGTGCCGTGACCCAGAGCCCTTCGTCCTGCTCATGCCAGGGCCCTTAAAGAGAAAAAGCGCGGGTGCCGGGAATGTCCTCCCTTTCCCCGCGCTGTGATCGATTACTCCGCAGCGACGAGATCGGCCTTCCGATTCATCTGCCAGCAATCCTCGGTGCTCTCTTTGCAGACCGGTTTCTCCTTGCCGTAGCTGATGAGCGAGATGCGTTTCCCGGAGACACCCAGGTCCGTAAGATATTTCTTTGCGCTCGCTGCGCGGCGCTGGCCAAGGGCCTGATTGTACTCGATGGTCCCGCGCTCGTCACAGTTGCCCTCGATGCGGACCTTCGCCTTGGGGTTGGCCTTGAGCCATTCCGCGTTTGCCTTCATCACTGCCTTGGCGTCATCGCGGACAAAGGATTTATCAAAGTCGAAATAGATGGTTTTGAGTCCGCTCGCCTCTTTGGCCGCCCGCTCTCTCTCCTTTTCATCCTCTGCCGCCTTTGCCGCGGCAGCGTCCTCCGCCGCCTTTTTCTCTTCAGCGGCCTTCGCTGCATCTGCAGCCGCCGCCGCGGGGGCCTGTTCAACCTTCTGGGGCTGCGACTCAGGCGCGGAACTCACGTCTGCGCTCTTGGGGCAGCCGTATAATGCAAAAATGCTCAGCACTAAGATCACCATCAACGAAACAACTGTTGTTCTCTTCATACTGTCCTCCTTAGTGGGTTTTTTATCGCGCTTGTTCCCGGAAACTGTGGGAGCAGGGTCACTGCTGAGAATGCATGGTACCTGACAAAGAATTGATGCAGGGCGCTTTCTTACCACAACGAGAATAGCATACTGCCCGAAGGTTGTCAATTATAATAGCTTTTTTGGATTATGCGGATACCAGTCGTGACGCAATGCGCACGAGCTCTTCGTTGTTCGTGACAGGCGCATAACAGGTTTCGCCGATGCACGGGACGATCCGCCCCTTGTCCTCGCCGTAGACGACGACGGTATAGGGGCCGGTGAGACGCCGGGAAGCGACGGCGAGGTCGCTGGAGGGAACTGCCTCCACGGTCAGTTTGAGCGTGGTGAACCAGGCGTCGAGCGCGCAGTAATACGTCCCTGCATGGATGCTCATCTCGTTCACCGCGACCGAGAATATTCTGAGCACCCTCCCGGCCTGACTGCGGTAAGACTCCCTGCCGGTGAGATGGAACAGCTTGATAAGCAGCAGGGCGGCGGTGGCATTCGCCGAAGGATGGGGGATGTCCTCAACGCGCTTGAGCCGGGCGCCGAGCACCTCCTCCCCCGTATCGAAGAACCCGCCCTCACCGTCCCCGAACCGCTCCAGGCACCGGTCCATGAAAGCCGTCGCGGCGTCAAGCCAGGCAAGATCTCCCGTCGCTTCATAGGCGGCAACGAGCGCCTCGATGATGTATACGTGATCGTCAAGCACCGCGGGAACACCTTCGGTGTGATAGAGCGCCCCGTCGATGAACCGTTCCTTCAGGACCCGGTCAAGGCTTTTGAGCGCAAAGTCCCGGAGACCGGCGTCTCCCAGGACCCGATAGGCCTTCAAAAAGGAGGTAATGAACATCCCGTTGAGCGATGTATACAGCGTCCTGTCCACGAACGGCGTTTCCCGTCCGTCCCGCTCAGCCAGGAGCTTTTCCCTGCCGCGGGCGATGATCGTCGTGACAGCCTCCCCGGACATGCCGAGGGTCTTTGCGATCTCCCTTAACTCTCTGGCGGCGCACAGGACCTTTTTCGCCTGATCATGAGGAAGGGCGCCGCGCTCATGGAAGAACCGAAGGGACAGGACCTCGTACTCTTCGATGGTCAGGACCCGCTTGAAGTCCTCGTCGGTCCAGGTGAAGTAGCCGCCCTCATCGTCGGGCGTCACGTCCGCGTCCTGGCTCGCAAAGAAACCGCCCATCCGGTCCGACAGCACCGAGCGGACGAACCGGATGATTCCGTCCGCGACCTCCTTATACCGCTCCTCGCCGAACAGGGCGTAGGCATCGATATAGTTTCGCAGGAGCCAGGCATTGTCGTCCGCCATCTTCTCGAAATGCGGCACGAACCATGCTTCGTCCACGGAGTACCGGTGAAACCCTCCGCCAAGATGGTCGTGGAAACCTCCCCGAGCCATCGCATCGAGCGTCGTCCTCACCGCGTTCTCCGCGGTCCGGTCCTTCCGCGTCGCCGCCTGATGGAGCAGGAACTCAAGGGCGCCGGGCATGGGAAATTTGGGACTCGCGCCGAAGCCGCCGTGCTGCACATCGAAGTGCGCGAGCATGGCGATCTTCGCCTGCTCCAGAGAATCTCTCGTGAGGTCCCCCGCCTCAAGGACCTCGGCCTTCATGGCGTCCATGATGCGGACCCCGTACTCGACGGCCTCTCCTTTCCGGGACTGGTAGAACTCGTGCACCGATCTGAGCACTTTGATGAAGCCCGGCCTGCCGAAGCGGTCATCGGGCGGGAAATAGGTGCCGCCGAAGAACGGCCGGCGGTCCGGCGTCAGGAACACCGACAGGGGCCAGCCGCCCCCGCCTCCCATGAGCGCCACGGCCTGCTGATAGCGCCGGTCGATGTCCGGCCGCTCATCGCGATCGAGCTTCACGCAGATGAACAGCTCGTTCAGAAGCGCCGCTACCTCGTCGTTCTCAAAGGACTCCTTCGCCATCACGTGGCACCAGTGGCACCAGACGCCGCCTGACGAGAGGAACACGGCCTTCCCTTCCCGCCCGGCGCGGAGGAAAGGCTCGTCCGACCACGGGTACCAGTCGATCTTCTGGTGCGCGGCATGCTTGAGATAGGGTGACTTTTCGTTGGATAAACGATTCATAAGGAAATTCCACCACGGAGTAACGGAGACAAGGAGAAATACTTAGCAGCCGGCCATGGGGAAAAATCCGCGCTCCGGTCCCTCGATTCTCCGATTCGGCTGCTATCAGGGCGACCAGGAGGGCGAGGTGTAGTTGGCATCGTTCGGTGTGATGCGCTCAAGTTCGGTGCCGTCGGCGTTCATGATATAGATGCCTGACTTGCCCCGCGAACCCGCGGGGTTCGAACTGAACACGATCTGCCTGCCCGATGGCGACCACATGGGGTTCTCGTCGTTGCCCGGCCCGTTTGCGTTCGTGAGGATACGGAAGTCGGAGCCGTCGGGATTGACGGTAGCGATCTTGAACAGCCCCTTCGTCTGAGAAACGAATACGATGCGGTCCCCCCGCGGGGACCAGTGGGGCGAGGCGTTGTA
>CAYILT010000088.1:0-12122 GCA_964364055.1 uncultured Nitrospiraceae bacterium | reverse complement strand
GACGCAGCGCGCTTAATCCACCGCCGTAACGATGGCCAGGACGACAAGCTTCTCTGCCTGGTCCGCGGCGAAGCCATGGAGAACATTCGGGTCGCAGGGGATGCAGGTCTTCTCGCCGGCCACGGTGAAGGTTCCTTTTCCCTCCACGCAGTACCTGAGCAGACGAAGGGGGGGCTTGCGGGGTCCGGTTTATGAGTATGACAGAGATCATTCCGGCGGTTGCTCAGTCCCCTGTGAATTTCGTTCAGGGTGCATGAGTATTTGCTCACAATCCGTGTTGTTGGACAAGGTAATTGACGAATACGCCGACGATTTTCGAATCGAACTGTATCCCCGCATATCGTGTGAGTTGTTCCAAAGCGGCGCTTTGGGATAACGCTTCTCGATACGGTCTGGTCGAGGTCATTGCATCCCAGGCGTCGGCAACCTTTACGATCCTGGCCTTAAAGGGAATATCCGCGCCTTTCAGCCCTGAGGGGTAACCGGATCCGTCGAAATTCTCGTGATGGTGACGGATGGCGGCGATGACCGGTTTGAGAAAATGCACGGGCTCAAGAATCCGTGCGCCGATCAGCGGATGGGCGCGGACATCCTCCTGTTCCAGCCCGGCCAGCCTGTCCTGTTTGCCCAATATGCCCGCGGTGACACCTATTTTTCCCACGTCATGAAGGATTGCGGCAAAGCTCAGGTGTTCCTTCTCCTGCCGGCACAGTCCCAAAACATTGGCGATCTGAACACTGTAGAAGGCGACCCGTTCGCTGTGCCCCCGCGTGTAGGGATCCTTGGCCTCTACGGCATTCGCCAGCGCCATCACGGTCTGGAGATAGGAGTTCTCGATATACTCGAACAGGCCGGCGCTGAATAATCTCGATGAAGTGATCTCGAAAAGCAGGTGAAAGAAGCCCCGCGCGTCTTCGGTGAAGGAAAGGTCTGTTTTTGATGAGAGCAGCAGCAAGCCAGATATCCGGTCCCGCATGCGGAGAGGAAATATCAGCCCTGCGGCGCGAGGTGGAGACGACGAACAGCGTGAATCCTGCTTGAAGAAGTGCATCACCTGCCGCCCTTTTCGCAGCGCATCACGCGTGAATGCTATTTGCTCCCGCTGTATCTTGCGCGAGAAATGGCCGGAATCGGGACGCGCGGGCATCGCTTCAATATGCGCGGCGGCCACGTGAGTAAAATAATCGCAGTGGCTGCAAGTCTTCACTTTCTCCTCATACGTCTTCGCCGGGGGGTGAAACAAGAAGCGCGAAGCCTGAGCTCCGCGCTGGGAAAGCGGATGGTCCTCCTCCCCCGTACGGCAGCGGGTCCCGGACATCTGCCAGCAGGCAAGGTCCGTATTGAATGCCGTACATGAAAAACTGGCGCACGAGAAGAATTCATGGCACCGAATACTCCGGGCTTCAGTATCGAGGATGATGAGACGGACGCTGATCTCCTCATCGTGCAGAATGGTCCGGAATGATTCTGAAAGGACGATTTCCAGGTCCGGCAGTGACGCGCAGGGACGGGAGATGTCGACAATGGCGGAAAGCTTCTGGTTGCTTCGGCGTAGTTCACAGCCTGTCTGATGCAGACGTCTGCTCAGGTGGACCGCGAAATACGCTGTTAGGGCGATGGTCGTGAGGTACGCGGCGACGTGGTGGATGAAGACGGGTATGTCCGCTTCAAGGACCTGATCAGAGTGTAAAAGATCGCACCGCGGAAGAATTCCGGTGTGGTACGCTCCGAAGACCGAGATGGGAAACAGCGCCGCAAGAAGCGCGATCACGATCGTTACGCGGTAGGGGAGCATGATCCCGGCGATGAGTACGTGAAAAAGGAAGGCGTAGACAAAAGGACTGTAGAAGGCGCCCGTCAGGTACAGGATCACCGCCAGCGTAATCTGGTCGAGCACGATCTGCATGACGGCGAGCCGAAGCGTGTGTTCGGTTGAAGGGTCAAGCTTCCAGAGGAAATAGGCGTTATAGAGAGCGATGAAGGCAGCGATGCCCAGCGGTAAAGTGAGGGACCCGGGAAGCCCGGAAAGTTCCCTCAGTACTGTGGCGCCGATCAGCCCGCCAATGATGCCGGTCCATCTGATCTTTATCAGCCAGCTCAGTTGGTCGTGGAAGTTCCGGGTATCAAGCATGGGGAAAAATCTCTGGTATGACCGGGCGGGAGCGCCCGTGCGTTCTCATCAGACGCCGGTTCTCATATAGGCGCCGAAGGCCTTGTCACGGGTGCGGATATGATTTATAAGCCAGTCGATAACGATGTGGTTCGTCAGGATGATGATGTGGATACCAGGACCGTCGTCTATCATTTGCCGCTTGAGGTCTTTCAGGTTGGCGGTGAACCGGACATGTTCGGCTTTGTGGGCCACGTACCCGGGAAAACGGTGCGCGAGCATGATCTTTTCCTCCGCGGAGAAGTGCGTGCCGACATAGTCTTCCAGAAATGAGATGGTCTTGCCGACCTCCGCCCGTCCTTTGCCCTGGTTGCAGGCCTGCAGGAGATCGTTGATGCGGCCGAACAATTCCTGATGCTGATGATCGATGTCCTCGATGTCCGTTGCAAGATCTTCAGTCCATTGAATAGTCATGGTTCTCCTCGTATTATGATCGAATGCGCACTGCTCTTCCCGGCCTGGACCTTTGTCAAAGGCCGTAAGAAGGCTGTCAATCCGCTGGAACAATTCCTTGTGCTGTGAATCGTTCTCCGCTGAACCCGTTGCAAGGCTTTCAGTCCACGCTATGTTCATGTTCATTGCTCCTTTCAGCAATGGTTTTATTGTCCTCTTCATCTCCGGGGGTCCTTTTGTCATCGTCTGTGTCATCGAGCATGCGGTACTTCGGACCTTCCACGTCGTCGTACTGACCGCTCTTGACCGCCCAAAGAAAGAACAGCCACGCGGCAAGTCCGGCGCACAGCATCAGGAATATGAGAAGATACACGCTCCCCATCAGCGCAGCCTCGCGCGCAGGGAATTCCCGACCACGGAAAGCGAACTGAACGCCATGGCCCCGGCAGCCACGATCGGGTGAAGGATGCCGAATATTGCCAAAGGGATGACGACGATATTATAGAAGAACGCCCAGAAGATATTCTGCCGGATGATCGAGAAGGTCTTCTTCATGAGCATCACGGCGTCGGCGACAAGCCTGAGGTCCGGTCGCATAATGACTACATCCGCGCTTTCAAGCGTGATGTCCGTGGCACGGCCCATGGCTACGCCGACCGTGGCCTGCACGAGAGCGGGGGCATCGTTGATCCCGTCGCCTGCCATCAGTACGTGCATTCCTTCGTTCTTCATTCGTTGAATTTCTCCTGCCTTCATCACCGGCGATACCTGGGCCTTTACCAGCTCGATCCCGGTTCTTCTCGCCACCGCCTCCGCCGTATTCAGTGTGTCGCCGGTGATCATGGCAACGCCGAGCCCCGCCTTTTTGAGCATGCCGACGGCCTCGGCGGCCTCTTTTCTCACCCTGTCGGAAACCGCGAATACACCGCGGATGCGGCCGTCATAGGACAGGTAGATGACCGTGGCGCCTGATCGTTCCGTCTCGCTGATCATTGCGACCTGGTCCTTGTCCAGAAGAGCGTCAACTCGTTCGTTGCTTCCCTCGGATTCGATGAATTCCCTGCTGCCGATGAGCGCCGGCCTTCCGTGGATCATGCCTCTGACTCCTTTGCCGGGAACCGCGGAAAATTCCGATACGTCGTACGGCTCAGACCCGCGAGCGGCCTCGACGACGGCCCTGCCGGCCGAGTGCTCAGACCGTTGTTCAAGGGACCGCGCAAGGCTTAACACTTCGCTGTCCGGCAGGCCGATAGCGAAGCATTGGCTGAGAACGGGTTTTCCTTCGGTGATCGTGCCTGTTTTGTCCAGCACGACGAAATCCACTTTCGCGGCCTTCTCGATCACATCGCCGCCTTTGATCAGGATGCCGCGCGAGGCGCCGTGGGACGTGCCGATCAGGATCGCGAGGGGTGTCGCCAGTCCGAGTGCGCAGGGGCAGGCGATCACCATGACCGAGACCGCATTCATCATGGCCCGGGCTATTGGTGCGCCCTGATACATCCATCCAAGAAAGGTCAGCAGGGCAATGAGCAGGACAGCCGGCACAAAATAGCCGACAACCCGGTCAGCCACTGACTGGATGGGCGCCCGGCGCGCCTGGGCATCCTCCACCGCCTGGATGATCTGCGCGAGCACCGTTCCCTTACCGGTCTTGGTCACCCTGAACACAATGCTTCCGTAGAGGTTGTGCGTTCCGCCGAATACTTCCGCGTCCGCGGTCTTTGATGCAGGCCTCGACTCTCCGGTGAGCATGGATTCATCGGCCTCTGTTGTCCCGGAAACCACGAAACCATCCACGGGGATCTTCTCGCCGGGGACCACTTCGACCAGATCTCCCGCGCGAAGCGACGATACCGGGACCATCTGACGAGGGGCGAGGTGCCATCGGCCATCCATTTCCGGCTGGTCCGCTGCGAGCTCCAGTTTCCGGGCTTCTCTGGGACTCAGCTGCATCAGTCTGCCGATGGTCTCCGACGCCCTGCCTTTGGCGCCCGCCTCAATGTACCTGCCGAGCAGGATGAGCGTGATGATCATGGCCGCGGTGTCGAAATAGACCTCCCCATTCACGAGCATCTGCTGGATGCTGTAGCCGTAAGCGGAGAGCGCTCCGGCCGCGATCAGGACGTCCATATTGAACATACGATTTTTCAGGCCTCGCAGCGAACCCCGGATGATCGGCCAGCCCGAGTAGAACAGGACCGGCGTCGTGAGCGCAAAGGAGATCGCGTGAAATACGGACTTGATTCTTTCGTCCATCCCCTGAAAATATCCCGCGTACAGGGCGATGGAGAACAGCATGAGCTGCATGGAAAAAAAGGACGCGGTCCCGAAGCGGAGGAGAAGGTCGCGGGCCTGTTTTTTCTGCTCGTCCTCCCAGGCCCTGGGCAGGAATGGTTTGGGGGTATAGCCTATGGACCTGATCCTGGCGAGGATGGTCTTGATATCGCTCTCCGCGGGATTCCACCGGATCCTGGCGCGGTGCGTGGCATAATTCACGCTTGCGTATGAGATGCCCCTGGTCCGGAGCAGGATCTTTTCATTCAGCCAGATGCAGGATGCGCAGCGAATGCCGTCAATGATAACGTCAGTTTCGATCTGGTCGCCTACGCGCCTCAGGCCTTCCGCAAAGGCCGATACGTCCACTGACTGGTCTTCAGCGGGTCCGGGCGTCCACTCGCGCCGTTTTACATAGAACTCTTCAAGACCTTCGCTCCTGATGAGCCGGTAGATCCCGTTGCATCCGTGGCAGCAGAATACCTTTTTCAAGCCGTTGATGTCGTCGTACACGGCGTCCTTTTCTGAAACTTCGAGCATGCAGTGATCACAGATCGGCATAGAGGCTGATCCCTTGATACAGATAATAAATCCCCATGAGGATGACAAGGACCCCGCTTGCCCGGTAGATCCTGCTGCGGAGAACAGAAGTGAGCGAAGATATGACGGCCCCGAATGCAAGGAGCGCAGGCAGCGTACCCAGTCCGAACAGCAGGGCGGTCAGCATCCCCGGAAAAAGGCCGCCGGTCCCCGCTGCCGCGATAAAGACCGTGTACGAAAGACCGCAGGGGAGAAGGCCAAGAACGATGCCGAGGGGAAAGTAGCGAAGCGATGACGAAGAGGCCCTGATCCCCGTTGCTGCACGGAGTACGAACATGTTGTGTTTTTCGATCCAGGCAGTGTTACGGCCTCCGGCTGCTATGCTTACGCCCATAAGGATCATAATGACGCCGGCAAAAACGGCCACACTATTCTGGAGATTGGCCAGTCTGCCCGCGACGTTGATGAATGATCCCGACAAGCCCATGACGCCGCCGATGAGCGTGTAGGTGGTGATCCGGCCGCTGTTGTACAGCAGATGGGGAGCCATGCGGCTGATAAGCGGCCTGGGCTGGGTTGATCCAGTCAGCGAGTAGGACGCCACGAGGGGCCCGCACATGCCGATGCAGTGTCCGAAGCCTCCGAGGATGCCGGTCGTGAGCGCCAGGATATAACCTGTTTCCACGTTATTTCACCTCGAATACAAACGCCGCGACAGCGGTTTTTCCGGCGGATACTACTGCAACGTCCGCTTGCCAGGTTTTTCTTCCGCTTGCGCACCGGGTGATGACGCCCTTTCCTTCGTATCTCCCGTTCTTGCTCTGTTTAAGTACCGGCTGGTTCTTACCCATGAACATAGGGGGCATGGAGAGGTCGAGTTGGACCGATGCGTCAGTTACCGGCATTCCATTCCGGGTGACGGTGACCACGAACGTGCTCTCGGTCATTGCTGCTACGGGCTTGGGCTGAACATCAAATTCTATCGTCATCCCGTCGCCGGTCCTCATGATGCAGGAAGCATTCTGGATATCGCAGTGACGAGTGGTTTCCGCCGCGGAAGCGGCAGGTGCGGCAACGACGATGAGCAGTGCGGCCGGAATGACCGCCGTGGCGAGGAACATGCGGAGAACGCGCATAATGTCATAAAATTGCTTCATGGTCTGTCCTGGTCCGCGGATATCATTTTATTGAAGCTGGTGCGGTCATTCTTGCGGCTGACATCAATGATCACACCCCAGTTCCCGTAAAGCGGAAGATCGAGCTCAGTACGGTATCGTCCGTTGGGCCGCACAACCGTGTGATAGGTCCTGTCAAACGCCCTCGTAGACGGCCTGCTGACGGCAACGGACACGACGGCATCGGAAAGCGGGGCCCCGTTCTTATCGCGAACCATGACGATAAAATCGTTCTTTCCGGTTTTATACGTTGTTTTCTGCAGAGCAACAGCCCATCCGAGACTTTCCCGGTTCCGGCGCTCTTCATCCCATGCCAGGCCTGTCTCATAGGGATTGTCGACGACGATCCCTTCAAAACTCCGGGATCCGACAACAATAGTTCCGATGGTGGCAGTCAGAGCAAGGATGCATGCCAGTACTATGATGATAATATAAAGACGCATGAGCAAATCTCCTATTTATTTACAGGGAACATAAAAAATACAGGCTTTGAGATGCTCTTATCGAGCAGCTTTGACCGGAGGGTAAGCGTTACTTTCACGGGACACTTTTCCGCGACTTCTTTTCGTTCAAGTGCTACGATGACCGGTATTTTCATGATATCGGTCCCTTGTTTGAGCATTACGAAATCAGGTGATACCCGGATTTCAATTTCAGGAGCTGTAGAAGAAGATGCGCTCAGATCGAGCTCAAGGTCCGTGTTCCCCATGTTCCTGAGAGACAGCTCATATGAATTTATCATGGCGCCGTCCGCCCGGACTTCCGCAACACCGGTATACTTCAAGCGCACGTTCATATCGAAGGGCATTCGCGTGAGGGAAAGATACATCAGAAACGCCAACGAGCTCGCGGTAAGCACGCCGGTGAGCAGGGGATTTACACGGGCCCCTGAACCTCGCTCGCCGGGGGCGCCGAAAAAATATCCAACCAGCGATTGACGGTCCCGTTTGGCCATCCGCTCCGTACAGGCATCCACGCACTCCGCGCAGTGGATACAGGCCATGTGAGGACCCTTCCTGATGTCGATCCCGACAGGGCAGGCTGTAACGCAAGCGAGGCATTCCTTGCACTCCTGAGCTCGCCGGCCATCGAATGCGACCACGAGGGTCCGGTCGTCGAACAGAACGCTCTGCATTTTTGCGTAAGGGCAGACCGTTGCGCAAAATCCCCTTCGCAAGGCGACCAGATCAAGAAAGAGGATTATGGTGAGGGCAACCCAGGAACCGGTAACGATCGTCACGGGTGCGCCGCCTGTCTTGAACAGCGAGGGGAGGTCGTAGGGCGACACAAAATACCCGATCAAGCTTGCGGCGATGACCAAACTGATTGCTCCGACTGCCACGGAAGCAGCCGCCCTGGCCGCATATCCCCGTTTCCGGGACGCGTCCATGAACGAGGTAGCGTCGACCAGGACCGTCTGCGGGCAGAGCCAGCCGCACCATACCCGTCCGAAGACGGCCGTGGTGAAAAGGACAAGAAAAGTCAGAAAGATCACCGCGTTCAGAACTATAAAAAAATCCTGCATCCATATCGCGGTCCCAAAGAACAGCAGCCGGAGCGT
This sequence comes from uncultured Nitrospiraceae bacterium, assembly GCA_964364055.1. GTDB lineage: Bacteria > Nitrospirota > UBA9217 > UBA9217 > UBA9217 > JAAXXJ01. The sequence goes on along the minus strand of CAYILT010000088.1, from coordinate 4,009 downwards.
CGGGACATCGAACCTCAGCGCGCTTTCCCCGTTTATACGAAGGAAGGGGAGGCCGATGAGGATGATCAGAAGAAGTGCGCCCGAAATACGTCTGAACCGGTGAAACTTTCTAGTCATCATCGAGCATTTTATATTTTATTTCTTCGACCTTGCTGTGCCGCTTCTTCGAATAGTAATGCGCGATAATGATCACGAAGAGCACAACCAGTGCGAGCCCGAACAGACCATATGCCCATACCTGTTTAACCATGTTATGATCCTCAACTCTTTCAGAAGTGGTCAATTCCGGGAGTCGCCCTTTTCTTTGCCTGCTGAAAAAACAAGGACGACGATGCCGATGATTGCCGCGGTGGTGAATCCAATTGTGGCGATGATTGAGATATCCATACACGCCTCCATGACATTAATTGTGCGAAAGGGAAAAGAGGGGTCGGGGGGTGGCTTCGTGTTGCTGCATCGTGGTGCAAGCGGGCCCCCGACTCCCGGTGGATCACGGTTTCAGCGATTCGGTATATGCTCGCTCCTGGGACCAGCCGCTGATGGTCGGTGTATATGCGGCAACATAATAGATGCCCCAGATGATCAGGCCCCAAAAAAGGATTTGCCAGCCGATGGGAATGCGCCGGCCGGTTTCTTTCGACTCGAATGCTTCAATATTGTCGATATCCGATTGGTCAGTCATAGTTTATTTCTCCTCGTTCTTAATGAGCCTTGGTGACGGCCGTGCCGATCACCTGTATGTACGCGATCAGCGCATCGAGCTCGTTCTTGTCCTTCAGCTGCGCAAGCTCCTCGCTCGTATACGGGAAGTCATTTGCCTTCATGTGCGCTTCGATGTCCGTTGGGTCGAGCTTGTTGCTCTTGATCCAGCCGTACGAAGGCATGTTGGATTCCGCGTACATCGACTGGGGATTATCAAAATGGATCTCATGCCATTGGTCGGGATATTTACCGCCGATGCGCGCGAGGTCCGGTCCGGTGCGTTTCGAACCCCAGAGGAACGGCCGGTCGTACGTGAACTCCCCGGCCTTCGAGTACTCGCCGTATCGCATGACCTCGGTCTTGAGCGGCCGCACGGTCTGCGTGTGGCAGTTGTTGCAGCCTTCACGCTGGTAGATGTCCTTGCCCGCAAGCTGGAGCGCGGTATAGGGCTTGAGGTCCGCCAGCTTCGGATGCATCTCCGCTGTCAGCATCGGGATGAACATGGTCACCGCGGTCCCGATCAGGATGACTACGGCCGCAACGATCGCGAACAGAATCGGTTTTTTATAGAGATCACCCGCCATGGTATCACCCCCTATGCCCTGGCGCCGGCAAGAGCGGCCTTGCCTTTGCGCATTGTCATGTAGATATTGTAAATAAAGAAGAGCATGCCTATCGTGAAGATCACCCCCCCGAGCGTTCTCATTTTCCAATAGGGGTAGTTCTTCGCGACCACGTCCATGAACGTGTATTTAAGGCTCCCATCCGGGTTCGTGGCCTTCCAGAGAGCGCCCTGCATGATGCCGGTGATCCACATGGTGATCGAGAAAATGAGCTGTCCGATCAGCACAAGCCAGAAGTGGACGTTCGCGATCTTGACGCTGTATATCTCGGTATTGTAGATCTTCGGGATGATGTAGTAGATCGCCGCCGCTACGGTCATCGTTACCCAGCCCATGGTCCCCATGTGCACGTGGCCGGGGACCCAGTCCGTGAAGTGGATCAGCTGGCTCACGATCCGCAGGCCCTGCGTTGGTCCCTGGACTGTCTGCAGGCCGTAGAAGGTAATGCCGAGAATAAAGAATTTGGTGAGGTAATTCGTCTGCATCTTCGACCAGTCGGCGCCGACCGTGTAGTAGCCGTTCACCACGGAACCCCAGGACGGCGCGATCAGGAAAATGGTGAACGCGATGGCGAGGGTCTGAATCCAGTCGGGCAGCGGAGTGTACACCAGGTGATGCGCTCCGGTCCAGAGATAGGCGAAGATGAGGGACCAGAACGAGATGATGGACAGCCTGTGGCTGTAGATCGGAAGGCCTGTTGATTTAGGCAGAAAATAATAGAACATCGCCAGGATGGGCGTGGAGAGGAGGAAACCGACCACGTTATGACCATACCACCACTCAACGTTGGCGCTGTTGACGCCCGCGAAAACAGAGTAGGACTTGGTCCAGCCCGCGGGGATCGAGAGATTGTTTACGATGTAGAGCACGGCAACGGCAACGACCGTCGCGAGGATGTACCACAGCGAGATGTACATCTGCTCCTCTTTCCGCTTGATGATCGTGCCGAATACGTTTACGGCGAACATCACCCAGAGGATGACCACGACGATGTCGAGCGGCCATTCGAGCTCCGCGTACTCCAGCGACTGGTTCATCCCGAGGAACAGGCTCAAGGCCGCGAGCGCAATGGCGACATTGAAGAGATAGAGATGGAGCCGCGCGAGCTTCGGGAAGAGCAGGGGCCGCTTTGTCAGGCGCATGATGATATAATAGGATATTCCGAAGATGGCGCCGATCCCGAGGCCGAACGCCAGTCCGTTCGTATGCACTACCCGTAGTCTTCCGAAGGTGAAGTAAGGCGGAAAGTTCAGGGACGGCATCCACATCTGCGCCGAGATCCAGAGCCCGATCACGATCCCGACTACTCCCCAGAAGATCGAGGATACGATAAATCCCTTTACCGTCTGATTATCGTATTGATAATCACTCATACTGTTGCCTCCTTTGTCAGGAACCTCGCGGCCCCAATTAAGCGTAAGAAAAAATTACTTCCTGATAAGCTGGTCGATCGTTTCCTTCTTGAGCCGTTTTTCCACCTCCTTTCGTATTTCTACCCAGACAGGGTGAACGGCGCAGGTCGAGCTTAGACGGCATTGTTTACTCTCGACGGCGCAGACGTTGATGCAGGCCGGCCCCTGGATAGCTTCCATGATGTCGAGGAGGGTGATTTCAGCGGGTTTTCGGATAAGATGAAAACCGCCCTTCATGCCGCGGATGGATGCAACGATCCCTCCGCGTACGAGCCGTTGCAGGATCTTGGCTAGAAAGGTCTTCGGAATATGCATGACCCCGGCAATTTCGGTGACGCTCGCAATCAGGTTCCTCTCGCGAGCAAGATACAACACGCACCGAACAGCGTAATCTGTCTCTCTCGTTACGAGCATAGGGTCACTTGAGCGCCTCGTAGACCTTGCCGACCATGGCAGCGGACGGTTTCAGGGTTTTGTCGCCTTCTTGTTTCCACGTGGCCGGACAACCTTCGTTAGTATGCGCCGCAAGGTGGAGGTTCGCCTTCACTTTTCGCAACAGCTCGTCGATGTTCCTGCCCATGTTATAGTAGTTGACCTCGGAGTTCAGGAGCGTGCCCTCGGGGCTGATGATGAAGGCCCCCCTGAGCGCGAGCCCTGTTGCCTCATCATAGACGCCGAACATGCGCGAGACCTTGCCCGTTGTGTCCGACCCCATGGGATAGGCGACCTTTTGCAGCAGCTTCTCGTCTCGCTGCCAGGCAAGGTGGACGAACTTGGTATCGGTGCTGACCGTGACGACCTCCGCCCCCAGCTTCCTGAACTCTTCATACTGCTCCGCCAGAGCAGCGAACTCGGTCGCTCAGACGAAGGTAAAGTCCGCAGGATAGAAGAACAGGATGGTCCACTTTCTTTCCGCTTTCTGTGCAGCGAGGCTGATTTCGCCGAAATCACCTTTTGACGGGTCGAAGGTTTCGAATTTGAAATCCGGCACTTTCTGACCGACCTGCAGTCCATGTATTGTCTCATTCATTATGAACCCCCTTTAAGTATAGGACTAAATTAATCCTATACTATCATAAAAGTATCCATTGTCAAGTCCCTTTTTTAAAGCAAAACGATATAATTGAGAAAACAATGAGTTGAGATCGTAGGCAGATGCTCGTTCATGCCGCGCTACGTGTCGCCGTGGTCTCATCGACCTGGCTCGGGAGAGTTGGTTAATCCACCGCCGTAACGATGGCCAGGACGACAAGCTTCTCTCCCTGGTCGGCG
>CAYILT010000087.1:0-12201 GCA_964364055.1 uncultured Nitrospiraceae bacterium | reverse complement strand
GCCCCATCAAGGAGCTCGGGAAACAATGGAAAGCCTGGAAGCCCCGAAAATCGTTGTAGACACGGACGTCAACATCGACTACCTGAAGAAGCGTCAGCCCGGCGCGGAGCTTCTTAAAAAAGCCCATCTCAAGTATCATCTCCATGTAACCTCCATAACCTTGTATGAGCTGTAATTACTCAGTCAAGCCGCAAAAGAACGCAAAGAACTCAAAGAAAGACCATAAATTTACTTCAAGTGCATTCTTTCGCAGCTGAGGGTTTATTGCCTGTCTTGGCTTAATGCGTATTTCTTGATCTGAAATTTGTAGCTTCCAAAGTTGATCAACAGTCCGTGCTCAACTCGGGCCGATTTGAGATAACCCAGCAATTGCGCTACATGTTCGTCGGCCAACGCACGACATGCTTTCAGTTCGACGATTAGACGGTCAACTATCAACAAATCGGCAAAATAGTCGCCTAACACAGTGCCATCCTCATCATAAACCGTGAGTGGATGTTGTTGCTTCACTTCAAGCCCATTTTTTCTTAGCCGGTTTGCCAGCGCATTTTCGTACACCTTTTCGAGATGCCCATGTCCATGATAAACATGTACGGCATAGGCCGTTTCTCGTACCGCGTCGCAAATTTCGCTAATCGCAATCATCTTCAATCTCCTTCAGTTAATTCGGTTGACCTTAAGCTATCAGGGATCGCCAATCTTGCGGACAGGACCGAAATCATTTTCTGCTCTTCCTTGTGTTCTCTGCGTTCTTTCGCGGCTAATTGACCTTTCCCGGCCTCCTCGGACGTTTCGTTTTTTTTGCTTTTTCAATCTGCTTTATTTCTTTGATGGCTTCAAGAAACTGCCGCTCAACCGGTGACGGTTCGTTCAGGCGTTCTTGCTGGTATCGCTCATATTCAGCGTGGGCCTTCTCCAACGCCTTGTCATGGCTGATCTGCCCGGCATGGCGCAGAACATCGCGCCCGCTGAGCTTCAAAAAATCGTCCAGTTTCGCAATCCAGTCGCGCATATACATGGGTTTGCGGGAAAGCGCCTGAAGTTCGGCGAATTCCAGGTACATGGTAACAAGCCGGTTCAGCACATCCAGTTCTTTCTCGTTCAGGTAGTTTTTGGCGATTTCCGCGTCGGTCTTTTGCGGCTTGCCGCCAGACCAGGAAGTCATGCCCATGTTCGGCTTGGCCGCGTCCGCCCTGGTATGGATGATCTCCGCTGCCGTATGCCCGTGCGCGGCCCAGTGCATTTTGTTCTGCACCGCCGCGAAGAACTGCTGCGAAAGATCGGCGTGGGGGTCATAGTCTATGCTGGTGGCGTAGATGTCCAGGACCTTGCGCCAAAAGACCTTTTCAGAAGAGCGGATGTCCCGAATACGGGCAAGCAACTCGTCGAAATAATTTCCGCCTCCGGCCTGCTTCAACCGGTCGTCGTCCATGGCGAAGCCCTTGACAATGTATTCCCTCAGCCGCTGGGTAGCCCATATGCGGAACTGCGTGCCGCGATGGGATTTGACTCGATACCCCACGGATATAATCACGTCAAGGTTGTAGAATTTTGTCTGGTACTTCTTATTGTCCGCGGCAGTTGTTAAGTATTCCTTAATAACTGAATCCGCCTCCAACTCCCCTTCCTCAAAGATGTTATTGATATGTATGTTGATGTTGGGGACGGAGGTCTGGAACAGTTCGGCCATGAGCTTCTGAGTCAGCCAGACGGTTTCATCCTGCAGCCGAACCTCGATCCTGATTTTTCCGTCCTCAGTCTGATATAGGATCAACTCGTTTTTTGATGGAACAGGTTCGTTCTTTTTCTTCATAGACATACTCCCCGGAAGTGCAAATATTCGGCAATGTCAGTCTTATCGTAACTGCTCAGGTTGGCCGCAAAAGAACTCAAAGAAAATACCTAACATCATGTAGTTCAGTTTTTTAAATTCCTCTGTGTTCCTTGCGTTCTCTCGCGGCTAACAGATTTTGACCTGAGTAGATACGTTTTATCGCTTTAGCCTTTTTTGCGATTCCGGCGTTTGCAGATAGTTTACCCGGGAAACAACACGTTTGCCGGTCTTCTGTTCAAGGTCCTTCCGTGCCTTCCCAGCAACCTCCCCGCCCTTGCGCGCGGCATGCTTGCTCTCGTGAAATCCTTTCGCGTCATTGACACGGGTTATCTCCGTCGTAGCAGCTTCACCCAACATCGAGAATATCAACTCAAGGTCGTTCATATGGTCCCGAAGGTTTTCGCGCTTCAGACCTTTGATCTTCTTGTGCTTGCCCGGCGTAATGCCGAAAGCGGCCTTCGCTATCTCGGCGGTAAGAATCTCATACTCTCTTTGCTCCCGCACGTCCCTCTTCTTCCATTCATCCGTGAGTTCTTCCTTGATCGCAATCCCGCGCATGCGCTTTTCGATCCAGTCGTCGGAATAGCCCTTGGCCTTATACAACGCCCGCGTCCGCTTAGTCGCCAGTTCCGGGTCCTCGATCTCCTGCACCCGCTCATAACCGACCTTGGCCAGCCAGCGCTTGAAAGGCTCGGCCTTGGGAGAGGGAATTGATTGGATAATGCGGAAAACACCTTCCGTGTTGGCGCAATTGACTCTTTGCGGACCGCCCTCGGTCTGAATCACAAGGGGGGTGGCAATTTGCCCCCACCCTTTGGAAAGTTCCTCATCCCGGCGACGCATATCCTTAATATAGCCGCTCGGATCGGCCGCATCAGTAAGCGCCGATACGATATCCGCTATTGCAAACCACCACTCATTTTTATGGAGCGTTCTTCTTATTCCCTTCCCCTTAAAAACCGCGATGCTTTTGTCCATACAGCAATCTCCCTCTTAGCCCTGAATCTTCACACCCGCCTCACCAGCATGAGCCCGCAGCCGAAAAAACCTTTGGAGCATCAGAGACGCCCTATCCCATGATGCGTTCGGACTCTTCTGGGTGCGTGCAGCCTTCGCTCTGTGGCAAACGATACCGGCGCATCCGGGAGGGAGTCACTCCCTTCGCCGAAGTTATCCACCTCTTCCTGCCAGGTGAATGAATCGATCGGCTTTTCGCCAATGAGAAGTCGCAAGGCGTCTTCTCGATTTTCTTTCAGGAGCCGCGATAGATCGTCACTGTGCTCCTTCAAGCTAACAAGCAACGGCGCTGATGGAATGCAGGTCTTGCGTCCAAACCAGATACCCCATTTTGGATCAGCAAGTGCAACAGCGATTTCACCCAGCAGAACAGCATCTCCTTCAAGAAGAACGCCAAATGCGGCATCTGTAAGATATTGACGGTGAGTGAGAACACAATCCGTATTGAGGGTTCCTTTTGCCCTCATTGTATTCTGTACGGTGTGGTAATCCTGTAGCCGACGAACCGGCAGTTCCTTTTTCGCCACCTGTCTGGGAATGGCGATTGTAGTCATCCGCACAGCTCCGAACAACGTAATAAATTTTTGCTCCTCATCGCTTCCACGTGACCAACCGAGTGCGGCGCAACACATCCCGCCTATCGCGCTCTTTGTCGGCATCAATCCGGTATTGCGACGGTTATATTGACTATCGAATCCCCAGGATTGAAAGGGTCCCTCCAGTCGGAGCGCCAGATAGCGTTTATCAGATGACATGCTGCACCATCCCAACTAGGAAATTGTCCAGTGAAACTACATCCAATCCATCAACTTTATCGCTTTTAGTCGTTGCCGTATCAGATTTCCCGTTAAGTTGCTCCTTGACAGACTTTTTAATTGTCGCCATCGCAGTCCCGTCTATGCCCCAAGTCTCCTTGAGGTCAGCATATTCAGCATTCAGCCGTTTTATCGCTTCAACAGCATATCCTGAAGTAGATCTAATTGGACTCTCGAACGCATTGACCAGTTGCACCGGATGGCCTTTTTCCCGTACGACACCAAGTACATAATCAGGAATTGTATTTCCATTCATCGTGTTCTTGCGCGCACTTGGTATGGCCTTGATTGTTGCCTCCACAAAAGTCCGTACAACACTCTGCCGCTCTTCCTTTGTCATGCTTTTCAGGTGGTCAGCATCGGCAAGCATATCGAGGTTGAGTGCGGCAAAACGGTAATAGGTGGCTGAATTGAACTCCAACGTGCTGGTGTGGCCTGCGCCGGAGTCCTCTTTGGATTGCAGGTCATCTACTGCTGCGAAGAAATCGATTTCATTGTCTACCTTGTGGGTCGAGAGTGCATGAGAAAACATTGATGCGGCTTCGACGGTCAAAGTATGGTCATTTGCTACCATGCGTCCAAACAGTGCTATATCTGCTGCATCTTTTAGTTGAGCACTTTTGATCGCCTCTCTTATAGATTTATCACCAAAAGCTTTTGACAGGGCCTTAACGTTTTTTTCCAGTTCTTTTTGTAACTTTTCTAGCTCCTTCTTTGTAGATTCAGCCTTTTTTTCATCAACGATATTTTTCATATCCTCTTTACTTTTCTCGACAGCACTTGTGGCACTTTGTACTTTTTCAGCGCAAGATTTAATGTCATCCGTAATTGCACCAGCAATCGCATCATATTCAGCATCGGAAAAAAACATCAGCGTTTTGATCTTCGTGAACCCATCGGCATCAGTCTTTGAATCCAATGTTTCGACAATACCAGCAATGTGCTCAGAAATGATCACGGCAGTGTCCTTGGCAATGCCATTTTTTTCAAGACGGGTCACTAATGCATAGACCATTCTCCTGGAACGATTTCCCTTAAAAGCCTTGGCATCTGTTTCCTTCGCCAACTCCCGGATCGCCCGCTTCCATGATTGGCTCGAAACACGCGCGCGTTGAACGCCGCCGAAGATCGCTGTCTTGGGTGAATTGAGGTCATCGCGATTGAGGCAGGCAACAGGGACGGATTGAATGATGTGCAGCTCAAGATGTTTCATGGTTTTTCTCCTTTTTATCGCTTGATTGGGGTTATAGTTTTGTCGGCGCAAGCAGCAATAATCCGAAACCGAAACCTTTAGCGCCGCCGATTCCGGAAAAATACGATTCTGTAAAACGTGCTGTATCGGTTACTTCCAGTATGCCACGAAATTGGACTCCTCCATGATAAGCAGTCTCTTTCTTCTTGCGAAAATGACTTTCTACCATTGGACTGATTTCGAGAGGCATATCTTCCACTATTCTAAAACCGCCAGGCACGTCTTGCCCGGTGTCCTGATCACGACATCTTATTTCCCCTTTGTGGATAAGCCATGCTTTCAGTTCATCCTGTTTTACCAGCGGCACCCGCTTGCCACGTTTTCTTTTTCCATTGGACAGCAGCACAGGCTTACTATCCGGACCTCGCTGCACCAGTGCCCTCACCGGGTTCGCCCGCAGGTCAAAGGCATAATAACGGTGCGAGAGAAACGAAGGGGCAAGTTCATTGACTGCAAAGTCCTCCGGTGAGCACCATTGCGGCCGTTCCGGTTTTTGCTTTGCCATAACCCAAAACCGGTATGCTCCTTCAAGCTGGTCGATTCTTGTAAGAAAACCGATATCAACTCGCGTCCGTTCCGGCGCATCGGGATAACACTGCCATAGCATCTTGTGCCAGGCATAAATATCATCTGAAATCCCTTCAGCATGAACCGTCTCCGCATCAACTTCCAAACGCGCAAGCCAGCTCATACGTCCTCCTCGGTGCCCGGAGCGACACCCGGAGTCCAGAACTCGGCGGCCCATTCGGTTTTCTTATTGTCACTCCAGAATTTCAGATCCGACGCCAATTGAGCATAGTTAATGCGTACATTCAGCGCTTTCGCCATGCGTACCATGCGTAGTACGCGAGAGCATACTTCGTCTTTTTCAGCGGCCAACACATTCTGAAACCGTCGTTCGGTCGGCGTAAGCTTGTTGTCCTTGCCCGAAGTTTCGCCTCGTTCATGCTCTATTGCCTTGCATGTTGTACCAAAATTTCCGGTTAATGTTTCTTCAGGATGTGTAGCATAGAGTCCCGCGATAAACGATCGAACCTCATCTTTAATCGGCACTCCCAAGCGGTTCAATGCCGGCCACGCACGGTGCTTTTTGTTCTCTACAAGAATGCATCGAAGGTTGGCCATCATCCCCCGATCATCTCTTGCTTTGCACTTGCGGAGTTCATCGAGATACCTGCTCATGCATTATCCTCCTTCGTTTCATTGGTATCAGATTCAGGCTCGTCTTTTTTTGTCGTCAACTTCTCCCATCCTTTTGCAAAAGCCCGCATCTGCCTTGGCGTCTCATGTCCGCAGGCATTACGGTATGCTTCACAAGCGGCGGAAGATAGTTTTTTTCTCCATAGATCGTTAGTCGAGACAGCGTTGTTCGTGCCGATTGATTCAATATGGGCTATCAGAAGATGTAGGTTTTTTTCGGTGGTTGTCCAGTAGTTAATAGTGGCAATAGAATGCAGTCTCTCTTTTAGTGCCCATTTATCCTTCGCTCTTTTCAACCTGTTTTCCCAGTCGCCATCTGTCTCTCTTCGGTACTTTTCAACTGCCCGCCCCAATCGGTTTGCCCAAAACTCGGCATTTTTTACCTCGGCCTCATAGATTTCCGTTCCATTGGATGTAAATAAAGGAGCAGGGATATGAAAGACCGATTCAACTAAATCGACTATTTCGGCAGCTTGTTTCGGATTCGTCATCATCGCATTTACGATAATGTCGCAAGAACTTGTGTCTGCCGTGTTCAGCAAACACAGAGGGCCACGGTTTGAGCCGGATACGTCCTTTCTGCGCACTGTCAAAGAATGCAGCTCTCTCCAAATGGCAATGTTCGGTCTTGCAGACAGCAATTCACGATCTCCATTTTTATTCACTACAGTGGTAGCAAATATATCCGTATGAAAGGTATTTTTCTCATCCTGAAATTTCGGGTAGGTAAAACCCGCGCCGAGTAAGACCCTTTTTCGATCTTCGTTTACGCGAAGAATTCGTGTTTGAGGTACGAGTCTTCCGAGGTGCGTTTGCGTCGCGTTCGCGATCGATGCAGAATCATTTGTCAATTTGATAGGCATTTCCCATATTGGCTTGCCTAGCCAGCCACCTGAATCCCCGTAAAGAAATTTTAAGTCCTTGTAGGAGTTCAGGTTTAAATGAATCGATTCACGAAGATTATTGTCCCGAAGAAATGTGAACAAAATCGATTTACCTGCGCAGGGGCCACCTTTGGGATTGGGCGGATTCTTCATTTCAACAACTCCCCAGAGTCTCGATGATGCCTTGCCGCCCGCCACAAAGAAATTTTGAAATGTCAGCAGATTGAGTGCAATTTCGTTATCGGTATATACACCCAGGCCTCCACCATTTGATTCATGGTCAAAGAGAGTTGAGTTATTTCCGCTTGCGCGGGTGAAACATAACTTGTTTAACGTTGACCAGCCCTTCTCGTCGTCAGTATCATTATCCTTGTCAGATGGAGCCAGATTTAATTTTGCTACCTGCAACCACGGTCTCTCTTTGTGAAATAACTCAAACCAATCCTTCCACGTCTCCAGATACTTTCGTACCGCATCAGGTAGGCGTTTCGGCACTTCGCACCACTCATCGTAATCTTTCGGACCGTTGAGCGCCGCATGAGCGACACAGAGAAAGAGCCGCATCAAAGACACCCGTTCATGAGGACGCACCGCCAGATCGACGAATTTCTCGCCTTCGGTCAGCACTGCGGACAGACTTGCAAGTTCTCGCTTGCCCGCTGTGTTTACTACCGGTATCCACGGGTCAAATGCAACATTCATACTCCCCCCTCTCCTTCTGATTTTTCAATGACGAGTCCTAAATCATTGGAATAGCTAAATTGGATTCCGTTTTTCAATCCTTTTACTTCAATTTTTCCACTCTCTGCAACAATTCCGACGCTCTGAGCACCGAAGAGATAGTCGTCAAATTCGGGACACGACTCAACGCGCTCGAAGCAATATCCCGGGACCCTTACGAGGTTCTTGTGAATGGCCTGAGCCGTGCGAATCAGGAACGTATCACCGCCAAGTTGCGCGGATGTATTATCAATAAACATCGCGTCTTTTTTGTTGATGCTCCGGCAAAGTATCAATGAGACTGTCGGCACATCGTTAAGACGCGTCTGGACGCCTTCTTCATCAGGCAATTGTGGTTGCCAATAGTTGCTACTCATTGCCGCTTTGAACCGTTCGTTGGAATCTCGGACAAAGCGATCATCAAATAGTTTCTCCCACGATTTCGGGTCATCGTCCCGGACGCTATATGTTGCCTCGATCAACTCGCGTATCTGCGTTGGAATAACAACAGTCGGATAGTTTAGCCACAGTTGAAAAGTTCTCAAAAGCACAAATGCGTCATATACATGCGCTTTTCCTCCAAGAGCGTCCACGATAGCCTTCGGTTCCATACTTCTGAAATCCTCAAGACTATTATCTTCTTTGATAATGCAGAACCGGGCCACATCAACCGGGCGCCGCCCTCGTTCATGCCGCCAAAGCCGTCCTAGGCGCTGCAAAAGCATGTCTGTCGGTGCCAGTTCTGTGATCATAAGATCAGCGTCAAGATCGACACTTTGCTCTACAACCTGAGTGGAAACAAGAATCGATCCGCATCTGGTTGTTCCAGCTTTACCGAAACGCTCCATCCATTCGTCTTCGAGTATTTCGCGCCGCCAGTACGGGAAACGCGCATGCAAAAGACCAATGGGGAATTCCTCGCGGATCTGCGCCTTGAAGCGTCGGTATTGTTTCTGCGCTGTTGCAATGGTGTTGCATATCCAGATGACCGCTCCACCTTTTCGCGCAAGCGCAATAGCTTCTTCAGCTGCTTTCTCCGCAGCAATGAAATCAACTTTGATGGTTTTTGATTCCGGCGGCGTTGCTGCTGCCGGTTCAAGAACATTTCCCTCATGTCGTCCAGTAATAAGAGGATAGGGCAATTGCGCATTATCTGCAGCATTACCAGGAATCTCTGTAATCTGCCCAAGTCGTTTTCCCGAAAGGGTGGCAGACAGGACAATAACCGTACAGCCCAGCGCTTCAAGTGTCGTAATAAGTCTATCTATCAGCGTTCCTGTGTAAAGGTCATAAGAGTGAACCTCATCGAGAATCACTACTTTTCCCGCCAGGGCAAAGTGCCGCACGAAAAAATGTTTCGCCGCGACAACGCCGAGCAACGCCTGGTCAACAGTACCTACACCAAACGGCGATATCAGTGCGCGTTTAGCCGAAGCGAACCAATCCCGTCCGGCTCGCGCATCCTCGCGATCGGAATCACGGCTCGTAACGCCCGGCGATAGGGGCGGGTCTTGATCCATTAGCCAGGAATTGCCGTGAATCAGGCGACTTGCATGGGATGTGCGGGAAATACGCCGTACAAACTCCTTCATCCTCAAGTGCATTCGGTTGCTCGTTGCCTGCGTGGGAAGCGCAAAATAGATGCCCGTTGTCTTTCCTGAAACGAGTAACCGATATGCAGCCCATAACGCTGCTTCCGTCTTGCCCATACCCATCGGCGCTTCGATGACATACACGCCTGGACCACCTATCATCGCGAGTGCTTTCTCCTGCATCTCGTTCGGAACCCATCGAATATCGGGCGATTCCGCGTCATGGAATAAATCGTGAAATGACAGGTTATCGATAAATTCACTCTTACGGAATCCGATTGATTCGAGTGCGTGCTTTGCAAACGAGATGACATCAACATCTCCCGTTCTACGCTCAGGAGGGAAAAAGCTCTCGTCAGACCCTATCCAGTCGGCGACAGAAGTGAGGCCCGCAAGCCACCAGATGGCAGGCGATTCATCAGTGAAGGCACTAACTGAGCTTTCGCCGTTGAGAATGTTCCAAAGTCGTTCAGCGCATTTTTGGCGTTCATTATTCCAATCAATGCCACTGCTGTTTTCCGTGATTTGTTTTATCAACGGCGGTTTGATGCCACGCGGATTAGGGAGATATTTTATCCGGCCATGATGCGCTCCGAGGACTGCCGCCAGATAGGAAGCCGAATCTCTCGATATGCTCGTATTCAAGAGGAAATCTTGAATCGCTGCCTGAGAAACCTTCCCATGATCCGATTCCATCACGTTCCAGCGATAATTACGTTCGATTTCTGATAAATTGTTTTCTTCAAGCCATTTGTCGCACTTCCGCTGAAACCCTGGCGATATTTTCCCCAAGTCGTGGAGAGCAGCAAGACTGCCGACGCCTGCCGCTTGTAACTGAAACCGCTCAAGAAGTTCCGGTGACAACTCCGCTATACATCGCGCAACATAGCCTACATTAAGCATGTGGTCGTAAACGGAAAGACCCGGCTTCTCCTCTGACGTCGTCTTTGCCCAAAAATGAGTCATGCTACTCCTTGATGTTAGTTATAGATATCGGAGACCTCTCTATCAAAAGAGCTCATCAGGCTTCATCGACATCCATCTATTCCTCTTGAGTAAATAAAGTTGCAGACTCTTCCGTGGTTTCCATTCTGATAATACTATGGCTTTCGCATGGTGATATTTGGCGGCAGCCTTTAGTCGTGCAACGTCTTCCTTCGTAGGGAAAAGAGCGCCGCCACCTTTCACTTGAATCAGCACTATTTCGAACAAGTCACCTCGTTTAACTTTGGCATCATGACTTCGGTGGTCTTTTCTTATGGCGAGCAGATCAACTACACCTCGCGATTCAGAGTTGTTGGGACCCAAAAAGTTCACGACATGCCACTTTGCACCATTCTTGCGATTTCTCGTAATAAGCCATTTGGTCATTATCTTTGCCCAGCGAGCAGTGCGATGTGCCTTTATTCCAGCCTCCTCCCATTTCTTGGCCTTTTTTTCATAAACCTTTTTCATACGAGCCGCCTTCGTGATAGTAACAGCAAGTTTAGCATCCCCACCCCGTCAAATTCTGTCGTAGCTAAAAATAGCTAAAGAGTTGCAGAGTTAAGGAGTTTGGGCGTTCGTCGAACATCAGTTTAGGTGTTGAAGAGTTTTGGGGGTTTGGAGTTAAGTTCCTCAACCCTATAACCCTTCAACTCTCCCACTCCCCGCCTCTACTTCTTCCCTCCTGCTGCGAATCTCTTGCGCCATATTTCGATAAGGGGCTGCCAGTGGCGCATGTCCGCCCCGGAAAGGGCCGACAAGTAAGCCGCCTTTTCCGTAGCGACGGGAACCAGGAGAACCGGCGGCAACTCCAGGCGATACAGGAGAGCGAAAAGGAGCATCCGCGCAACACGGCCGTCGAAGTTGTTATTTTATTTTCTGAATGCTGATGATGAAAAACAAGAAGACCTCGTATGCAGGTCGTTAATTGAAGGGCGTGCTGTTTGCTCAGATGGAGGTGTACAAATAGGTCATTCGCTCTTATACCAATTCTCGATTTGCAAACCCTCGATCCGCTCAAAGTGACCGGTATTATTCGTTATCAGTATGCAGTTGTGAGCGAGAGCGACTGACGCAATGAGGATATCGAAGTCTTCTATCAGTTTGCCTGACGTTCTGAGGCCGGCCTTGATCTTCCCGAACCGCCTGGCGGATTCCTCGCTATCGGACAATATGATCAGGTTCTTTTTAAACTCTTCGATGCGCTGAATGTTTTCGTCGACTTTTTTGGAATTGCGCGCGCCGAAATACAACTCGGCCAGCACGCAATTGGCGACGGCAAGGGAATAGACGCCGACGTCCTTCACCCTGGCCTTCAAGGCGGAATTGCCGTTCAGCAGATAGACACAGGTGCTCGTCTCCAGAAGATACTTCAAAAGGCATTCTCCGTTCGCAGGGTGGACTTTCTGCCCGAATGGATATCCTGTATCTGCGTCTCCGGGCTTCTGTCGTCCTCCCACGTCCCGCATACCGATAAAAATTCACCGGTTGCTCTTTTCTCATCGAATCCGGGAATGCTCATCATCTCCTGCTTGACGATGTGGAGAATTCTCACCAGTTTTTCCTGGAGCTCATCGGGCAGGTCCCTCACTTCCTTCAATATCTTATCCTCGTATGGCGTTTTAGTTTGCATATGCCTCCTCACTGACGCGATTTGCATCGTAAAAATACTATATCATATTTCTCTGCTTTATTAAAGGCCTGCTGTGTCGCGGCATATCTGCAACCCTTATGTCCCGGTATTGTCCGGCCCAAGTCGGGAAAAGCTCCTCGAACGCATCTTTGTGAAGTTTTTTGAACAATGCAAGGGATGATGCCGCTAGTCTATAAACCTTACCATGACAAGCAGCGTCGTAGTGAAAATTCGTTCAGTATACGTTTCCCATGCGCTTTATCTCCTGTT
>CAYILT010000086.1:0-12378 GCA_964364055.1 uncultured Nitrospiraceae bacterium | reverse complement strand
ATAGGAAGAACTGCCGAACCCGCACTCCAGGGCGATATCGGAGATGGACCTGTCTCCCGCGAGCAACAGTTTCTTTGCCCGCTCCAGGCGGATACCCTGCACATACTCCATCGGTGATCTTCCAAGCTCTTTCCGGAAAACTCTTGTAAAGTGCGACGGTGAAAGGCGCGCAACCTCCGCAAGGGTCTCCACCGTGACCTTGTCGCCAAGGTGGCCGTGAAGGTGCTCGATCACGCGGTTCACCTCCACCCGCTCCGCCAGCCGGTCCTTCGGAACAGGCGTGCCGATGAGCGACCGGATCAGGCTGTGGCAGATCTCGACGCCCAGGGCCATGCGCACGGCCTCGCTGCCCGGCATGGCGCTGTCCGCCTCGATCATGAACCGTTTGAGCAGCGGAAGGAGGTCCCCGCCCGGGGGAAAGATCTCGTACCGGAACTTCGGGGGTTTTCTACGGGAATAGAATCGGTACTGCTCTTCGAAGAATCCCGGGTTGATAAGCATGGCGATGTACCGGGGCGGCGTGTCCGACGGCAGTTCCTGGTGCGGAATGCCCGGAGAGAGCGCGGAGACCGTGCCGTGCAGTCCGGTGATGGTCCCGCCGTCCATGCGGACAGCGGTCCGGTCGTCGAAGTGCAGGACGAACATGTAGGAGGGATGGGTGTGCTCGGGTGTGAGCGCGTAGAAGCAGGCCCCGCCAACAGGCATGAACAGCGCGATCCCGTCAGCCACGAAACAGTCCACGTACCGGAGCTGCTCTTTCGTGACGGCGCCCACGAGCTTGCGGATGTTCTGAATGTCCTTGCCCGGCATGGGGGATTATTGCATAAAAGGAGGGTGATTACAAATGAAGAGAAGAGGTTCGCACGCAGCGACGATCTCCCGTATCAAACAACGTTAATCGGTAAGTGCCGCTAAAAAATCCTCGATAGTCATGCCGGTTCGCGCTATGAGGCTGCGAAGGGTGCCGCGTGCTACGGTGGGATGATTTGGAACGGAGAGCGTTGCGATGTGTCCCGGCTTCGTGAGGATTATGTGGCTGCCACGCTGACGCGAAACTTCCCACCCGAGCTTCTCGAACGCTTTAACAACTTCTCGAGGCCGAAGGATCGGGATAGCCGGCATTACACGAGGACCTCGATCTGGCGGGTTGTCACGGTCAACGGCATCCCTTTTTCCGCCCGCACTTCAAGACACTCTTTTATCGCATCCTGGATGTTCTTCTCCGCCTCCTGCTCGGTCGCCCCCTGACTTACACAGCCGGGGATGGCTGGACACTCGGCAATATACATCCCGTCTTCATCCTGCGATATCGTTATGGTGAACTTCATGCGACAGCACCTCCTTTATCGCTCATCACTTGGCTCATAGTAACCGAATCCATTATTAAAATCAATTATCCTGTACGATCTTTATATCCTTCTCCGTCAACCCGTACACCCCCCCCTGAAGAGGCGTTTTACCGGAAAACGGAAAAAAAGGCCGCTGTCATCACTGACAGCGGCCTTTTGGTCGTTCATAGTGAGGCTACTTGTTCTTGTTCTGCTCCATCTTCGCCTTCAGCAGCTCTCCGAGCGATCCCAGGTTCTGCGGGGCGGCTACGGCCTGCTGCTTATACTCCTTCAGTGTCGCGGCTTCCTCTTCCTCGGCGCGCCTGATCTCGGCCAGCGCGAGCGAGATCTTTCTCTGTGCACGGTCGACAGACTCGATCTGCACCTCGACGGCCTGACCTTCTTTCAATACCTCGCGGGGATGGCTGAGCCGCCGGCCAGCGCCCAGCTTCGAGATATGGATAAGTCCGTCCAGTCCTTCCTTCATTGTTACGAACGCACCGAACGGCGCAAGCCGGGAGACGGTGCCGGTGTGATAGGAACCCACGGGATAGCTGTCCACCGCGGCGTCCCAGGGATCGGGCAGCGCATCCTTCAGGCTGAAGGAGAAACGGTTCTGCTCCCAGTCCAGCTTCTTGATGATGACCTCGACGGTCTGGCCCGCGGAGAGGACATCACTGACCTTCTCGGTCCTGCTCCAGGCGATCTCCGATACCGGCAGGAGTCCTTCCAGACCGCCGATGTCCACAAAGGCCCCGAATTTTTGGATGGAGGTCACAGTCCCTGTTATCTTCATCCCCTCCTTCAAAGATTCCCGCAGGGCCGATACCTTGTCCTGCCGCTCATCCTCCAGGATCGATTTCCGTGAGAGGACGATATTCCGGCCGTCCTCGCCGTACTCGATGATATTGAAGGAAAAGGACCTTCCGACATAATCGGCCTGCTGTTCCTCCCGCCGGACCCCCATCTGGGAAAAGGGACAGAAGGCGCGCACGGTTCCGCCGATCTTGATCTCGAACCCGCCCTTCACTTCCTTCGCGACCGTGCCCTCCACGGGAATGCGGTTCCTCCATGCGTCCTCGAGCTGCGTCTGCTTCCCCGGGCCCGACCCGATCCTGGTGGTGAAATGCATCTCGTTGTTCGCCGATGACTGGAAGTAGGCGCGGACCGTATCACCCTCCTTGACGGTCAGGTTCCCGGCCTCGTCGGCAAGTTCCTTCCGGTCCAGATAGCCCTCTCCCTTGCCGCCCAGGTCGAGGAATATCCATTCAGCCGTGATCTTCACGATCATCGCCTCGACCATCTGGCCGGGTTCAAGTCGGCCCTGCTGTTTGAAGCTCTTCTCGAACATCTCGGCGAAGTTCTCTTCGCCGGTCCCTGCGTTCACTGACTGGTTGTTGGTATCCATAACGTCCCTTTCACTCCATTCTATCTATAAAATCTCGATCCGCAGATTACGCAGATTACGCAGAAAATGCCGCCTTCTTCAGTCACGCAGATTCTTGATTCTTATTTTAAGGTTCATTCGTAATAAAGTTGAAAAGCAAAGTATGACCACAGAAACAAAGGCTCGGAGGAAAAACTTATCCACAGATTTCGCAGATTGACGCAGATTTAGTCTTTAAAACACGATTCAAGACGGTCGTTTTTTCAAATCTGTGGAATCTGTGAAATCTGCGGATAAAGTTGTTCTTCCGTCTGTCCTATCTTTTCTTGCCGCTATCCTTTGCCGTTCCCACAAGATCATACTCCGTGGCGTCGGTGATCGTGACCTCCACGAACTCGCCGGGCAGGGCCTCAGTCTCGGAAAGGTATACCACGCCGTCGATCTCAGGCGCCTGGGCCTGCGTCCTGCCGAACAGGACATTGTCTTCCATCCCATCCACGAGCACGGTCCGGGTCGTACCGACGATCGCCTTGTTCTTTTTGAGCGATATTTTCGCCTGCGCTTTCATGACCAGGTCGAGCCGTTCCTGTGCTGCTTCGGCCGGGACCTGTTTCTGAAGCTGCGCGGCCGGTGTCCCCTCCTCGGGAGAATAGGTGAACACGCCGAGGTGTTCGAACTGCGCTTCGCGGACGAACGCCAGCAGCCGTTTGAAGGCGGCGTCGGTCTCGCCGGGAAAGCCCGTGATAAGCGACGTCCTGAGCGCGATGCCGCGCACCCGTTTTCGCAGCTTCTCGATGGTGCGCCTGATGTCCTCCGCGGTCCCCTTGCGGTTCATGGCCGCAAGAACGGCATCGTCGATATGCTGGACCGGGATATCGAGATACTTGCAGACCTTCTCTTCCTCCGCCATGACCGCCATGAGCGCATCACTGATGCGGCCGGGATACGCGTACATCAACCGGACCCATTGAATGCCGCGGACCCGCGTCAACTTCCGCAAGAGCGCCGGAAGGCCGGTGCTGCCGTCGCGGTATCCCGTCGAGTCCTGCGCCAGAAGAACGAGTTCCTTCGCGCCGTCATCGGCAAGCCTCTTGGCCTCATCGATGATCGACGCGGAGGGCCTGCTGGCGAAGTTACCCCGTATGATCGGAATGGCGCAGTACGAACAGCGGTTGCTGCATCCTTCGGCGATCTTGAGATACCGGTAATGGCGCGGCGTCGTGCTCACCCGCGGGAGGCCGAAGACCAGTTTCGGCGCGGAGACCCGCGTGACCGGCGCGCCACCGCCAAGGGCGCGATCGCAGATCTCGCCGATGCGGGCGATCTCCGCCGTGCCGATGATAGCGTCGGCCTCGGGAAGCTCCTTCCGCAGTTCATCGCTGTAGCGCTGCGCAAGGCAGCCGGCAACGATGAGGGCGCGGCACTTTCCCCTCTTCTTCATCTTCGCGGCGTCAAGGATCGCCTCGATGGACTCATCCTTTGCGGACTCGATGAAACCGCACGTATTCACCACGATGACATCCGCCTCGGCCTGGTCGGGAGTGACCTCGAAGCCGGAATCCGAAAGCACCCCGAGCATCTGCTCGGCATCTACCTGGTTCTTGGGGCATCCCAGGCTGATCATGCCTATTTTGTACGGTTTTTTTCTCACGTCTTTGTTCGTGTGGCTGTGATACGAGCAGGAAGGGAATCATCTGGCGGATGTGATCACCGCAACCACGACGCTCTCGAATACGTCACACTATACCACGGAGGGCCGCATCGGACAATGCAAATCCCCTAGAACCCTCCGGACATGGCAAGGAAACCGGCCATCTTTTCATTGGTCTCCCGCAGCCGTTTCGACAGGGTCTTGGTAAAGGCCCAGAGCAGTTTGTATCCCAGTTCACGGTCCATGATCAGGATCTTGTCGAGCTCGGTCTTATTGATGGTGAGCAGCTCCGCGTCGCTGTTGACGATGGCATGGGCCGACCGGGGGAAGTTGTCGATGAGCGACATCTCTCCGAAATAGTCCCCTGGCTTCAGGACCGCGAGGGCCTCTTCGCCGATGTGCGGGATGAACTTGCTGATACGGACCTCGCCCTTCATGATGATATAGCACCGGTCGCCGTCGTCCCCTTCCTTGAAGATGACCGTGTCCCTGGCAACGGCCTCGGCGCGGCAGATCTTCTCGATCTTCGCCAGCTCCGGCTCCAGAAGCGTTTCGAACAAATGGATCTTCTTCAACAGTTCGATCATGGCCGCCTCCGCAACGTGCGTTAACAAGCTATCATACTTGCAGACCGGCCGGCTTGATAGCCAAACAATCGTAGCCTGGCCGTCCTCTGCGTCCTCTGCGGTAAAATGGTTTTTTATCGATGGGTCCTGTCCATCTCGAACGCGTACCGAATGAGCTCCACCTGCTCGCCGCTGATGGCAACCACATCGAACCGGCAGGGCATCTGGTGGAGCTTTTTGAACTTCAGGTAGCCCAGCGCGGCCTTGACCATGCGCTCCTGCTTCCGCCGGTCCACTGCCAGCTCGGGCGCTCCGTATGCGTCGGTCGTCCGGGTCTTTACCTCCACGAACACCACCATGCCGTCGTCCATGGCGATCAGGTCGATCTCACCATAGGGCGCCCGGTAGTTGCGTTCCAGGACGATATAGCCCTGTTCTGCGAGATACTTCGCCGCACGGTCCTCGCCGGACCGTCCGAGGATCTTCCGGAGCAGGCTCACCGCGACCGGTCCTGCAGCATCCCCGCGACGGGCTGAAAACTTTTTCGATGAGCATCGCAGGGACCGTGCCGCCGGATCAGTTCCATGTGTTCCTTCGTGCCATAGCCTTTGTGCTTCTGAAAATTATACTGGGGATACCGCTCATGCAGGTCCCGCATGAGCCGGTCGCGCGTTACCTTGGCCAGGATGGACGCAGCTGCGATGGAGTGGCTGAGACAGTCGCCTTTGACGATCGGTCGTTGGGGAATGGATACGCGCGGAAGGGTGAAATTGCCGTCGATCAGCAGATGGTCCGGCGGCGGGGAGATGCAGTTGAGTGCGCGCTCCATGGCGATGATCGTCGCCTGAAGGATATTGACCTCGTCGATGGTCCGCTCGTCGGCGATGCCGATCCCGTAGGCGACCGCGGCGGCGATAATCTCCGTGTACAGCCGGTTCCTACGGTCCTCGGACAACTGCTTCGAGTCCGTGACCCCGGGGATCAGGAGACCCTCGGGAAACACGACCGCGGCGGCCACCACCGGCCCTGCCAGCGGTCCCCTGCCGGCCTCATCCAGACCCGCGACGCGGTGAGCGCCGCCCTGATGAGCGCTCCGCTCAAAGGAAAGCAGATCGATCGCGACCTCGAACAGGCCCTCCGATCCTGCTGCGCGTGCATCCCGCGGACGGGCACCACCACGAGGCATAGCAACCTCAGATACTTAATAATGAATAGATCATCGTTCAAAATTGATGGTTTCGTAAGAAGTCCGCAACAGCACTCTTTCGTCATTCCCGTGGAAACGGGAATCCAGTCTTTTCGATAAGTTCAAAGAACCCTGGACCCCGGTTTTCACCGGGGTGACGACTTTTTACGAATGCACCAAAATTCAAGATGGTCTTCTTTTGAATTTTGAAGCAGACATCTTGAATGAATTACTTCGCCGGTTCAGCAGACTTGTCGGGTCCCGCCACAGTGGCCAGGGCGCGTTCTTTCTCCTTGATCCTTGCGGCTTTGCCGCGCAGTTCGCGGAGATAGTAAAGCTTGGCCCTGCGGATCTTGCCTTCCTTTGCGATCTCGATCTTGTCGATCATGGGCGAATGGACCGGAAAGAGACGCTCCACGCCGACGCCGTAGGAAAGCTTCCGCACCCGGACGACCTCGCGCGATCCCGCTCCCTGGCGTCCGATCACCACGCCCTCGAAGATCTGGATCCTTTCCTTGTCGCCTTCCACGACCTTCGCGTGGACCTTGATCGTATCGCCCACCCGGAAGGCCGGGATCCCCTGCTTCAACTGGGGCTTCTCGATAGCGTTCAGAATGATATTGCTCATGGTAAACCTCCTTAAGATCAGCAAAACAATTGTAAATTGTAAAGTGCAAATTGCAAATTAGAAATTTACTGCCTCAAACTTGCTATTTCCAATTTGAAATTTACAATTTCAAATTCTTTTTCAGTTCCTCAAGGACCTTCCTGTCCTCATCGGTCAGGTCCGCGGTCTCCAGCAGGTCAGGCCTCTTGATGAGCGTGGCCCGGAGAGACTGGCGGCGGCGCCATTTTCCAATGGCGTCGTGATTCCCCGAGAGCAGGACCTCGGGCACCTTCATGCCCCGGTACTCCGCCGGACGGGTATAGTGCGGATGGTCCAGCAATCCATCGCCGAAGGAATCCCGGTAGGCCGACTCCTCGTCGCCCAGGACACCGGGGATCAGCCTCGCCGCGGCGTCGATCACCACCAGTGCCGCGAGCTCACCACCGGTCAGCACATAGTCGCCAAGGGAAAGTTCTTCGTCCACGACCGCATCTTTCACGCGCTCGTCTATGGCTTCGTAATGTCCGCAGAGCAGGATGACCCGCCGCGTCTCGCGGGAGAGCCTTTCCGCGTAGTGCTGGTCGAACAGCCTGCCTTGCGGAGAAAGCAGGATGGTCAGGGTCTCGTCACCGGGGCATGCGGCTTTCACCGCTTCCACGGCCCTGAAAAGGGGCTCGGGCTTCAGCACCATCCCGGCCTCGCCGCCGTAGGGGCTGTCGTCGGCTGTCCGGTGCTTATCCCCGGTGTAATCCCGGATGTTCCACAACCGCACGGCCAGGAGACCTTTCTCCTGAGCGCGCTTCAGCATGCTTTCACTGAGCGGCCCGGCGAGGATCCCCGGAAACAGGGTGAGCACTTCGAACGTCAGCTTTGCCATTGCCAGCCCCGCCTGAGAGTGCCCCTCTGCCGCAGCGATCACCGTGACGACCGCATGCAGCTCATGGCTCGTAGCTCTTGGTCTTAACGCCCGGCGCCTTAACGAACTATGAGCTAACAGCTATGAGCTGATTAATCCAGCAGACCTTCCGTCACACGAATGACCATGCGCTTTGCCGTGAGGTCGATCTGGCGGATCACTTCGCGCGTGGCAGGAAGATAGACCTCTTTCCCACCCGCTTTCATCACGTACACATCGTTGCTTCCCGTCTCGAAGATGTCGATGATCTTGCCGAGCTTTTCGCCGGCTTCCGATTCGACCTCCATCCCGATGAGCTCGAACCAGTAGTACTGCCCCTCGGGCAGCGGGACCGCCTCTTCCCGGGGGACCTGCACCAGCCACCCGTTCAGCACGCGTGCCTTCTCGGGAGTGTCATAGCCCTCGAGCAGGAGCACCGGGTCACCGTTCATATATCTCACCGACGTTACAGCGCAGACCTTTTCCTCCCCGCGGGGAGAGGTAAGGTACACCCGTCGCAGGTCCTTGAACCGCTCCGGATGGTCCGTCATGGGTTCGATCTTGATCTCCCCCTTGACGCCAAAGGTCTTCCGCGCCTTGCCGATGGTTATGAGCATACCATGCATGCCCCTAACCGTATATCCTCTCCCCTCGCGGGAGAGGGCAGGGTGAGGGGGCCGCAATCCGCAGTTGGATTACTTCGACGCGGCGAACTGCTTCATAACCCCCACCTTGGAGAGCAGGGACCTCACCGTGTCGGTAGGAACAGCGCCCTTCTTCAGCCAGTCCAGGGTCTTTTCCTGGTTCACGATCACCGGAGCGTCCTTCTTGAGCGGATCGTAGGTACCGATCATCTCGATGAAACGACCGTCACGCGGAGAGCGGGAATCGGCGATCACCACACGGTAGAACGGCTTCTTGTGGGTGCCCATCCTCTTAAGTCTGATCTTTACAGCCATGTCTTCACCTCTTTCATTAAATAGAAAATTCTCTGATGTTCTGCCACGAAGGCACCAAGTCACGAAGAAATTCAAATGGCGACTGCTTCATCCCTTCTTAGTGTCTTCGTGTCTTTGTGGTAAGCGTATTGTTTTTCTAGAACGGCATGCGTCCGCCGAACATCCTTCCCATCTGCGGCATCTTGCCGCCCTTCATCGCCCTCATCATCTTGCGCATCCCGGCGAACTGCTTCAGGAGCCGGTTCACGTCCTGCACCTGGGTGCCGCTGCCTTTTGCGATGCGCGCCCGGCGGCTGCCGCTGATGATCGTATAATCCCTGCGCTCCCGCGAGGTCATGGAACTGATGATGGCGTCCACCTTCGTCAGCTCTTTGTCGTTCACGTCGCTGTCCGGAAGCTTCATCTTGTTCATCCCGGGGATCATGCCCATGATCGACCCGAGGCCGCCCATCTTCTTCACTTGCTTGAGCTGGCCCCGGAAGTCCTCGAGGTCGAACTCGTTCTTCTTCAGCTTCTTGGCGAGCTTTTCGGCCTCTTCCGCGTTGACCGTCTCCTGCGCCTTCTCGATGAGCGACATCACGTCGCCCATGCCGAGGATGCGCGAGGCCATGCGGTCCGGGAAGAACGGCTCCAGGGCGTCCAGCTTCTCGCCCATGCCCGTGAACTTGACCGGCTTGCCGGTGACCGCCTTGACCGACAAAGCCGCGCCGCCGCGCGCGTCGCCGTCGAGCTTGGTCAGCACCACGCCATCGAAGCCGATCTCGCGATTGAACGCCTCGGCGATGTTCACGGCTTCCTGGCCTGTCATGGCGTCGGCCACGAACA
Organism: uncultured Nitrospiraceae bacterium; assembly: GCA_964364055.1. GTDB lineage: Bacteria > Nitrospirota > UBA9217 > UBA9217 > UBA9217 > JAAXXJ01. The sequence goes on along the minus strand of CAYILT010000086.1, from coordinate 2,974 downwards.
GGACCTCGTGGGGCTTCACCCCGGCCTTGATCCGCCGGAGCTCGTCCATGAGCGGCTCGTCGATCTGGAGCCGCCCGGCCGTGTCAAGGATCACAACGTCAAAGAGCGACCGCTCAGCCCAGGCCTTCGCGTCCCTGCAGATGGCAACGGGGTCCGTGGACTCCGAGGAGAACGCCTCGACCCCTACCTGCCGGGCGAGGGTCTTCAACTGTTCAATTGCCGCCGGCCGCCGGGTGTCCGCCGGGACGAGAAGGACCTTTCTGCCGTCCTTCTTGAAGTTCTTCGCCAGCTTGCCGGCCGTGGTCGTCTTGCCCGATCCCTGCAGGCCCACCATCATGATGACCGTGGGAGGATTCGGCGACAGGTGCAGCTTGGACTGCGTGCCGCCCAGCAGGCCCACCAGTTCATCGTGGACGACCTTGATCACCTGCTGGCCCGGCGTGAGACTGGTCAGGATATCCTGGCCGACAGCACGCTCCTGGACCTTGCTGATGAACTCCTTGACGACCTTGAAGTTGACGTCCGCTTCGAGGAGCGCCAGACGCACTTCGCGCAAAGCTTCCTTGACGTCGTCTTCCTTCAGGACGCCCCTGCCGCGAAGCTTCTTGAAGACGGTCTCTAATTTACCTGTTAAGTCATCAAACATGGGAACCTGCGTTTGGCAAAGAATACGAATAATAAAAGAAAAGCCCATTATTGTCAAGGATTTTCTCGGTATGGAAAGCAATTTCCCCCTGTGTGAGAACGCCTTGGGCAGACCCATCAGGTCCCAATTACACTTATTTAGTTGCTAAACATGTTGACTATAGTTAAAACTGTAATTATAATATGTATTAATAATCATATGTTGCTTGAGAAGAAGCCGCCCGTACAATGCATTTTGATTCATCCGAAACCGCTGTTTTTTCTTCATTCACGAACCGCCACTAAATCTGCCTTCAATAAGCATCGCTTAAGGAGGAGAGAACCATGTTGCGAAAATGCATCAGCGCCTTTTCGTTCGCAGCGGCCCTGACGATCGGCATGTTTGCCGGCCAGGCCGTGGCGCAGGAAAAGGTCGCAGCGCCGCAGGCAAAACCGACAGACGCCAAGATCTGCATAAACTGCCACAAACCTGAAGCGGGAAATATACGCGGAAACTTTGAGAACGTGGCCTTCAAATCGCACTCGATCCAGATCAAGATCGACGAGGCGGTCGAGATCGTCAAATTCGACCCCGGGACCATCAAGGTGATCGAGGCCGCCAAGCCCGCCGAGGCCGAAGCCCTGCGCAACATCAAGAAAGGCCATGAGGTCAGGGTCGAGTACACGGAAAAGGGGGGCGTCAAGACCGCAACCCTCGTGGCGACCAAGCCGCCCATCAAGGTCGCTCCTGAAAAGCTCCTGAGCACTGCGGACGTCGAAAAGCTCGTGGCCATGGGCACGGAGAAGGGCAAGTACTTCCTTGTGGATTCCCGTCCTGCGCCGCGGTTCCAGGAGGGGGCCATCTCCACGGCGATCAACATCCCCGACTTCGCCTTCGATAAGATGAAGGACCGGCTGCCGGCGGACAAGAACATCCAGCTCGTATTCTACTGCGGAGGCGCCACCTGAGCGATGAGCCCCAATTCCGCCAGGAAGGCGGAACAGCTCGGCTACACAAATGTGAAGGTGTACCATGAGGGCATGCCGGAATGGAGCAAGAAGAACCACACCGTGCTCACAGTGCAGTATTTGAAAGAGGCCTGGATCGACAAGGATATTCCCCACGTGCTGCTCGATCTTCGTCCCGCAAGCGCGGCGCAGAACGGCTTCATCAAGGGCGCGGTGTCCCTCCCGGCGGGAGACGTGGAAAAGTCCTTCTCCAAGTTCCCGGCAAAGGACCTGAAGCCGCCGGTGATCGTCTATAGCGGCACGGGCGGCGACGATGCGGTCACTGCCGCCAAGGCAATCAACGCCGCCGGATATAAGAACGTAAAGATCCTCTCTGGCGGATTCGATGCGTGGAAAGCTGCGGCATACACGGTTGCGGCGGGCACTCCGGCCGTGGACATCGTGTACGTGCCCAAGCCGCGGCCCGGCGAGATCTCCATTGAGGACTTCACCAGGATCGCCAAGGCAACACCGGCAGACACGCTGATCCTCGACGTGCGGAACCGCGACGAGGGCAACGCCGGCATGATCAAGGGCGCGACGCTGGTGCCCGACGAGGAGCTCCTGGACCGGTTCGCGGAGATCCCGAAGGACAAGAAGATCGTGACCCACTGCTCGACGGGAGTCCGCGCCGAGATGGCCTGCCACAAGCTGAAGGAAAAGGGCTACAACGTCCAGTTCCTGAACGCCAAGGTCGAGATCAACGACAAGGGCGAGTTCAAGATCGAAAAGCCCTGAGGACACTCTTCTGAACCATGAAGCCCCGGGAGACGACTCCCGGGGCTTTTCTTTTGCTGTGATGAGGGAACGAGGATGAACACGGACAACCAGGAAGAAATACCATAAGCAGGTCAAGTGCATTTACCGCAGAGGACGCAGAGGAGAGCCAGAACTTTACAATAGAAGCGGAGGGAATTCTTCCCTCATCGAAGAAGATTTACTGACGGACACCGGTCTTCTGAAACTTCCATAGGATACTGCCTAAAGCAATTGCCCTTGCCTTCCTCAGCGTCCTCTGCGGTGAAAATCTTCTAAGCATTTTCTACAGCGGGAAGTGGCATGCCACCTGGTGGCCGCCTTCGATCTCGCGGAGCGCGGGCTCCGAGGCGGCGTTGGTGCAGATATCGGGCCTGCCCTGGGACTCGTAGACCGGGCAGCGCGGCGCGAACCGGCATCCCTCGATTGGCCGCTCGAAGTCGAACACACCCCACCGGCCCGCCTGGACGCTCTTCGCCTTCTTGCCCGCCTCCCTGCTCTGCTTCTCGACCAGCGATGACCACAGGATATGGGTGTACGGATGGCTGGCCCTGGTCGCGATCCGCCCGGACAGCCCCATCTCCAC
>CAYILT010000085.1:0-12385 GCA_964364055.1 uncultured Nitrospiraceae bacterium | reverse complement strand
AAGCAAGGGATTTACTATTGTCGGGATCAGCGTGGAATCATCGAGGGGCGGGGTGTCCTCGTTCCTGAAAAAAACTCCGGTGACCTTTCCCGTCGTCATCGATGCGAACGGCAGAATTGTCGAAGCATATCGGATCACCGGCATGCCAACCTGTTTTCTCATTGACAAGAACGGTTTCATCTACAAGCGGTATTCGGGATTTGATAATAAGTCATCGTCTATCTATGAAACAGATATTGCTGATCTGTTGAATCGGTAAAATATAACTTAAGGAGGGCGTATCATGTTAGTTCAAAAAATCAAGATGTTGTTCTTGTTGAGTGCCGGCATTCTTCTGCTGGCCGGTTGCGGAACAGAGACCAAGACAGAATATGTGCAGACATCGGCTCCCGCCAGCACCTACTTGGTGGAGTATATCCCGGGAACCACGATGAGCGGGACGATGTCCGACGCGACAGTGGGGAAAACGACCTTCAAACTTCGAGTACGGAACAGAAGCACCTTTGCGGCGGTCTCGGGGCTCTCCATATCCATCTATCCCCTGATGCACATGAGTTCCAAAAACCACAGCGCTCCAGCAGATGTGGTCACTGAATCGAGTACGCCTGGCACTTATGATTGCGCCATGTATTATCTCATGGCATCGGGAACCGGTATGATGGGCGGATACTGGGAGCTGCAGGTCAAGATCGGCTCGGAAACTGCAACGTTCTACCCTTCTGTCGGTATGGCAATGGGCACCGATACGGTCAGAGCAACACTTTACGGATATGATGATGTTGTAAGCACGATGTCCGGGACTCAATACAACAAGTACTATCTGTTCAATGACGGTCCGGTAACTGCCGCGACACCAACCTTCAGTCTGTTCATCTCGCACAGCGAAGACATGATCATGAGCTTCAAGCCAGCATATGTTGGGGCGGCAATGAGCAGTCCTACAGGAACGGTCACTTCTATGAATGTTACCGCATCCCAGGACACCTCGTTCACATCACCGCTTTCCGCCGTGCATAGTGGAAATGGCCATTGGACCGTGTCAGGCTTGACCGGTCTCGTATCCTCGCAAACGACGACGATCTATGTAAAAATGGATCTGAACGGACAGGACAAGACTACTGATGGCATGGTTTCATCTCCGACCAGTACAAATTACGCCACGTTCATTGTAACGCCACAGTAGCGGAAAAGGATATTGTGACTAGATTTGTGATATCGATGACCTATGCGGCCCTCCTCGCGGGGGCCGCGCTTTTTCTTCCCCTATCCGCGTACGCAGGCTCCTGCTGCGGCGGCGGTGGAGGGGCGGCTTTGGTTCTGCCGAAGTTCTACGAGAGCATGATCGATGTCTCCGTTGACATTGAAAAATATAACGGCTACTGGGACCAGCGGGGGATCCATCGCGCGGACCCCCCGGGGTCGGACCTGCGGCAAACACGGTTGAACCTGGGCTATGGACAGCGTTTTTCCTCTCTCTGGCAGGCGAGCATCGTCGTGCCCTACGTCTGGAACAGCAACGCGTATTCCGATCATTCCTCCCATACCCACAGCCTTGGCGACATTACCATGAATCTCTGGTACGAAGCGCTCGACGATGCATCAGCGTGGAAAGTGCGAGGTCTCAAGGATATGACCCCCTCGGTCCTGATCGGCCCCTCCCTTCTCATCCCGACTGGAATATCGCCGTATGACAATGTGAACAGCAACGATGTGACCGGCCGTGGTTTTTACCGGCTTGACGGGAACGTCATTGTCTCGAAAACGATCCATCCCTGGAGCGCCTCCCTTTCCCTTGCCTACGGGACCTACTTCGAGCGGGCGGTTAACCAGGAAACCGGTCATTATGTCGAGCCTTACCACAAGAAACTCGGCGACCGGACCTCCGCTGCCTTGTCCGTAAGCTACATCTACTATCTCGGGACCGGCGGCGATACACTGACCGGCACCGCGTCGTTCTCCCAACTGAGGGAGGCGAATACGACATTTAATGGTGTAGAGACTCCGTCGAGTGGTTTCCGAAAAGACTCCATCGGTGCGGCTATTGCGTACTCGAACACCGACAACGACTGGATCTTCCGTGTGGGCTGGAACCATGCAATCATGTTCGACGGATGGGGAAGGAACTTCCCGACTACGGATATCTTCACCCTGGGGGTCAGCTATGGGTTCCGTTAAGATGCGGCCACCGTTGCTCCTGCTGCTTCTGATCGCCGGATGCGGCGGCATGATAGATGACATCGCACCGTCGGGCTCTGACAAGCGCCCCGTGGTACAATGCGGTATCACGGGCCCGGACGTCTGCCAGATCGCGCCGGACTTCACGCTCTCCGATACCCTCGGAAATGTGGTTATCCTGTCTTCTGTTCTCTCATCCCCTGGTGTCAAAGGCACGGTTATCTATTTCACCATGTGGTGTCCTGTATGCGATATGCATATGAGCAATATGCGATCTTCCGTAGTTTCCAACTATCCCGATGTCCGCTTCTTTCTCGTGGATTACGTATCAGGAAGCATTGCCAATGCGCGAAACGCAGAGCTGTCGAACGGCTATTCAGGTTCGGGGTTCACGGTCCTCGCCGATACGAACCAGGCTGTTCTCGGCAGTTTTCATGCTACCATGGGAACGACGGTCGTTATCGACCCGGCCGGTGTCGTCCTTTTGAACGAGGATTACAAGGACGGGTCCCGGTTGAGATCGGCGCTTTCCGCTCTGCCCTGACCGTTCATACCGAAGGAACAAGGAGTTGATCATGAAGATAATAAATAGATTTGCGGTCAGCGCGGTCCAACTGGTGATGATGGTCTTTGTCGGCATTACTGCTTTTGCAGGTGGAGATCACAACGACATCGACAACCACCGCTCCTGCGACTTCTGCGGAATGGACCGGAAGGCCTACGGGTTCAGCAGGATGCTGATCCGGTACCAGGACGGGACCGAAGTGGGAGTATGCAGTCTGCACTGCGCCGTCATCGAGCTCGATGCCAACAAGGACCGTGCGGTAAATGCCCTTCTCGTTGCGGACAGGAACACCCGCACGATGTTCGATGCCGAAAAGGCTTTCTGGATTATTGGCGGATCGAAGCGCGGCGTCATGACACAGCGGCCCAAGTGGGCCTTCCAGTCAAAGGCAGCCGCCGAAGCATTTATCGCCGAATACGGCGGGAAGATCGTTCCCTGGGCAGAGGCCCTCGCAGCCGCCCGGGAGGATCTGGCCCGGGAGCTTCGATAAGTACGTCCTCGATGAGACGATAAGAAAAGCCTGTCGTAGTTGTCGTACACCGGTTTCCGTGTTAATATGGTTTATGAATAGAGACCTTCGACCAAATCCTTGCCGCATCACGATCCTCGTCCTTATTATTCTGACCGCTGTGTCATCGTGTTCCCGACAACCACTCTATCCTTCCCCACCGCAGTCTGATGAAAACATCAGCATTGACGTCGCATCACTCCAACCCGAGGTCCCGCAGTTCTACACATACCAATCCGAGGACAAGAAGGTGAACTTCTTCGTCATCCGAATGCACGACAAGGTCCTGTCGTTCCTCGATGCCTGCGTATCCTGCTATCCGCACAAACGGGGATATTCGTACCGGGACGGCAAGGTCATCTGCCGAAAATGCAATACCGACTTTTCAATTTACAAACTGGAAAAAGGCATAGGCGGATGTTATCCCATCAAACTGCAGGGACGGACGGAAGGCGGGAGGTTCCTTATACCTATCGCTGCCGTCGAAGCGGAGGCAGGCAAGTTCTGAGGCTCAGAGGAACCGGCACATCTTCGGCTCGGCGCCGAGGCGGTACAGCAGGTTCGCCATGATGCAGAATCCGGTGAAAGCAAAGAGGATGGTCGCCGTTCCTACGAATCCCGTGAAATAGAGCCAGCCGGGATGCACGAAGCGCGCAAGCATCGAGGAGAGCGATAGGTTCACACCGACGAAGATATAGATGTACCGCTCCAGAAACCATTCATCGGTCTGCATGAAGTAGCACTTCGACCACTTCCCGTCCGGGAACATCTTGCGGGCGGGTGCGAGTGGCTGGGCACCGAGGCAGTACAGGATGTTCCCGACGATGCAGAAACCGGTCAGCGCGACCATGATCGAGCATAGGCCCACGAACAGTATGGAGAACGCCCAGTCGGGATGATGGACAACGGTGAGGATGGAGCTGAGAAGGACATTAGTACCGGCGATGAGCCATACCATGCGTTCAACATACCACCAGTCGGTCTTGACCAGGAACACGCCCTCTCGCTTGTTCATCGTGAACACCCTCCGGCCTGAGTTAAGCTTTCCTGTCTGACGCTTACGATAACATAGTACAGGACGGCCTGTTGTCTATTCGTACCGTAGCGCCGTGATCGGGTCCTGGAGCGACGCCTTGCGGGCCGGGTACACGCCGAAGAACACCCCCACGGCCATGGAGAACGAAAAGGCCATGACGATGGACCAGAGCGAGACGCTCGTCGGGAGCACCGTGACGAACATCGGGATCAAAAGCGCGATCCCCACCCCGAGGATGATGCCGATAACACCCCCGACGCCGGAGAGCGTAATGGCCTCGATCAGGAACTGCGCCATGATGTCGCTGTTCCGGGCGCCGATGGCCTTCCGGATGCCGATCTCCCGGGTCCGTTCCCGCACGGAGACGAGCATGATGTTCATGATTCCGATGCCTCCTACGAGCAGCGATATCCCGGCGATCCCGCCAAGCACCGCCGTCAGCACGCCGAGGATCGTGTCCATGGTCGAGAGCATGGCGCCCTGGGTCTGGATCGAGAAATCCTCCTTGTGCGCGTGGCGCCTGATCAGGATATTCTTGATCTGGGCTATGGCCCGGTCCACATCCTCCGCGCGCGGCGTCGAGGCGAGGATCTCGAACAGCGAATCGGTGTCGAAAAGCTCCTGGCCGCTGGTTACGGGGATGAAGATAACATCATCCACGTCCCAACCCAGGCTCGTCCCCTTCTTCTGCATCACCCCGACGACGCGATAGCGGGCATCGGAAAGCATGACCACCTGCCCGAGGGCATTCTGATCTCCGAACAGTTCCTCCTTGACCTTGGTGCCGAGTACAGCGACCTTTGCCTTTGTATCGACATCGTTCTGAGACACATAGCTTCCGATCCCGATGAAGAGGTTTCGCACCCGCTGAAACTCCGGCGTCGTGCTGATCACCATGGTATCGCGGCCGAGGTTCCTGAACTTGATCCTTCCCGTGCCGAGCACGATGGGGACGGCGTCGGTCAGCAGCCAGGCGCGCCGGCGGAGCGCCTGGGCGTCGTCATAGGTAAGTTTTCTGACCGTCCCTGCTGACGGCGGGTGGAAGCCGCCGCTGGTCGTGGTCTTGCCCGGGGTGATGATGAGCAGGTTCGTACCGAGGCCGGTCAGCTCCTTGGTGATGTAGACGCGGGCCCCCTCGCCGATGGAAACCAGCAATATGACGGCGAGTACGCCGATGATCACCCCGAGCATGGTGAGGCCCGAACGCATCTTGTTCGACAGGATCGCTTCGAGCGCGACCTTGAAGGTTTCGACGAAGTTCATCCTGTCACCCGGTCCCCGATGACCTGTCCGTCCTTAAGGTTGATGATCCGCTTGCACCGCGCCGCAACATCGTGGTCGTGGGTCACGATCATGATGGTGACGCCTTGGTTGTTCAGGTCCACCAGGATGTTCAGGATCTCTTCGCCGGAACGGCTGTCCAGGTTGCCCGTCGGCTCATCCGCGAGCAGGAGCGGCGGGTTGTTCACGAGCGCCCGGGCAATTGCTACGCGCTGCTGCTGGCCGCCGGAAAGCTCCGTGGGCTTGTGTTCCATGCGGTCCTTGAGCCCGACTTTTTCCAGGACCGTCACGGCCCGTTCGGTCCTGCCTTTCGCGGGAACGCCGCTGTAGACGAGCGGCATTTCCACGTTCTTGCGGGCGGTGAAGCGAGGGAGGAGATTGAACGACTGGAAAACGAAACCGATCTTCGCGTTCCGGACGTGGGCGAGCTCATCATCGTTCATGGCGCTGATCTCGCGGGCCTCAAAGGTGTAGGTCCCGCTCGTTGGCCGGTCGAGACAGCCCAGGACGTTCATGAGCGTGGACTTTCCCGAGCCCGACGGACCCATGATGGCTATGAGTTCACCCGCATTCACCGTAAGCGATACGCCGCAGAGCGCACAGATATCCATCTCGCCCATGCGGTAGGTTTTGGATATGTCCTTGAGTTCGATCATGGAGAGTTGGAAGAGAATTGCAAATTGTAAATATCAAATTGCAAATTTGCGGTATGGCCGATGGCCATTTCTTTTGCGTTATCTTATTCTAAATTTGAACTTTCCAATTTCCAATTTGCAACTTGCAATGTCTTACTCGGCCTCACTCAATCCTCACCTTTACGCCGTCCTTCAAGCCCTCAGCCTCGGGCGTAGTGACGATATACTCACCGGCAGAAAGTCCTTTTTTTATCTCGGTGTTGATCCAGTTGCTTTCCCCTGCCTCCACGGGACGCAAGTGCACGCGGGTGCGGGCGCCGGCACCAAGCCCCCTGCCTTCGGCGACATAGACCTGTTTCTTACCGTCCCGTTCAATGATGGCCTGGGATGGAGCGGAGAGAACGTCCTTGAGCGTCGTGATGAGTATCTCTACGTCGGCGGACATCCCCGGTTTTATCCTGGCGTCCTTCGTGCTGAAATAGATCCATACATCCGCGGTCCTTGTTTCGAGCTTGCCTCCGCTGATGATGGGCGAGATCCGGCGGATAGACCCCTCGAACTTCTCTCCGGCAAAAGCGTCGACGGAAATGGCCACCGGAAGCCCCACACGAAGCCTGCCCACGTCGACCTCATCGATCGTGGCCAGCACGTAGATCCGGCCGGGGTCCACGATGGTCACGATCTGTTTGCCCGGCAGCAGAAGTTCCCCTATCTCCGTGTATTTCTTTGACACGACGCCGTCAAAAGGGGCCTTGATGACGGAATAGTCCCTCTTTACCCTGACATCGTCCCGGGAGGCCTCGTACTGAGATCGCGCAACCTCATACGCCCTGCGCGCGCTTTCGTGGTCCTGCTGGGAGATCATACTTTTAGCAAAAAGGTCCTCAGACCGTTTAAGGTTTTTCGCCGCTTCCTCATGGGTAGCCTTGCTCTGGGCAAGGAGGTTTTCGGATTGGACCGATTCTTCCGTAAGGTCAAGCCTGGCGATTAGTTGTCCCTGTTGGACCCGGTCCCCCTCCCTGACCGGGAGCGTGACGACCCTGCCGGTACGCTGCGCGGAAAGAATGACCTCGTATTCCGATTTGATGGTCGACGTGGTCGTTGCGTTCACGATGACACGCAGTTCTCCCGGCTTGAGTTCAAGGACCTTCACCGGCAGGGGCTTCTTACCGGCCAGCAGTATGATAAGGACGATGACTGCGACAGCAGCAGCCGCCCAAAGGACCTTCTTGTTCTTGAACGAGATCACGTTTTTGACCCCTCGTCTTCTTCGATCTGCCATTCCAGTTCTTCCTTGATGTTTTTAATGAATTTTTTCTTCACTTCCCGCAGCTTTTCAGCCACGACGATGTCCTGCAGCGTTGAGAAGGGTCCGGTCACATGCCCTTCCAGGCGATAGACGACCTCCGTCTCGTCGTCGGAGATCTTTTTCAAGATAACGTCCCCCGACATGTGCAGGTGGTCGCCGCTGCCGATCCATGAAAGTTGCTCGAACTCCTTAAAGACCGTGGTATGCGTCTTCAGCTCCACGATCCTGGCAAAGGGACCGAAGGTCACGCGCACCTTCCAGATGGCGTCCAAATGGTCGAGGATCTTGACCCCCTTGCATCCCGGAAAGAGACAACCTACTTCGTTCCGGTCGGACATGAAGGACCAGACAGCCTTCACCGGAAGGTTGACTCTGAATATGGATTCTACTTTCGGCATTGTATCGTTCCTCTCCGACCCCCCTCATCTGCATGAGGAATCGCGCGTCATCGGCATCGATTTGACTATAACATAGATGTCCTTGCAATTAGCGGGAAGGTAATGTATAAGAAATCATGCACAGGAACTTCAAGCCTGTCGACCTGCTCTCGATCGCCTTCATCTCGTTCATGGCCGCGGTCACGCTCTTCGCGATGCCCCGTCTTCCCCATGGCGGAGGGCTGATCGCACGATACATCGCCCTCATGGCGGCACTGGTCATCATCAGCCGGTATGCAGGACATCACGATGCGGCGAATTGGACACGCACGCTCCATGCCTTTCTGCCGGTCTTCCTTATTCCCGTCCTGTTCAACAGCATGGGAGACCTGATCCCCTGGATCCGGCCGCACTATTTCGACGACCTGCTTATCACGATAGACTACAACCTCTTCGGAGGCCATCACCCCACGGTCCTGTTCGAACGGCTCATCCATCCCTGGCTCACGACCATTATGCAGTTCGCCTATATCAGCTATTATCCCATGGCTGTGATACTGGGCGCCGTACTCTTCATGAAAAAGAAGGAAGCCCTTTTCGACGAAGCGATCTTCGGCATCATTCTTTGCTTCTACCTGTCCTTTATCGGCTACTTGCTGTTCCCCGCCGTGGGACCCCGCTTCACCCTCGCGCACCTGCAGACCCGTGACCTCGCGGCGAGCCCGCTCGTAGTTGCCATACAGGACACGCTGAACGCGCTGGAGAACACCAAGACCGACGCCTTTCCCAGCGGTCACACCGCGGTCGCCCTGATGACGCTCTATTATGCGTGGAAGTTCCGGGAACGGGTCCTCGTTGCCCTGCTCATCCCCGCGGTCGCCGGCCTCGTTGTTTCCACGGTCTATCTCCGTTATCACTACGTCATCGATGTCATTGCCGGCATCGCGCTCACCGCGCTGACCGTATACCTTGCCCCGCCGCTCTACGCCTGGTCCTCACGCCGAACCGGTAAACCGCAAGATCAACTCCATCACCCCACCTGATATCACAGGAATAACGAGGTTGTCGTTCACCGGTAGGGGAAGGAGTTCTACGCCCGCGGCCGCCAGCGCACCTGCAAGCAGAAGACCGTACGGCAGATGAATGCCGACCACGTTCAGCAGGACCCCGGAGAGGGCGGCGGCAGCTACGAACGCCAGTGTTCCCTCAAGGCTTTTCTCTCCCGATATCTTCGTTTTTCCATACCGTTCCCCCACCGTTGTCGCCGCGACATCTCCGAACGCAAGAAAGCAGATCGCCGCCGTGGCAATATCGGTCCGGTAGAGCAAGAGGGACAGGCCGATGCCGAGCAGGTAGGGCGCCGTACCGGTCAGCTTGTTCGCCTCGCTCTTGCGGATGAAACTACCGAACCGGTCGAAGATAAACTGGTTGAACACGGGGACCTTGAGGCGGGTGATGTCGATGGCAAGAACAGCCGCTGCGAGGAGTCCATAGCAGATCAGCGCACTCTGCCGTCCCAGCAGGTAATAGAGCGACAGCAGTCCGAGACCGCCAAGGAGATGATAGAGTTTTCGTCCAAGATGTTTCATCGGAAATTACAAGCTCCAAGCAGCAAATCTCAAATAAATACCAAGCACCAACACGCAACGGCCAAATGAGTCAATATTGATCGTCTCGTAAAAAGTCGTCTCCCCGGTGAAAACCGGGGTCCAGTAAGCATTGAACTCAATCATTCGACATGCTCATGATGGTGAGCAACGTCGAACCATGAAAAGACTGGATACCCCCGGCTTCAATCATGCCGGGGCAGGCTCTTTTCGCCGGTAAGACGAAATAAAGAGAATTCCGACTTCTTACGAGATCATCGCTATTGGTATTTCGTATTTGGATTTTATTTGTGATTTGAGATTTGCTCATTGAGCTATGAGACTCTTCTCATAGATCCGGTACTTCTTGTACAGTTTCCCGCCCATGTGCTCGCAACTCCGTCTCATCAGGACATTGTCCTCGAGTATCCAGGACATTTCAGCCCGCGCATAGCCTCTTTTGCTTATGGCCTTTAATCCCTCGAGATAGAGAATGCTTTCGATGCCCCTTTTTCGGTATTCCTCCTTCACGCCCATGGTCAGGACGCGGATGTCGGTGATCTTCCGGGAGTACCACAGGAACTTCATGATCCCGATCGGGCCGAGCCTGCCGTTGATCCGGCGGAGGACCTGGTTGTAATCCGGCACCGCCATGTAGAACGCGGCGGGAGCTCCGTTCACCTCCGCCATGATGAGCAGCTCCGGCACGATGAGCGGCTTGAGCCTTTTCGCCATGGACGAGATCTCCTCGTCGGTCATGGGGACGAATCCCCAGTTGTGGCTCCACGCGGAATTATAGATTTCCTTTACGAGCTCCAGCTCGCGAGGGAACTGTTTCATGTCCGCTGGACGCACGGTAAGTCCGGGGACCCTCGCTCGCACCCCTGCGGCAAGTCTTTCGAGCCTTCCGCCTGCCGATACGTCCTTGATGACCGACAGGTACGCATAGAGGTCCTTGGCCTTGACCAGGCCGCACCGCTCCATATAGTCGAGATAGTACGGCGGGGTATAGGTCATCATGATCATCGGCGGCGAATCGAACCCTTCGAGCAGAAAACCGCACTCGTCGTTCGTCGAGGGGTTCATGGGGCCGCGCATGACCTCGATATCCCGTTCCTTCAGCCAGGACGACGCCGAGTCCAGGAGACCGCAGGCGATGGCGGGATCGGGAAGACATTCGAAAAAGCCGAAGAATCCCGCCTGCTCCTTGTGAGTATTGATGTGATTGCGGTCGATGATGGCGGCGATGCGGCCGACAACGGTCTCCCCTTCTTTCGCAAGGAAATAAGCGGCCTCGGCGTGATGGAAGAAGGGGTTCTTCTCGCCCAGGACGAACTCCATATCACTGATGAGCGGCGGCACCCAGTTCGCATTCCCCTCATACACCGCCCAGGGGAACCGGATGAACCGGTCTAGTCCTTTTTTATCGGTCACGAGCTCGATCTGCATATGGTCCTGCTATGTGTACCGCTCAGCGACGTAATGAAGAATAATACCAGCGGTGAGTATTCCGGCAAATGATAAAAGTCCGACCCACATTCCGTATTCACCACCCGTTATGAACCCGATGCCAGACGAGCCCATAACGAGAAATGCAGCGGTTATTCTGACAGCGTAATATTTTACTATAAGCTTCATTTCTGCAGTTTATATAACCCCCAGCTTCTTCCCCGCCCGTTCCAGGATCACCAGCACGCGGTCGAGCATCTCGTCGGTGTGGGTCGCCATGTAGCTGGTGCGGATGAGACTGCGGCCTTGCTGGGTCGCCGGCGGGACGACCGGATTCACGAAGACCCCTTCGTCGCTCAGGATCTTCCACATCATGAACGCGCGATCCATCTCGCCCATGAGCAGCGGGATAATCGGGGTCTCCGAGGTACCGGTGTCGTAGCCCATCTGCTTGCAGGCCTTCATCATCTTGTTGGTATTGTGCCAGAGACGTTCCCGCCGGTCCGGTTCCTGATCGATAATATCAAGGGCCGCGATGACCGATGCGACGGAGGCCGGCGGAGGGCTGGCCGAGAAGATCAGCGGCCGGGACGTGTGCTTGATGTAATGGATCACGTCCTCGCCGGCGGCCACGAACCCGCCGATGGACGCCATGGACTTACTGTAGGTCCCCATGATGACGTCCACGTCCTTTTCGAGCCCGAAGTGCTCTGCCGTACCGCGACCCGTCCTGCCCAGCACGCCGACGCCGTGTGCGTCGTCCACCATGAGCCGGGCGCCGTATTTTTTACAGATTTTCACGATCTCCGGAAGCGGCGCAATGTCCCCTTCCATGCTGTACACGCCGTCGACGACCACGAGTTTGCCCTTGTCGCCGCACTTCGAGAGCACGAACTCAAGGCTGTGCATATCGCTGTGTTTGAACTTCCTGACCTCTGCATAGGAAAGGCGGCATGCGTCGATGATGCTCGCGTGGTCGAGTTTATCGATCACCACGACATCATCTTTTCCCGCAAGGGAGGAGATGATGCCGAGGTTGGTCTGATAACCGGTGGAAAAGGTCAGGGCGTTCTCCTTCCGGAAGAACTTCGCCAGCTTCTCCTCGAGCTGCACATGGATATCGAGCGTGCCGTTCAGAAAACGGGAACCCGCGCATCCGCTGCCGTACTTCTTCACCGCCTCGATCGCCGCTTCCTTGACCTTCGGATGGCTGGTGAGACCGAGGTAGTTGTTTGAACCGAGCATGACCATCTTCCTGCCCTGCACGATCACCTCGGGGTTCTGCTCGGATTCCACCACCCGGAAGTAGGGATAGAACCCGGCGGCCATCACCTCTTTTGCAGCCGTGTACTTCCCGCACTTTTCAAAAAGGTCCAATGCTCCGCCTCCCTCACTTCTGGTTCGTAATGTAGTCAGTTATAAATGAAATTCTTGCCAAAATGGCGGAATTTTTGGTAACGTCTT
>CAYILT010000084.1:0-12487 GCA_964364055.1 uncultured Nitrospiraceae bacterium | reverse complement strand
TGTCGAAGGCGATCTTGAGCACCTCCGGCTCGGGCGTCAGCATGGCGCCGAAGCTCACGACGGAGATCTTGAGGCCCGTCCTCCCCAGGGTCCGGTAGACCGGCTGAGGGAAAACAAACGGCTCGTGTGCCGCAAAGCGTACCGCGGCATCGGCAAGAGCGTCCCTCCCGAGAAAGGTCGATGTTGTCCCCACCAGACTTATCGCAAGGAACTCTCTCCTGTTCATTCCCGTTGATCTCTTTCCACTATCCATGGCATCCTCCTTATACCGAAGACGTCCTAAAGATTTCGGAGTTGTCGTTTCGAACTGTTAAAAGCGTACAACTAAGTAACCGTGAAATGCAAGAGGGATGATGCGCCTGTGTCAGATGCAGTCTAAGGACAGTTAGAAAGCACTCGTGATGCAGTCGCAGTTAATGCAACCGGAAATAAAAAATGCCGGCAAGTATGAACCCCGCCGGCCTTCAATGGTTTCGCTACAGAACTGCTTCTTAGTACATCCTCCCATGCCGCCGGGCATCGAGGACGATCAACAACTCATCAACTCAAGCCTGACCCCGGACGGTCCTGGAAAAGGTTTTCAAGTTACTGCGTATGCGAGAGAGAATGGCAATTTTCAAGTCTGACCCCGTAACTACGTAACTACGTAACTACCCGTAACTACCGTAACTATGACCCCGTAACTACGTAACTACCGTAACTACCGAAAGTGAAATGCATTGTGTAAAATTGTCATAGAGTGCAAGACGGGCGCATCTCCTCTATACTGACCGAAGAGTTTAAGCGAAGAAGAACGCCGGTGGAAATCGTGGCTGGGGAGGCAGCTTGTCAGCGGTCGCCTGCATTCATAGCGTTGAAGATGGGATTGAGCAGGAGAATAAATCGGATTGGTAAGATGCGCCCCAAGTTGCCTTTATCCGCAAAATAGTGTTGACAGTATCAATTTTAGGTATTAATATAAATAGTTATGAAAAAAGGACTTTTCTTTTTTATTGTTTTAACCGCGTTGTGTTTTGCGGTATTGTTTGCAGGGGTTTCGTCTGCAGGGAAACTGTGCGCAAAGGACAAATCCTTTCTGTGCAGCGTTTTTACCTTTGCGTTTGCGGTAAACGCGGATTCAACAGGCGTGGTGCCTGATTCCGGCTATGCAAAATATTCCATCCATCCTGATTTAAACTACCATCAGGAATTCATATCTTCAATATTTCACCCGCCACGAATTACCTCCTGACTTTTTTAAACTACTCAGATCAGCCATTTAGTTTTGGCGCAGGGCGTGCCGGTATGCGCTGGATTATTGCGTCGACGGTGCTTCGCGCCCGCAGCGCTTTCGCTGCGCACGCGCTGTTGCAGCTGATGCGGCGTTATTTCGTGCATAGGGGCGCGCTTTCCGTACCGTGCGCCAGCCGTCTGACCTGCTGAGTAGTTGCGATTTCTCTAAATCATAATTTAAATTAATTCAGGAGGCTTCTCGATGAAGTTAAAAGAAAACATCATATGGATCATTATTGTTTTGATAATAGGATTTTACCTGTTCCCCTCTGTTAAAAACAGGCTGGCTTTCGCCGGAAGCAGGCCGGCAGTGCATGAGCCGGCGCCGGAATTTTCCCTCCATGATTTATCGGGTAAAAACGTGCACCTCTCCGACTTCAGAGGAAAGGCCGTCCTCGTCAATTTCTGGGCAAGCTGGTGTCCTCCATGCAAAATGGAGATCCCCGGCATTCAGAAGGTGTACGCGGCATATAAAGACAGAGGGTTTGCGGTGATCGGCATCGCCACTGATGATGTGTCTCCGTCCTTCATCAAGAGTATGGCCATGACCTATCCGGTAGTACTGGCTGATAACGAGGTCATCAGCGATTATGGAAACATTACCGGCATCCCCGCGTCGTTTTTAGTGGGAAAAGACGGCAGGATAATAAAAAAGGTCATGGGGATGTATCTTGAAGGCAGTCTCACGGCTGACGTGGCAGCCGCCTTAACGAGCGGGAAATAGGAGGACAAAATGGAAAACGTATCGTTCGTCATGGCCTTCGGCGGAGGAGTCCTGTCGTTCTTTTCGCCGTGCGTGTTGCCGGTCATCCCTTCGTATGTGTCGTATATCACCGGGATATCATTCGAAGACCTCACCGGCGAACAGGACAGAGGGAGAATCAGAAAGACGACACTTAAAAACTCGCTATTCTTTATAGCCGGATTTTCACTCATATTCATCCTCCTCGGCGCGTCCTCGAGTTTCCTCGGCGAGATGCTTTCTGAGTATCAGGCTGCCATCAGAAAGGCCGGCGGGGCAATGATTGTGGTCATGGGGCTGTATATAGCGGGTATTTTGAAGATCGGCTTTCTGTCGCGGGAAAAAAGGCTGCATCTGCGGAACAAACCCGCTGGACTTTTGGGTTCCTTTCTTGTGGGAACAGCCTTTGCCGCCGGCTGGACACCCTGCATCGGCCCTGTTTTAGGCTCAATTCTTCTGTATGCGGGCACTGCGCATTCCGTCTCCTCGGGCATAGAGCTGTTGACAGCCTATGCCCTGGGTTTCGGGATACCGTTTCTTATCACGTCCCTTGCCATAAATACCGCCCTTTCTTACTTCAGAAAAATAAATCGCTTTATGAGGGCGGTATCTGTTATAAGCGGGCTGTTTCTTGTGGCTGCAGGGGTCATGCTTTTTACAGGGACATTGAATGTGTTGAGCAAATATATGACCATGCTATCGATGTAAGCGCTTGATGTTGTTCTTCAACAAGGAAGCCTCCGACAAACGGCCGGGGGCTTCCTTAAATCCCATGCCAGGCTATGATATATTTTTTAATAAAATCGGCCGGAAACACGGGCTTTAGCCCGGGGTAGTCCGTTGTATAAAACCAAAGGAGAAGATTATGCAGAGAAAAACGAACCGTGCGCTTGTGGCTGTATTCGGGTTGTTTATCTTTTTACTGCCGGGCATGCAAGGTGCATTTGGCGCGGAACCCGGAAATGGTACAGCGGAAAATACACAGCCGCCTATACAGATTGTCAATAAGAACTTTCATGAATCGCGCCAGGAAAAGCCTGGGAAGGGGGAAGGAACCAGAAACCGAAACCTTTCAGAGTGATTCTGCGTGTAGTCAATCCCGCCCGGCAAAGCCTGGTCAGCAGCCGGAAGCGAGTCTTGCATGCACATGACGCGAGACTGGGAATGTTTCAAGGATAAAGTACTTGACCCTATAGGTTTACTCTTGTTCAGGCCCTTGATGCCGCGCACCATGGGTTCCGGAGCACGTCCTTGAATATGACGAAGATTCCATTGTCTCTTTCTCAATGGAATCACCTCCGGCCTTTCCTCTTCGCAGTCCTCAAAATATTCCCTTGACTGCCGGTATATCTACGGTATAATTCTTATACCATGTCATTTGAGTTCGACCCTAGGAAAAGCGACAGCAACAAACAAAAGCACGGGATCGATTTCCATGAAGCCCTGGCCCTATGGGATGATCCCGATCTCATTGAGATCCCCGTTCAGACCATTGACGAGCCACGCTATCTGGTGATTGGAACGATAGAGGGGAAACATTGGTCGGGAGTCATCACCTATCGAGGCGAGAAGATAAGGATCATATCGGTGCGGCGATCGAGGAAAGAGGAGGCGGATATCTATGAAAGTGAAGGCTCGTGATTTCGACAAGAAATTTGATGAAGGTGCGGATATATCAAGACACCTTGATATAAAAAAGGCAAGGAGACCCGAGCAGGAGCAGAAACGGGTGAATGTCGACTTCCCTGTGTGGATGATCCAACTATTGGACAAAGAGGCAAAACGCCTGGGAGTCCCTCGCCAGTCGATCATCAAGGTCTGGGTAGCTGAGAGACTTGAAAGGGCGTCGTGATCGTTTTTTATCCTGTCGTTCGAGAGTATCGGGCAATAAACGCACGTCCCTCAAACCGTCGTTGACGTCCTGAACACGCAAACCAGCTGTGAAGGTGATATCGGCAATAAAAAAACGCCTGTCAGGCAATCCTGACAGGCGTTCGTGTTTTCGTATCCGTTTCAGCCGTTCGCTACTTCGGCACGACCTTGAGCTCAAGCTGGTTGGCCGTGGAGCTGACGACCTCGACGGCAAAGGTGCCGAAATCCTTGAGCGACAGCTCATCGGAGATGATCTGGGCGCTGTTCTTGGAGTCCACCGACATCTTGGCGACGCCGTTCTGGAAGCTCCGCTCGTTCAGGCCCTTGATGCCGCGCACCTGGTTCCGGAGCACGTCCTTGAACTTGACGAACTGGGTCTTGTTCAGGCCGTTGACCGTGATGTTGACGGACCGTGTGCCGCCCACTTCCTTGGAGTATATAGCGAGGATCTTGGGGATCAATTGCTCGGCCGCTTCCGTGGCGGCCTTCTTGAGCGCATCGTTCCCGGCCGACACTTCGCTGATGTGCACCGCGGCGGCGTGGGTCGTTGCCGTCGCGAGCACCTGGCCCGTATCGGTCCGTACCGCACGGAGGGAGAGGTCGGCCTGGACCGACTTCAGGCCGCCCCCGACGTTCCCGTACAATTTCGCCAATCCTTTACCCGTGATGACGACCTCGGCATTCGCCTGGTTGCCCAGCGTCCGTGCCTGCTGCGCGGAAAGGTCCTGAACGTTGTATGCATTAGTGACCTTGATCTCCTGGGACGCCGCCTGGTGGTCGATCATCTCGAAGCCTTTTTCAACGAACTTGTCCATGAGGGTATTATCGATGATGTTCATATCGGTCTGCTGGGCGTGGTGCTGGACGTTTCCGCTATACCACCACCACGCAACCCATTCCTGGCCGATGTTCTGCTCGGCGACCAGGATCATGGTCCGCGGCTTGTGCATCTGGCCCATGAGGATGCCAATGGCGGAAAGATCATCTCCCAGCTTCCCGAGTGCGACTTCCGCGGTGATGGTGACGCGCAGGAGGTTGTCCTCCTTGTTCTCCCGGACGATGTTATAGCGCTTGATATATCCCTTGGTCTGGGAGAGGATGCTGTCGCTGATGACCTGGAAGTTCTCGACCTGCGTCTGGGAATCGATCAGGATGCCGATGGCCTGCTCCACAGCGCGCTGCTGGGCGTCCGAGACGGCCGCGTCGCGGGCGATGTCCATATTGCCGCCCTGGACCACGGCGACGCCTTCGGCGGTGACGGTCTTCGATTCCTGGGAGAGGACCGGAGAACTGATGAGAACCAACGAGAAGAGCAGAAGCATGCAGCGGGCGATGCGGATCATGGATTCCTCCTTAGATGAAACAAAAAATAGAGTAATGCGGATTAGGGGAACTATACCAGAGACCCGAGGCGGGGTCAAGGAAGGAAACGGCTACGCGGATCGCTCGCGGAGCGGGTACTTTTCACATAAACTGCTGGATATTTTAGAAGAGAGATGATAGAATTTGTCCGTCAGAGATCCCGCGTCTCGGGCGGATTTCCCGCCATTGCGCGTAAGGATGAGGAGGAACACGAGGGTGCCCAGGCTGTCCGTGAACATCGACCATATCGCGACGATCCGTCAGGCGAGGAGGGGAGTCGAGCCCGATCCGATCGCGGCAGCCGTACTTGCCGAACTTGCCGGCGCCGACGGCATCATCGTCCACTTGCGGGAGGACCGGAGGCATATCCAGGACCGGGACCTGCGCCTTGTGCGCCAGGTCGTCCGGACGAAGCTGAACCTGGAGATGGCAGCCACCGATGAGATGCAGCGCATCGCCCTTGACGTGAAGCCCGACATCGTGACCCTGGTCCCGGAAAAGCGGGAGGAACTGACCACCGAGGGCGGGCTTGAGGTGTTCGCACGGATGGAGGCAGTGAAGAAGTTCGTCGGACCGATCCAGGACGCCGGCATTCCCGTGAGCCTGTTCGTCGATCCCGACGAACAACAGATCTCGGCGGCGAAGAAGGCGGGAGCCGTATGGGTTGAGATCCACACGGGCGCCTTTGCAAACGCGAAGAACGAACAGGTGCGAAATGAAGAGTTCGGGAAGATCGTGGAGTCGGCGCAGCTTGCCGCGAGCCTGGGACTCCGGGTGGGCGCCGGGCACGGCCTCAATTATGTCAACGTGAAGGCGATCGCCCGGATCCTCGAGATCGAGGAGCTGAACATCGGGCACAGCATTATTTCCCGCGCGTCCCTCGTGGGGATCGAGCGTGCGGTGCGGGACATGATCATGGCAATTTCAAATTGAAAATTGTAAATATCAAATTGTAAATTCGAGGAAACATATGATCATCGGAATCGGCGTCGACCTGGTGAAGATCAGCCGGATCGAGAAGGCGGGGGGAGACCATCCCGGCTTCATCGAGCGGGTGTTCACGCAGAAGGAACGGGAGTACTGCAACCGCCAGAAGTTCCCTGCCCAGCACTATGCGGCGCGCTTCGCGTCAAAAGAAGCCGTCCTGAAGGCGTTCGGCACCGGCCTCTCCGCAGGGATGAAGTGGACCGATATCGAGGTGCTGCACGGCGAAGGCGGCGGGCCCATCGTGAACATCACGGGCGCGGCAAAGGACCTGGCCGACCTCAAGGGCGTCATGCAGATCATGCTCAGCTATTCTCACGACGAGGGATATGCCGTTGCCCATGCGGTGCTCATCGGCGGGGCGCGGTATGGCGCCACCGAGGTCCACCACGAGGCGTGATACGGCCGAGAGGGATCAAGATTGGACAGGGTGACACGGGGACACGGTGACGCGGAGAATGATTCCGCAGCCGGAGCAATGAACTTATGAAGATCGCCACCGCAAAACAGATCAGGAACATCGACCGCCGGGCGATCCGGGAGTTCGGCATCCCCGGCCCGGTCCTGATGGAGAACGCGGCGTCGGCCATCGCCTTCGAGATGGAGCGCTTCTTCGAAGGCCTTGACGGCGTGAAGGTGGGCATTATCTGCGGCACGGGGAACAACGGCGGCGACGGCCTCACCCTGGCGCGCAGGCTCCGGATCCGCGGCGTTCCCGTGCGGGTTGCTCTCCTTGCTTCCTTTGCGGCCCTCAAGGGCGAAGCGAAGCTGAACCTGTCGATCCTCCGGAAGACGGACGTGGAGATTGTGCCGAACGCTTCTTCCCCGGCGATCGCGGAGATGATAGCGTGGTCCGATGTGCTTGTCGATGCCATGCTCGGCGTGGGACTATCTTCGCCGCTCAAAGGGAACTACGCCATCGCCGCGGAGCTCATGAACATGGCTGGCCGTCCCGTGGTGGCGGTTGACATTCCCACCGGCATCAACGCCGATACCGGCGAGGTGATGGGTTCGGCGGTACGGGCGGACCTTACCGTGACCATGGTTTTGCCCAAGCGGGGGCTGGTGCTGTATCCCGGGGCCGCCTTCGCGGGACAGGTAAGGGTGGCGGATATCGGCATCCCGCCGGAGGTCATTGAGAAGGAAGGCATACAGGCCGGTCTTCTGGAGCACGGCCTGGCATGGGGGTTGATGGGTGAACGCGGCCGGGATTCCCACAAGGGAGACTTTGGGCATCTCATGATCATTGCCGGCTCACTGGGCAAAGCCGGTGCGGCGGTGATGGCCGCAAAAGGGGCCTTGCGGACCGGCGCAGGCCTCGTGAGTGTCGCCGCGCCCATGGGGCTCATCCCGGTCATCCAGCAGCAGGTCATGGAGGCCATGTGCATTCCCGCGGGCGAGAGCATTGACGGCACGCTCGGCATCGGTTCGGAAAATGAGCTCCTCAAGGCGTCGAGTAGCATGACGGCCTGTGCCATTGGTCCGGGGCTCACGACGCACTACGAGACCGTCCTGGTCGTCAAGAACCTGGTCCAGCGCATGTCCATACCCCTGGTGATCGACGCCGACGGGGTGAATGCCCTTGCGGGGTCCGCTGATATGCTGAAAAAGGCAAAGGCGCCCGTGGTCATGACGCCTCACCCCGGGGAAATGGCGGGACTCCTGGGTGTTTCGGCCGACGATGTCCAGAAGGACAGGATCGGTATGGCATCGGACTTTGCCGCAGAGTTTGGCGTGACCCTGGTGCTCAAGGGAGCGGGGACGGTCATCGCAACGCCCCACGGCGAGGTGTTCATCAATACGACGGGCAACCCCGGCATGGCAAGCGGCGGAACGGGCGACGTGCTGACCGGCATGATCGGGAGCCTGCTCGCCCAGGGATACGGCCCGACGCAGGCGGCGTGCCTTGCCGTCTATCTCCACGGCCTTGCCGGCGACCTGGCGGCGGAAGAGAAGGGCGAGGCGGGGATGATCGCCGGGGACGTGATCGAGAAAATTCCCGAAGCGATAAAACAGACAATGGCGACCACGGATTAACACGGATGACGCCGTGATATGCTGCCCGATTCGTCATCCCCGTGAAAACGGGGATCCAGTAACAGTCTGTAAAGCCTGGATTCCCGCCTGCGCGGGAATGACGGAAAAGAGAGCGGAGATCTTTATTTGAGCCGCATAAAACCCCCGGCTCCTGCCGGGGGATGTAGCGGCTATCCAGACGAGATGGTATTTGCTATGATGGGGCATGCGATATCGGAAAAGTGCCCATGCCATCTATAAAACAGAGTACCATCTCGTCTGGATACCGAGATATCGGCGGAAAATCTTCGTAAAGGGCGTCAAGGAATATGCAGCAAAGACGCTTTCGCATATCCCAGAGCTTGATCCCGATATCGAGGTCATCAAGCTCAGTGTGCAGATAGATCATGTACACATGGTGGTCGTAATACCGCCGAGAATTGCAGTTGCCGATGTCGTATCGTACATCAAGTCGCAGTCGGCAAAAAAGCTTAAGGCGAAATTTCCTTTTCTTCACAAAACATATGCGAGCAAAGAAGGCATCTGGTCGCGAGGATACTGCGTATCGTGTATCGGGCTGAACGAAAAGGAAATTCTCGCCTATGTCTCCTATCAGGAAAAGGAAGACAAAGGGCAACTGCAATTGTCTTTGTGATTTAAAAAACCCCCGGCTCCTGCCGGGGGAGGGTCATTACGTGGACACCCCGGTGACCTCGCTTGATGGGGCAGATGCTCCCGTTGAGCCAGTAAAAAAACTCACTATCATACAGCCACGTCAAGGCAATTATATCTTGAACATCTTCGGCACCGGTAGCGGGCCGTATACCATCGACATGGCGTTGACAAAATCAGACGGCACGCCCAGTCTTGTAACATCTCTTACCGGCACAGCCACTCCGAGCTTGCTACAGACGTATCGTATCACCTACTCACCGATAGGTTAAGCAGCTCGTTCGCAGAGCAACCAAGCCCCTGTTGCCAACGCGGGCTCGAACCAGACCGGCGAGCAGAGCTCTGTGATTGCTCTTGACGGAAGCGCAAGCCATGATCCCGATGGAGACCCGCCGTATCACGCGACCGGGGTATTTTCAGGGTATATCGCATGAATTTCGTTGACACGCCGATTAAGGTAAACATATAATCGGGCCATATTCATTCCCGATATTCGCTGAGCGGAATAGCCGCGTTATTCAAGAGGCAAAGACAATGAACGAAAAGCTGATGACAACTCAATACCAAAAAACAATAAGAGCAATGTTCCTGCTGTGTGTTTTAGTCATAATGGCATTGGTCCTCACCCCGCATTCTCATGCCGGCAGTTGGAACGGCTGGATTTATCTAGACCCCTATCCGACATCGAACACAATCCAGTCAGATCATTTACCGGTTTTTGCTGAGCGGAAAGTAAAGCTTGAAGAGTTAGAAGACAGTGTTTTTCAAAAATTGCAAAATGAACTAAATAAAGAGAAAAATAAAAAGAAAGTATTGGAGCGATTCGAAATGCAAGGGGACAAAGGCCTTACTCTTGACGATATTTCTCTTACTCTCTTGAATTACAGTTATCATGACACCAGTAGCAGTGGCAGACCACAAGCCTTTATTACTGCAAAATGCCGCAGAAATATAAGCATGTACGAAAAATGGGCGGCAGAATTGCAAAAAGTGGAACCACGAGCAACACGAACAAATATTATTTTGCCTGATTCTGAAAAAATAGTAGTAGGAGTTTTTGACGACGAAAAGGACGAATTGATCACTCTTATGGATCATCAAGTATCCATGAAACCGGTTGTCAGATTTGTTAAGTTTTGGAGAAATGACCCCGAGTATATCATATTAACTGCAGAGCAAAACGAGGATAAAGATGGTTTGCAGTGGAACGACGCTGCCCATCTTCCTATAAGAGATTTGGGAACAGTGATAATGAGGTTCGATAGCAAAAGTAAAACCTATTCAAACCTATTGGACGTCAAAACTTATGAACATTCTGCCTCGGATGGCCCAGACGGGGGGATTTCCTATGTCGACAAAGCAACAGTGTCATGGAGTGACTGGATAAATAATGAATATCGTGAACTGATCGTCAGAACAACGAAAAAAATACTCAGTATAGACGGCAATGCAAAAGCGGAATTCATGGAAAGGAATGAAACCTACAGCTGGAATGAAAAGAGAGAAATATATCTGGTTGAACGGAGCGATGACGGGAAAATGGTGTTACATAGAAAAGACAGCGGTCGTTTTTATCAATTGCAAACGGTGCAGAAAGAAGTATCTAAACAACCATCCACTGATGCAGTTCTCAAACTTGTTGGATTCATCGGCGATCCCAGTCCTTTAATCGCAGAAGAAGCGAAATGGAAATTTTCTCGATACGCAAATAAAAATTGGAATAAACAACTTGACAAATCGATTACTGAGGCATTAGTGCAAAAGATTTTGAATGGATCGCAAAAAGAGAGGGCAGACGCCTCCGCAGTATTTCGGCGAGATGAAATTCTCAGTCTATACCCGACATATAAGAAATCGCTTATTGAGTCGACTAATGATGATTATGACACCTCCTTTTTGATCGGTTTAAGCATAACAGGCGAAGGAGGAAGTATAATATTGCCTGTACTCATGAAGAAGCTCATGAATGCTCAAGTGAGACACGATGGATGTGAAGCGCTTGAAATATTTACCGGTGTTCATGCTATTGCTAAACAAAAGGCCACGTTCTCTCAAGAACATATTTCGATCATAAAGGCGCTTATAAAGTCACCATTAGGTTGTGGTATGGACGATAGCATGGCAGAGACAGGAGAAATAGTCCTGGAGCTATTGAAAACAAGAAATTAAAGTTTTCAAAACTTACACTACTTGTTTTTTCAAAAGGAGGCTCTACGATGAATCGCATATTGGCAGGATTGCTCATGATTTTTATCGCTTGTTATTCCGGTATTTGTTTTGGAAATGATAAAGCGGCCGGTGAACGCCGGCCCATAGTAGTTCAAGATCAAGCTGACGGATCTAAGAAAATTTACGAAAAAAAATACGGACCGTTCAATATATGGGAAAGTATGGGAAAGTAGCGTCGTTGTTATAAACACTATTAAATACGAAGACAGTGAGAATACAGTGAATTCATTCGAGATTAAAAATGAAACTGGTTTATCGTATTATAAAGAACCACATCTAAAGGTGGTTTCTACTATAAGAGGGGGTACAAAAAATTGAAGGTAAAAACGGAGAAGGTCTTATATTCTATTTCGATACACTAGTGTCCCAACGTTATAGCCATAGATTCAATTGGTTATCAGTATCGATGTCGTCATTTTCGTAATTTGGTGAAGAAAGTACCTGCGAAATGGGCGTTTTCTCGAACTGTGTCACACTCAAAATTTGTAGAATTGTGTAGAGGCTCCAGTTTTAATTTTTTGGGAACACTGAACGTCTGGATGGTCCATAATAATACTTACCAGCCTGATAAAAAACTGGACTGGTGGAAGACGACAGGGAAATTACACACGCAGCCTTTGTTTTATGGTTCTTTTTAAAAAGGAGGCTCTACTATGAATCGTATTTTGGCAGGATCGCTCGTATTTTTTATTGTTTGTTGTTCTGGTGTTTTTTTTGGATGTGAAAAGGGGGGCGGCAAAGGTCAGCCCGTAACAATTAAAGGCCAAATTACTAATGACTCTAAAAATTACGAAAAAAAATATGGACCTTTCGACATCGGTAAAAATCGTATTGTTGTTTTGTACACGTTAAAATGGGAAGATGATGGGCGTGAAGTGCGTTCAGTTGAACTTAAGAATGAAGCAGGCTCATCTTATTATAAAGCATCCGATATAGGTGTTGACTTAGAAGGAGCATTTAAGCTCGAAAGCCAGAGCGGAGAAGGTCTTATTCTTTATTTTGAGACGGTCGCGGATGCTCCGCCTGGTGGTAAATTGTTCCAAATTTTCGGAATGGAAAAAGAAAAGGTAAAACCGCATGGCACCAGGACCGAATACCAGCCGCCCCAGCCCACAGCACGTGGTTTATCCGTACCTGCTCAGGGGCGTGGCGGTGATACGACCCAACCAGGTATGGAGTACGGACATCACCTACATTCGCCTGGCGCGGGGCTTTGTGTATCTGGTGGCGGTTATCGACTGGTACTCGCGTAAAGTACTGTCATGGCGGTTATCGAACACCCTCGATAGCGGGTTCTGCGTGGATTGTCTGGAGCAGGCATTACAGACATATGGCAGC
>CAYILT010000083.1:0-12746 GCA_964364055.1 uncultured Nitrospiraceae bacterium | reverse complement strand
TCTTGAATATTTTCAATGTGCCTTTCTTCGTGCCTTTGTGGCTTCGTGTGAAAATATTAGTTCTTACGACTGCATCAATATTTATTTCGTTCGTATTAGATCTTTGTGGACGGGACACGCATGTCATTCGCGGGAGGAGTGGCGCCATGGACATCAGGTTGATGCTGAAGGCCGCGCCGTATGTCGCCTTGGCGATCGCGGGCGGGCTGATCGTGTGGTTTGTCGAAGAGGGAAGGCTGGACACGGTGAAGGCGGAGCTTCAGGTCCGGACCAAGGACCTCGACCAGTGCGTCGCCGTTGCCAGGAGCAACGACGAAACCCTGGAGAAGTACCGGTCCCACCAGACGTTCGTGCGGAAGAAGGACAGCGAGACCATGCGCCTTCAGCAGGCGAAGATCATCGCCCTGCAGGAAATGGTCAACAACCTGTGCGGCACAAAGGAGGCGTCTTATGCGACTGGCACTTCTGGAAGGAACAACGATCCTGTTCTTACTGATCTTAACCGGATGTTCCTGCCCGCCCCCGGCAGTGGTGTTCAAAGATAGGTACCTCTATCCTGACCTGCCCGCGCTGCCCCCGCAGGAGCCGTATTTCACGCCCCAGTGGAGCATGACCGCGACGAGCGGGCAGTATTGCCTCGACACGCCGAACGCGGAAAAGCTCAAGGAGAACGTCAGGTCCCTCATTGGCGAAAATACCTGGCTGCGCGGCATGATCACGGACATGCAAAAGCAGAAGGATGAGATGACGCTCAAGGAAACGAAGAAGGAACAGGCGGAAAAATGAAGGGCCGGTCCAGGTCCAGTACCCGCTCCACTCTCGTGGCGGCGATCGCGCTCGCGGGAACCGTCAAATGGCAGCGGCTCGGCGACCTGGTGGCTGAGACGGAGGTGGTGAGGGACAAAAAAGGGATATTATCGCAGGGTCTTTATTGTTGGCTCAAGAGTGAATATCTATAAACAAGATGTGAGACTGAGGGTTCTCTTTGGAGAACAAATCAGGATATCATGTCTGACCCCATACGGTCCCCAGAAAACGATTAAGGACGTGATGTTCTCATTCCGGCGCTGACGGCGCATTAATATAGGGAGGTGGAATAGAATGGGTTATTCTTCGTCAGGGACGGACGGCTGCCCGCTGGTGGGCCGAAGACAGCTTCGGCGTATCATCACGGTTATTGCTTTCTTCGCGGTCCTCGCCGGATGCACGGTAGTCCCGAGATTTGAGCTGGTCGACGAAAAATACAGCATGAAGCCCGGAACGATCGCGGTGATTAGCGGCAATAACAGGATGTTCGACCTGGACCTTGCCGAGACCGTGACCGCCAAGCTCAAGAGTCAGAGTACGCTGATCGTGATGGACCAGGGCCGGATCAAGTCTCAGCTCAAGCAGTATCCGGCGGACCTGATCAGCGTGGTTGCGGGTTCGGAACTGTACAACTCGTCTCCCCACTGGTTCAGCCCGTCCGATGCGGAACGGATCGCCGCTTTCCAGAAACAACTGATGACCGATTACATCATGGTCGTCTGGGGCGAGAATCTCGGGAGGGGCGTGCAGTTGGGCGGCCTGTTCGCTGTACGTCGCATCTACTTGAACAACATCCACATGCGGCTGTTCGCGTTCCCTTCCAAGAAGATCGTCGCGTACGCCGGGTTCGCGCGACGGGAGGCATCGACATGGGCCATGGAGAGCGAACAGGAAATGGTCCAGAAGCTCATTACGTCTGCAGCGAAAGAGATCGTTGAAGGACTTGTCTCCACGACCAGATTGCGGAAGCGGGACGACCGATGATCCTTCAGACCCTCACAGCCGCAGCGTTGCTGTTCGCGGCAGTCGGTTCAACTCCCGATGCCGAGCGGGCCGCCCCGAACGGGGACCCTGCGAACGCGCTGAAGAGATCCATTGCGGTCATTTCCGGACAAAACAGGAGCATGACGCTGCATGTCGTGGATATCCTGACCGAAGAACTCAGACGGCAAAGCGGTATGGACGTGCTCTCGTCCGGCAGGATCAGAGCGAAGGCCGCGGACTACCCCTTCAATATCCAGGGTCCCTTTACCGAGCAGTATTTCCAAACGGACGTTGATCACAAGAAGACCGACGTAAAGCTGGTCAGGAAGATCAAGGAACAGCTGGGAGTCGATTACCTGTATGTTGTCTGGCTGTCAGAAAGCTTGGTGAATCCGCTGCATGCATCGACCTACAGGTTCCAGACGCAGCTCTTTGCCGGTCCGTCGGGCACGCTGGTCAGCAGCGGTGAACTGGAGTCGGTTACCGGGAGCAGCCATATCTGCCTGCTCGTGTTCATCCCGCCAAGCCCGGAGAAAAAACAGCACCAGCTGCAGACAGACTGTGAGCAGCACGTTCGCCAGCTTCTGGTTGAGATAGATCGGATCAGCAGGCCCTCGCCAACATGAGCTGATCCTTCGAACTTTTAGAACCAATAGGGCCAAGTTTTTCTCCTTGAATTAATCTCGGTATTGCAACGCTCGAGCTGAAGATGCAACGAACAAGACCCCAGGGAATCCTCGCTCTAGGCCGTTCATCGTGATGTGCAAGCGATCTCTGCGAGGCCGAGGCCGGGAAAGGCAATAGCGTTCTTGACAGGTTAAACTTGTAAGTTCATACTGCCTCCAAAGCGGAGAGGGGAATTCCGTCTTTTCAGGCCTGAGCTTCATCAGTCTCAAAGGACCTGACCCCCTGCGGAATGGAGGGAACTTCCATGGATGTCATTGAAGCGTTGAACACACGGTGTACGACCCGCGCATTCAAGTCCGATCCCATCGACCGCAGCACGCTCGACAAGGTCCTGGAGGCGGCGCTCAGGTCGCCCTCCTGGGCCAATACCCAGCCGTGGGAGATCTACGTGGCCGGCGGCGAGGTCTTGAACAGGCTGCGCGAGGCCTATGTGACGAACCTCAGGAACTGCGTTGCGAGAAACCCCGATCTTGCCGCGCCGAAGCAGTGGCCCCCGGCGCTTCTGACGCGGATGGAGAACCTGAAGTCCGAACGCCTGGCGACCATCGAGCGGGTCTGCCTGGACAAGTCGACATTGAAAGATCTGTCGGAAATGAACTATCATTTCTTTCATGCGCCCGTGGTCGCGTACATCTGCATGGACAAGACGCTCACCCCCTGGTCGGTCTACGACCTCGGCCTCTTTTCCCAGAGCCTCATGCTCGCGGCGCGCCACTTCGGCCTCGACTCGGCCCCGGCTGTGACCCTTGCCGCCCATCCCGACCTGATAAGAAAGGAACTGAAGATACCGGACGACCTTTCGATCATCATCGGGATTGCGCTCGGGTATGCCGATGCCGAACATCCGCAGAACAAGTTTCGAAGTCCACGGCGGGCGGTAAAGGAAGCGGTGACGTTCAAGGGGATTTGATGAGGCCCGTTGAAGGAAACGGATAGATAGAAACAACGTCTCGCAAGAGGTCCCAAGTTATATGCGCAATTTCAACAACCATGTCCCTGTTCTCAACGTTATGAATGATCAACATACCGGGATAGTAGATAAACAGAATATGAAATCACCCTGGCTTGCAGTATTACTGTCAAAAATATTTCCGGGCGCTGGACATATCTACAGCGGTGAGAAACCGCGAGGCATATTGTATATTGCTCTGACAATAGTGCTTTATCTGGCCCTGGTTCTTTCGATTTGCGGATTTCTTCTCATTGAAAACGCGGCAAATGCACGGTTTATGGCTGTTATAGCTTTCGCAGCAATATTTTTCCTGCTGATCGTGAGCATTTATGTCCTTTTCGATGCGTACAAGATCACAAAACGCAATAATCCTGTTGATGCTCAACCAGCAGTCTCCAAAGACTACCGGAAAGCATGGCTCGCGGCTTTTCTTTCTTCGCTCTTTCCTGGTATAGGTCAGTTTTATAACGGGCAGATACTTAAGGGGGCCGGATTCGTTGCTGCAATGATCGCACTAGTAATTACTGAGGATACGTTTACACCCTTGATCATCGCCGGTCTGTTTGTATATATCTATGGGATCAAAGACGCCTATGATTCTGCAGAAACCATGAACGGATCCGGCAACCGGTTCTTCCATCAAAACAGGACCATTGTGCTGTTCATGATGGTCATGTTCGCCTTGCAGTCGATCCCGTTCTCAAAGATCATAAAGGAGAACGTTGTCGAGGCATTTAAAATAGCATCCGGATCAATGATCCCGACCATGACCCTTGGAGATAGCCTGCTTCTCGGTAAACTGAGGTCGTTCACATCACCTCTCAAGCGGGGCGACGTCGTTGTATTTCCCTACCCGGTGAACCCGGAGAAGAACTTCGTGAAACGTGTAATCGGACTCGGTGGCGATAGGGTCCAGTTCATCAACGGTGAGCTTTATGTCAACGAGCAGTTGGTTTCGTCAAGGCTGATAGGTGAAAGATCAGGAGAGGGCATCCGGATTAGCGGTCAATTCGGACCGGCGATCGAGTTCGAAGAGCAGATCGGCGATGCAAAGTACCACGTCCAATATTTGCGCGATAAAACAGCGCGTAATGAGGGACACTGGCTGATACCGGAGGACTCTGTCTTTGTTCTGGGAGACAATCGTGATAGCAGTCAGGACAGCCGGATATGGGGGCCTGTGAAAAAGGACGGAATTAAAGGCAAAGCAATGAAGATATACTGGTCGTGGGATCGTGCGGCAACAAAGGTGCGGTGGGAGCGGATCGGACAGATTATACATTGACGAAAGATGTTCTTGGGGATAATCGCTTTGGAAAAGCAACGTAGGTAACAATGTCCCCAAGTCTGCCTGATGTTTAAGAATCTGTGCGCGGTTTCTTAGTCTGGCGAATGTCAAGAGTAAAGACCATCAAGGGGATTACATGGCAAGGCGGACACGAGAAAACATGATCGCGCTTGAAATATCAAATATAGAGCCAGCAAGGTTCTCTCAAATAGATGCTCCCTCACTGAGCATTGATGGTCTGGATATCCCTTCGTCAGAGATCAAGAACAATGATGCGCTGTTTGTAGCAGATGCGCCTTCAAGAACGTTTCAAGTTCGACTCTCTGCCAAGAACCGGTATGGTTGTAGGCAGAAACTGGTCCTTGTTGCGGGCTGCCTTGGAGGGGGAACGATTCGCGCTCAAGTCAACGAACGGTACTTTGCATCGGGGCGATTGCCCGCGTCGTCAGGCAACGTTGTCGCCCTCGTTACCGTGACACCAAACAGAGCTTCGCAAGCCGGCGCAGAGCCGAGTGAAATAACTACCGCCGTGGAAGCAGATGCGGTAGTTGATGTGGTTGTTACTTTCGAGGTAAACGATGTAGGCGATCGCGTTTATCTATTAGTTGGAAAAGACAGTGCATCACGCGGAGCACGCATATCAACAATACCGGATCGCAGCTACACCAGGATTGCAAATCTGTTTTGTTTCGCGATTTGGGGACTTGTTATCGGAGGAACTGTTATTTGGTACTGTTTTCATCAATCCAATAGCAAGATTGCCGGCGCGGCTCCTTTTTCAGTAGCACTCCTTCACTATTTAGTTACGACGTTGGTCCCGCGGGACTCCTGGAAACAGTGGTCACTCAATGAGTTGATTCGCAGACTGTACGCGAACCTTCGTGTAGAATACCGGCGAATGATCGCGGTCCTTGCCTCCTTGATAACCCTGTCCGTTCTGACATTCATGGCCGTTGTGCTAGCCGCGCTGTTGACAAAATTGTCATACATTGCGCTCATTGAGTCATCACTCGCACCGAACGAAAAAGACTTCTCGAAGATCGTAGAGGCATTTGAGCGCATTCCTTGGAGACGAGACACATTTTTGGTGTATGAATTGCGGTCGAAATCCCTCAAGGCCAGTCTTGCGACCCAGGAGCAGTGGAGAGCACTCACCAAGAGATTTGTAACAGATTACCGTATGGAGCGCATTATAAACCCTGGTAAGCGGGATGAATTTACAGTCCGGATGCTGAGATGGGTATTGCTGCCTTCGGATGAAGAGGGATTGGTGCTGCAAGATCCGATCATTGCCGTTGCACATATTATGGCGGAGGCAGAACCAAGGGACCAGATCGAATTTGAGAAGCGCGCTGTTGAGCTCTTACGAGAAAAACGTCCATATAGTACTCGTGCAAAGCTATTGATGTTGTACCTCGAGTACGACCTGGCAGCATACCGTGATTCGAAGGGGAGATCGGTTTGGCCTCGGACACCCAGCGAAGTAATACAGTCTCTCAATGAAGCCACTACCCAATATCTCAAGGAAGGTAATGCACCAACGACCCAGGAGTATGTTCAGGCGATCGATCTTATCGGATACTTTTCATTGGTCGCCGGGGCGCATGCATGTGACGAAGACACCATGAAAAACGTGGTGTCGCGTTTCGCAACGGTTCTTCATCTGAGGCTGACAAGCGAAAACTACCAATCGAGAAATACGTGGAGATCTCCCGGTAAGCTTCGGGTCTATCAATTGTGGAGATTCTTTATGGCAGATGGAAAGGAGCAGCTAGATCCGATTTGGGGCCAGTATTTCGAAGAATATCATAGGATCTATGCAAGTTGCCCCAGAGTAAAGAAAGATCTGAATGAGCTATTTAGAAACAACGATCTATCGCAAGCATCGCAGTCGGTCCGGTGGATGTCAGGCACGGCTTTTGATGAAAAGGGGTATCGACAATTTGTCATTGACGAAATGCAGAGGGGGTGGAGGCTATGATGATGTGGACCAATAATGTTGAGAAGGTCAGAGAAGAATCCGATCTCTTTGGAAAAGCTGGTGGTTGTTGCGCGACCGCTCCGTTCTCAGGTGGTTGTCCGGGCGCACTGGAAGCAGTGCCGTTTTCGGGAGGATGTCCCTTCCCGTCAGGGACTGCTCCGTTCTCCGGCGGTTGTCCGGACGCGCTGGAAGCAGTGCCGTTTTCGGGAGGATGTCCAGATGCAGTGGAGACTACCCCTTATTCATCGGGATTTCTTGGTACTAAGATGATCCATGCATTTTCCGAGCAAGAAATCCATGCAGCTGCCGAACGATCTGATTGTCACGCAATTCTTGCTCATGGCGTAGCTGCTTCCATCAATGGATTTCATTCACAGCAGATCGTCACTGAACATGTCCCCGTTTTCGTTTCCTGCAGCAATCCACTTCGAAATATGCAGTTAGAGAGTGTGAAAAAGGTATTGCGAGGAGATGTTCGAAAATGGAGTGAATTGGGCGTGTCCTTTGGTGAATCGATTCGTATCTACCTGAACGGAGGGTATCTGCAGAGACGCAAGTTTCTTGTGCTCCTCAAGAAGATGGGCCTTTCAGAAGAAAGGCTCACCGCAGCGAGACCTACGTATGGGATATCCTATAGTAAGCTGGAAGACCTGGCAAGCGCGGATCCGGGCGCAATCGTTTTTGGACTGAAAGCGCCGAAAGGGCCTGGTTTGCGTGTTCTTACGGTCGATGGTGCACGTCCATGCGCTTCGGCAGGGGGCTCGTACACAATAGACTTTCCCCTGTTTTTCATGTCACGTCTGTCTGCCGACGGGCGATACTTTAGACAACTTGTATCCGATCGATTGGCGCTGAACCGGACTCTATTTCTGTCAGCAATGCAAGAACGCTCCGAACAAGCGAACTAGGATAGGGACATATTCGGGTTGACCACCGAATGATGCTACACCTTCAACTCTTTTGGAAAGCAGATGTTCCAGGTCTCTTCGACCCTCCGCGTCTCCGACGCGGACTGGACCTCTCTTGCGCTCGCCATCGTCTACGCCGTGGTGCTGACAGCGATGTTCTACTTTCTGACGGTGTATGTGCTGAAGAAGAAGATGTATGTGTAAGGGAAAAGGAGTAATGCGGGGATGCAAGTCAAATAAGCAAGCCTGACCCGCATTTGTCCCAAAAGCAGAAGGATGAGATGACGCTCAAGGAAATGAAGAAGGAGCAGGCGGAAAAATGAAGGGAAAGCATAGATAGAAAACGTCAACAAGCGGCTGAGAAGTGAAATGACATGAAAGTAGACCTGACCCTGGCGTCCTCTATAAGGAGAATGGAGTGAAGCAGCTTACCCCCATGATAGTGATCGAGCAGAAGATTCTGCTCATTCGCGGGCAGAAAGTGATGCTGGACAGCGATTTGGCAAAGCTGTACGGCGTGGCCACGAAGCGGCTGAATGAACAGGTGAAGCGGAACAAGAACCGGTTTCCCGAGGACTTCATGTTCCAGCTTACCCTTGCTGAAAAAGCCAAGGTGGTCGCAAATTGCGACCACCTGTCTCGGCTGAAGTTTTCCCCTGTCCGGCCCTTTGCGTTCACCGAGCATGGGGCGATCATGGCAGCCAGCGTGTTGAACACGCAAAGGGCTGCTGATGTGAGCATCTTCGTTGTCAGAGCGTTCGTTAGGCTGCGCGAGATGCTTTCGACACACAAGGAGCTTGCACGCAAGCTGGTCGAGATGGAAGATCAGATAGCGCATCACGATGGTGCGATCCGTACCCTGATCGATGCCATCAAACAGCTCATGAAGCAACCGGAGCCGAGGGAGAAAAAAATAGGATTCATTAAGGAGAGCAGGGCAGCGTATCGTTCGAGCGGGAAGCGGTAGACGCCAGGAGTAAAGACTTCGCCCTCAGCGGTTTCCGATGGGTCAGGAGAGGCTGCAAGAACTCATGGAGATGCAAAGTGATTATCGGACAATATAATCGTCACGTATCAACGTCCCCAAAATGCCCCAAGATTTATGTCTGAAGCTGAGCCGCTCCTGGAACAGGCGATGGAGTAAGCTACGGGTCGTGACCTGGTTTTCTTTAAGTGACGAGAGAAATTCCCGCATTCCAGGCCGGACCCTAATGGGTCCGGATCGTCGACGCATTCTTCTACTATCTCGTGGCGGCGATCTCGCTTGGGGGACGTTCAAATGGCAGCGGCTCGGCGACCTGGTGGCTGCGACGGTGGTGGTGAGGGACAAGAAAAGGGATTTTATCGTAAGGTCTTTATCGTTAACCCAAGAGTAATAGCAAAATACAATATGTGACGCTGAGGGTTCTGCGCGGGTTCCTGAACCTCGGGTTCTATCAAAAGGAGGCAACGACCATGAAAAAGAACATCCTCGGTGTGTTCGGAATGCGATCGACTCCGGAAGCAAGTCAGGTCAAGGAACTCGTACAGCACTGCAATAAAGTCATCGTCAGCGTGGAACAAGCCATCAGCGAAGGGACTTTTTTGATAACGGACCTTTCTTCGATTAAGAAGCAATTCAGTGATTTTATTGAGAGGGAATTGAAATGGGCGAACGATACACTGAATGAGGCTGAGTGGAAGTCGAAGAAGGACGAAGATAAAAAGATGATCTATGATAAATTGAACGATTTTTTCCGCATTCTCAGGGCTTTGAACAAAAATGATCTCCGATACGGAGTAGCGGTCAGTATAGGCATAACGGTGCTTCTCGTCGTCACCTCGTCCGTTTATCTGTATCTCCACGTCAGACCCCTCGGATACAAGAGGACAGGGATCCAGGCAAGCGCTGCGACAAATCCCCAAGAGAACTCTAAGCGCGAATCGCGAGCTGCGGACAAAGCTGCTACGATCTATAAAGTACAGGAACAACTGGAGCTTATGGAAACCGGAATAACATCGTTCAACGGCATTTCTAAAGATGACGTACAAAAAAGGAAAAAAGCAGCCAGCAATATCATGGATAACTATAAAAAATTCGAAGAGCTTATTTTTCAGGACGCGTTCGAGGCCCAGTTATCGTACGAGCTTATCGCCGCACTGGCAAAGCAGAAAGTCGACATTCAAGAAGGACAGGTCACGCCGGAAGCATTCAATAAGTCAAAAAAATCCATAGCAGCAGCGCTGGAAAGCATAAATTCAAAATTTTTCTGGATAAATGATCCCCGGAAGTGGGTCGAGATCATGTTCTGGTCGTGCCTGGGAACCATGGTCGGGGTCCTCTTCTACGTTGCGAAACAGCTCGATGCGGGGATCTTCCATGCCAATGAGATATCCATGATCCTGACGGAAATAGTCATCACGCCATACACAGTGATAACCATATT
Organism: uncultured Nitrospiraceae bacterium; assembly: GCA_964364055.1. GTDB lineage: Bacteria > Nitrospirota > UBA9217 > UBA9217 > UBA9217 > JAAXXJ01. Next base: position 2,713 of record CAYILT010000083.1, on the reverse strand, counting down.
TTTCCTGTTCTCTTTTGCCGGTATTACGAGCTTTGTTCCCACAGAAAGCTCGATCTATCAAACGCTGGGAATTGCATTCATTCTGGGGTTCGCGATCAGAAGAACGGCGGGATTGCTGGACACTATCAAGAAAAGGATCTTACCCGATCCCACACCAGAAGATAAGAGCACATAGTGTTCGGCCGGCTTCGATCGTGCGGGCTCATGTTCTTTTGAGCGAAAGGCGGACTGAAGGATGCCGCGACATGCGCGACGCCTTGTCGTCGGACAGGAACCCTGACAACTACTGCTCTGAATTTACTTCATCGCCATGAGCAAGGAGGAAACAAGACATGATCGCCAGGATTGGAATGACCATTGTAGCGGTGCTGCTGGTCCCAACGCTGTGCTTCGGGGGGACGGTGACGGAAACCGACCGGATAAACGGCGTCGTCGATTTTCTCCTCGAGCGCGGAAAGGCTAATTACCTCTATATTTTTGAGGAGGGCATCAAGGACAATCGGGAGGTCCGCTGCTACTTCCCGACTGTCTATTCCTACGTCGCCGAAGGGGACCTCAGGCTGCTGCTGAAAAGCCGGAAGATATGGGGCGAATCGGTCGAAACCGACCTCAAGAACCTGGCGGTGCGGGCGGCGGCAAAGGAACTGGGCAATGCCGTCGATTTCAAGAAGGCCGCGCTGGAAGCGACTGACCGATTCCTCGACGTTGCGCAGTATGTGAACGTGAAATACCAGGGGCAGGAGTATCCGGTAACGGTTGTCCCGCTGGGCGCCCCCGTGGAGCTCAAGGACCTGATTAACGGGTTCTACAACGGGGTCGTGGACCTGCGGGACGCGCTGCTCAGGATTGACGACAAGCTGAAGATCCGGGATGTGCTGTGCAGCATGCCCTCGATCACGATGCAGGACATTGCCGATTCGGCAACGGACCTGACGGCCGCCCTGGGCAAGCTGAAAACATGGACGGCCCACGTCGAGAAGAACAAGGGCCTGCTGACCGTGAACATCGAGAAGCTATCGAACGACTGCCGTCGGGACCCCGGCAAGGCGTTCTGCGGCGCGAAGGAAAAGCTCCCGGAGGTGTGGATTACGCCAATCGTAAAGGATATGAGCGACAAGGCGGCGACGGTCGTCGCGAAGGCCGCCGGGCTGGCTCGATACGCCGAGAACATCCGGCGGGCCGACGGCAACACTGCGAAGGCGCTGATCGCGGTGCGATTCCTGGAAGAGAGCAAGACCTTCGATGAGAAGGTCCTGGGGAGGTTCAAGAATCACATTCTGTTCTTTGCCGAGCTGTCGGATGCCGAAACAACGGAGCAAACGAAGGAGATCCTGGAATCCTATACCATGCCGCCGGTCAGCTTCGCGGTGAAACGGGAGCGCTACAAGAACCACGTGCTTCTGACCGCCTACCTCGGGTTCGCCTACGGAAAGGTCGTGAACGCCGGCACGTACGGGGAGGACAACCGGAAGGGGATCTATGCGCCCGTCGGCCTGGAATTTAGCCGGGGCCTCGGCAACGGATCCTCGTTCAGCCTGATGCTGGCGCCTTTCGATTTCGGCTATCCGATCAACCTGAAGCTGAACGGCATCAAGAAGGACATCGACTTCAACGAGATCGTCGCGCCGTCGGTCCTGGTTTCCTACGGATGGCCGAAGTACCCGATAAGCATTGGCGCGGCGTATCAGCGCGGGAGGAACGATCTCGCGGTGAATTCCGTGGAGGAACGGGTGCTGTTCTTCATCGCCTTTGACATGCCCTTGTTGACGTTCTATTGATCATGCCGGAGAGGGGTGGCACCAAAGGTGACAAAGGGGCAAGTTTTACGCGCCGCCGAGAGAGAACGCGATCTATGTGCCGCGAAAGTAAGATGATATCACTTGGCTTCATCAAGAAAAAGCAAACTTGCTTGACAAGCCAAATCCGTAAGTTCATAGTACCTCATCTGAAAAATCCGAAAGGTTGACGCGATCTGCGGTAACCGTGGCTGACACCCTATCAAATAACCTGACCCCGGCGGATTCTCTACCCCAAGTTCCCCAAGAGGTCGAAAGCGGCAAAAGGGAGAGCCGATGACTGTTGCCGTTGACAAAAAACTTGCCGCCGTTTGCGGACTCTTCTGCCCGGCCTGCACGATATATATCGGGACCAGGGAAGACCCGGACCGGCTGAAAGCGAGCGCGCACCGCACGGGGCGTACGGTCGAAGAATTGGAATGCCATGGATGCCGTACGGAAAAGAGATGCTATTTCTGCTTGAGCGTCTGCACCATGGCGAAATGCGCCGCTGAAAAGGGCGTGGACTTTTGCGGCCAGTGCCCGGAGTATCCCTGCAATGACTTGAGGACCTTTCAGGCGGCGATGCCGCACAGGATCGAGCTGTGGAAATCGCAGGAACGGATCAAGGAAGCCGGATACGAGACCTGGTATGCTGAGATGACCGAGCACTTTTCCTGCCGTACATGCGGGACAGTGAATTCCGCGTACGATCTGAAGTGCCGGAAGTGCGGAGAAGAGCCGAGCTGCGAGTACGTGAAAATGCATAAAGAGGAGATCACGCGGCGATCGGGAAATATGAGATGACAAACGCCGGAGACGGAAAGCATCAAACGCATCAACGTCCCCGAGTCGGCCTGTGTGCCGTGCGATTAAGATGATGGGGATAGCAAATAAGCAAAACTATCCGTGAGGGATTCGCAAGTCAACAAGTCAAG
>CAYILT010000082.1:0-12933 GCA_964364055.1 uncultured Nitrospiraceae bacterium | reverse complement strand
CTCTCCCTCGGAGGGGAGAGGGAAAAAGGGAGAGGGTGCTTCATGATCGAGGGGCTGTAAAGAGTCCCTCCCCTTGCTAAGAAGAAGTCAGAGCCTGCCCTCGAATGATTCCATCGAGGGTGGGGTGATTTCAGTTGAATCGCATAGGTAAAGTAATTATGCCCACTACAATCGCTGACAAGCTGGTCAGCATTGTCACCTGTTCAACCGCACATGATATCCGATCGCGCGCCGGATCAGCCGGGCAGCGTAATCCTCGACCTCGGCCGGCAGTTTCTCCGGGGACGGGAGCACCAGCAGGATGCCCGGCCAGCCCTTTTCCCGCTCCCGCAGCCGTTCTTCGAGCCCGCCCCGCACCAGGCGCTCGTCGATGATGACCAGGCCGTTGTCTGGCTCCGCCATGACGCTGTCGAGCAGCTCCCCGGCCCCGGACGTTTCAACGACATGGTGCGTTATCCCGGCTAGGCTGAAGCCGAATTCCGCGTCACCGGTCGTGATGAAGACGATCTTTTTCATGTTTTCTTCGTCCCTCGTCCCTCGTCACGTGCACCGTTCAATGAACCAGCTCCGCGGCGATCTCTTCCCGCTCCAGGTCCTTCCCCGCGAGGAGAAGGCTCAGGTTCATGACCTCCAGGGAACAGCGCCAGAGGTAATCGAGAATGAGCGCCGCGCCCAGGGGGTCCCTGCCCTCCTTGCGGAGATACTTCGTGATGCCGCGGTAGAGTGAGACCTCCACCTGTGTGGGGTCCGGCGCCGAAATGATGATGCCAGAGGCCTGTCGGATAAGCGTGATCACCTCGAAAATGTCGTCCTTCTCCAGAAGGTCCTTCAGACGTTCGATCGCAACCGTGCCTCCCGGTATGAACACCGCAGGGTCCTTTGCGCTCAAACGCAGATATTTGTAGAGCGACAGGATGTTCCGGGCGTCAATGATCCCGGAAAAGAACTCCTTCATCACCGGGTGGAGCGGTGTCCTGATGATAGAGATGAGGAAGCTGTTCGTCAGGTGCTGCTCGACCTCGCGGAGCCCCTTTTCTTCGTATTTTGCCGCAAGCCCCGAGAACTCAGGGGACAAGCGGCAGAACTGCCGCTCCAGCCTTTCCACGGCGGCTGAAGTCTCTCCGTCCCGCAGAATGTTTTTCACGCTGTCCGCAAGCAGGCTCGCACCCAGGACCTCGCCGGCCTTTTGAGTCCTGTCACCCTGGAGATACCGCAGGCAGATGAACACCGTCCGCAGCTCCGTATACAGAACGTAGGGGGCGAATACCCTCCTGACCTCCTCCTCCATCTGTCCGAAGACCCAGCCATACTCCCGTAGCAGAGCCCTCCACATCCCCTCTGCCGACCGCTCCCGCACGAACCCCTGGTACTGGGCGGAGGCGAGGAACTCGATGGGCGTAGCGTCATACACGAGGGGCCGCCAATCCCGGATAAGACGCGAGCGCCTGCCCCGGATCCTGGACAGCAGATATTCCACGGGATAACCGCGTTCCCTTTCCTGCTTCAGCAGGCCCCGGGGACCATCAGGGAATGCAGCGTCCCGGTCATCTCTCTGTCGGGATGAAGGGTTCATGGGCACCGCTCCATTACTTCCTTCATCATCTCCGGGAGCATTTCCTCCCACATGCGCTCCAGTCGTTTCTCGAACGTGTTCACGACCTTCACTTCGCCCTCATCGGAAATAGCTTCCAAACCTCCGGTGATGGCCTTATCGAAGAGGATCTCGGTGTCAGGGAACTGTTCACGTGCAAGCGCCCCATCGCCCGGGTTCACGCGTATCGTCTTCCAGATGAAACGCGGGAGCTCCTGCGCGAATGAAGTGAACATGTCCCTGTAGCCGGTGTTCCGCAAGGTAGGTAGCGAGGAGCGTGCCAGGCCGTACAAGCGGTCCGCCAGCGCCCGCTCCGCCAGCAGCCTGTTCCGCCGCACGGTCCCGTTCGCTTCGGCAAGGTACTGTTCCGCGTGTGCGGCCGCCGCTGCCGAACGCTTGCGCGCGTGGTCCACCCGCAGCTCGGCGATCCTGCGCGCGGCCTCGGCCCGCACGCGCTCCGCCTCCTGTTCCGCTTCAGCGCGCATGGCCTTGATCCGCTCGTCCCCCGCGGCCCGGAGCGACTCGATGAGCTCTTTGCAGCCCATCCTATTTCACCGTGAAGAGGATCATGGTCGATACCACGAAGCCGAGGATCACCATGGTCTCCGGGATCGCCACCAGGATGATGATGGTTCCGGTCAGCTCCGGTTTCTCCGCGAGGGCGCCCGCCCCGGCTGCGCCGATCTTGGACTGGGCCCATGCCGTGGCGATGGCGGGAATGCCGATGGCCAGCGCGGCACAAAATGCGACCAACACTTTTTCGAGATTCATAAACACCTCCTTTAGAATAAATACCTGCAACCACAGGTCAACACAGATGACGGCGAATATACTTGATGAAACCTTCTCCTCTCTTATTCCTGGTTCTATCTGTGTTCATCTGTGGTTCCTTATATCCTTGTACTTATATTCTCCGCGTCTCCCCTTCCCCGCGTCGCTTAGAAGCGCCTACTTTTGGCTCCGCGTCCGGTCCTCATTTCTTCAGCGGCTCGAACTTCCTTCCTCCATGCTCGATGAACTTGCTGAAGAACTCAACATAGTGGAGCCGGAGCGCGTGGATCGTAGGAGAAAATACGCCCAGGATGATGTTCAGGACATGGATCAGGCCGGCGATGATCACGCCGGTCACGACGTCGCCGGTCAATCCGCCGAGCTCGTTCGCTGTATAGGCAAGCAGCACCGATGTAAGGCCGATGGCCGCGATGCGGACATAGGAGATGATGTTCCCGATGCTCTTCAGGAACTCCAGGGGGGCCAGGACCCCGCCGGCAAAGAACAGGAGCGGGGTCAGGAACAGGATAACGAGGACGACAGGCCGCGTGAACACCAGCGGGATGCCGCCGGAAAGCGATGCCAGGATGACCATGATACAGCAAATGATGACAATGCTCAGGACCTTGAACAGTCCCTCCCGCTTCACGTTCCGCTGGAACGCATTGACGGCCCCCAGGACCAGCCCGAACATGATGTGTGCCACGCCGATGGCCAGGGAGAAAAGCAGCATGGGAACGATCGCCGTACGGCGTTCAACGACAAGCGGCTGGAGGTGGAAATACCTCTCCGGGAGGTCGCCGAAGAACTCACCGTACAGCACGCCGAAGAATATTGAATAGAGCGAAGCAATGAGCAGGATCGTCGCCCCGTCATGGACCGCCTTGTTCTTCCGAAACCGCTTCCGGAGGTACCGGGCGAGGAGGATCAGCACCAGGCCGTAGCCTGCGTCGCCCAGGATGATCCCGAAGAAGATGGGGAAAAAGATGCCGATGAACGGCGTGGGATCGTAGGACGTGTACGCCGGCAGCGGCAGGAGGCTCGTCATGAGCTCGAAGGGGCGGAAATAGGCCGGATTCTTCAGGACGATGGGCACCCGCTCCAGGTCCTCCTCGCGCATCTCCTTCTCCTCCACGACGACCTTGGTCGAGAAGGCCCCCTCCATGATCGTCCGGAGCCGCGCTATGTCCCGCGACGGCATCCAGCCGTGGATAAAGAAACACATCCGCGTTTCATAGGCGAAGGCCGTTGTCTTCAAAAGCGCCAGCCGGTCGTCGATCCATCCCCGAACGCTCTTGTAGAGCGGCGTCCATCGCCGGGCAAACCGCAGGAGGTCCTCCTGGAGCCGGTCGATCTCCGTTGAGACCCGTGCGGTCCGCTCCTTGACGTAGGCGATCTTTTGGGGGAACGAGAGTGTGCTGAAGGATGCCGGGAACGTAAGTTCGGGCACATGCTCATCGGAGAGCGTCTTCTTCACCCGGTCTGCGATCGACTTTTCAACCGTGATGAGCCCCACCAGCGTACCGTCCTCGGCCGGTTCGGTCTGGAACTCGAACTTCCAGTCCGTGATACGCGAGATGACCTCGCGGAGCCGCGGGACCATCTCCGGATCCTTGATGGTAAGACCGATGAAGTCAAGGTCCGGCGTCTCCCGGGTGCTGTCCATCAGCATCGACAACCCCCCGAGGAAGATGGCATACCGTTCGAGCTCGGACCGCTCCTTCTGCAGTGCGTCCCGCTGCTCGGAAAGTCCCCGTGTCTGGCCGGTATGCCGCTCCACGGCGCCCGCAATGGTATGCGCGATGCCGGCCGGATCGATGTAGCTTTCACGCACCGGGACAGCGGGCAGAAAGGAAAAGAGCTCCTCGATCTTCAGCCGCAGGTCTTCGAGATAAAGGCGTTCCACAGCGGTCGTTTCATCGAGCAAGAACGGCCGTATATGCTCCTGGTCCTCCTTCCCGATGAATCCCACGGCTGCCGGATCGATCTGAAAGATCCCCGCGTCCCGCAGAAGCACGATGGACTCCTGGAGGAGGTCCTTAGGCCCGACGATCTCGGCCTTTGACATTCTGACGATCATGGTTTCATTCCAGAAGGATCCGGGGCATCCGCTTGAGAATGATCCCGGTCAAGGTCCCGTCATCAAGCTTTTCGATCCGCAACGAACGCGTCGCGGCATCATCCACCAGCTGCTTTGCCTTCGCCTCGGCGCTCCGTTTCGCGTCCTCCAGGGCCCGCGTCAGCAGTTCACGGTCATTTTTCTCCTCGCGTGCGACAGCTTCGGACGCTTCCCGCTTCACCTGGTCGAGCCAGGTCCGCAGTTTCGCCTGTTCGTCTTCAATGCTATGCTGGATCTTCTTTTCAGCCTCGATCACTTCGTTCAGAATGTCCTTATCCATGGTTCTATTCTATCAAAAACGAAAATGGGACAGGGTTTCTTCTGCAATTTTGTGTTCACTCCCTTGGAAAAATCATCGTAACGGAGTAGAATTAAGCATTATTTGTTGCGTGCAGCGGAAGGGAAGGATCGTAATCGTCCGAATTTCGGGGATTCGCATATGCGTAACACTTACCTACGGAAGGCAGGGTAAAAGAAAAACATCATGCTTTACGACGTCATCATAGCCGGCGCCGGCCCCGCCGGGTCCACCTGCGCCCGGATCTGCGCGAAGGCCGGTCTCCGCACTCTGCTGCTCGAACGGGATACCTTCCCGAGACCCAAACCCTGCGGCGGCGCCCTGTCCGAGCGGGGGCTCTCCCACCTCGGTCTCTCCCTGCCTTCCGGCCTCATCGAACGGGAATGCTTCGGCGTCCGCGTCCACTACGGGAAGCATACGGTCGAGGTCAGGAAGGACCTCCGGATCGCGGTGATGGTGAGCCGGGAGAAGTTCGATCAGTACCTCGCGCGGCAGGCCGTGGATGCGGGGGCAATTCTTCATGAGGGAGAGCCGGTCCAGGAGGTCAGCGTGCACCGGGACCGCGTGGAGGTCGGGACGGACAGCGGGCGATACGAGGCCCGATGCCTCGTCGGCGCCGACGGCGCGAACAGCATTGTTGGAAGGACGATCAGGCCGATGTTCCCGCGCGACGAGATATCTGCTGCCCTCGTCGGCGCGTTCCCTGCCGATGATCGGGAGATCGACGCCCGCCTCGGCGGGATGCTCGACATGTATTTCGGCGTGACATCCCTGGGATACGGATGGGTCTTTCCGCACAAGGGCTATTGCACCGTGGGCGTGATGGGGCAGGCGTCGGAATTCGACGCGCCCCAGAAGGTCTTCAGCGAGTTCGCCGCGTCGGTGGGAATGCCTATACCCCGCCCGCAGGGCCACACGATACCCTGGGGAGGGTTTCCGAGAACGGTCGTCGGTAGAAGGGTCCTGCTGGCGGGTGACGCAGCCGGGTTCGCCGACCCCTTTCACGGCGAGGGGATGGCCGGCGCCATCCTTTCGGGGAAATTGGCTGCGCAGGCCATGGCAGACGGCATCGGAGGCAAGAAGGACCCGCTAACGTGGTACGCGCGGGAATGCGACCGGCTAATCGTAGGGGAGATGCGGATCGCGCTCCAGATGGCGCGGCTGCTGGAGAAATACCCGAAGCTCTTTCTGTCAGTCTTCTTTTCGGACCGGAAGGCGCTGGACAAGTACCTGGACATCGCGGCGGGAAAGACCGATTACCGGCATTTCCGCAGGTGGCTCCTCGCGAGACTGCCCGGCTATCTCGCGAAGATGCTCATCGGCACAGCACCGGCAAGGACATAGCGCCTGCCCTCAGGGACCTGCAAGGGAGAACAGCGGCGCATGGAGGGACTCGCTCTTGCACACCAGGCAACGGCATAAAAAAACCGGTCGTCCTTTCGGATGACCGGTCTCTCTATCCTATTTTCTCTGATACCTGGAGTTCCGCCGGCAACCCTGAAGACAGTATCGCACCAGATATCCCTCTGTCAGATCGCCACCTCGAACAGGATCTTGTCGACGCGGACGTGCGGGACCTTCTTGTCACCGGCATCGGTCACGTCGAGGATCCCCAGGTCACGAAGATAGGACACATCCTGCAGCACGTTCTTCAGATCGCGGTGCAGCAGCTTCGCCAGGGCGTACACGGACGCCGGCTTTCTCTCTTTCACGGTCTTGAGCAGTTCGAGCCGCTTCTCCGTCAGGACCCGCCGCATCTCCCGGAGATCTCCGAAATAGACCGACTCCTTCTTCTGCACCGTCTTCCCTGCCGCCACCTGCTCGAAGACCTCTCCGGCCTCCTGCAGGGCATCATCAAGGCTCTTTACTCCTATATGTACTTTTCTAATCTTCATCCCAGTCCCTCCTGCGCGTCCTTTTTACGTCACGCTTGAAATCATCCAAGAGCTTCCAGATATCATTGAACCGATAGGGTTCCTCGGTCCCCAGGAAGTGACGGTGATACCCCCTGCCTTCGGCGTTGTCATAGCCGATCACTCGCTCCCCGGCCCGGATATAGACCACCGAGAATTTGACACCGTGCGGCTTATCCGCTGATCGCGGTACCTGCCAGATCTTGACCTCAATGATCTCATCCCCTTTTATTTCCTTCGTGTGCAGGACCAGCCGCGCCTTCATGGTGGGTATTATATACCCACCATTGTGCTATCGTCAATTAAAAATCACTTCATCCCACGCTGAACAGCGGCGCATGGAGGGACTCGCTCTTGCACACCGGGCACCGGCTCGGCCTGGTCAGGCGTTCGCGTTTTTCGAAGACGAAGCCGCACTTCATGCATTCGGCAGGCTGTACGATGAGGCGCCTGCCGGTCCGGTGAAGGGACTGCCGGATATGCTCCAGGTGGCCGGCGACCTCCTTCTCGGGGATGCCCACCAGCCCGGAGAGGTCACGGGCCGAAAACGGCCCCTGCTCCAGCTCGGTCATGATCAGGTGACGGACCGTGTCGTGCGACTCCACAGGAGGACGCGGCCCGTCCGGATGCTCTTCGCGCAGTTTGCTCATGGAGATAGTATACTGCGGTTCTTCTCCGCTGACCATTCCCGTCATTGACCGCAGCCTGTCATGATTTTCCTGCCCGTTACCTTGACAAGCCCCTGACCTCTGCTACAATTTATCTTAGAACGATAACAAACCCGCGCATCATCCCCTACGACGTTACCGTCACCGCGTGAGAGAGGACCCTGAAACAACATGTCAACTGAAACCCGGGACAAGTTCATCAAACACATCTTCACCACCGTGGCTCCTTACGTGGACACCTTGAGCCACGGGTTCAGCCTGGGACGGGACCGCTCGTGGCGGAAGAAGGCCGTGGCCCTGTCGGGCATCAAGCCCGGTGACCGGGTGCTGGACATCTGCGCCGGCACGGGCGAACTGGCCTTCGCCCTCCTGCCCGCCGTGGGCGGGTCCGGCAGCATCACTGCCACGGACTTTTGCGAGAGCATGCTCGAGATAGCGAAGCGGAAAAAGGGCGAAAACCATAAGAACATGACCTTCCAGGTGGCCGACGCCAAGGCCCTTCCCTTCCCTGACAAGTCCTTCGATGCCGTGACCGTGGGATTTGGCATGCGGAACATACCGGACACGATCCTTGCGCTCAAGGAGATCCGGCGCGTCCTGAAGCCGAAAGGGAAGTTCATCTGTCTGGAACTCACCCAGCCGCAGAGCCCTGTCCTGCACCGGCTGTATAGCTGGTACCTCTCACGGTTCATGCCCTTCGTGAGCAACCTGGTGATGAAATCCTCGGCGCCCTATCTCTACCTGCCCCGGTCCATCGAGGCCTTTTACCAGCCGCCGGAGTTCCGGGAGGTCATCGTCCGGAACGGATTCGATAACGTGGCCATCGACTCCCTCACACTGGGTATCGCCACGGTCTACCGGGCCAGCAAGCGGGATTAGCCCGGATCACTGCCGGAAAAAAGCAAGGCCGCGAAGGATCTCTTCGCGGCCTTTTCTATTAAATATGATCAAATGCAACTCAGAAATACAATTCAACGCAGAATAACGCTGGTTTTCTATGATTTCCTATAAAAGAACTTTTTCAGCGTTTATTATAAACCAATCGGGTTCTTCAGCGTTGATTGACCTTGCCTTGGTATCTTGATCAATCCGCGTCGCCTAGAGGCGCCTACTTCTGGTCATCCGCGTCGATCCGCGTCCAATTGCCCTCTTGACATCTCGGTCCTATATTTCCGCCATCAGCTCCGGGAACCGCTGGTGCATGAACGACAACGCCGCCTGCCGCGCAAGGACGGCCGTGGGCTGGCGCATCACCAGATCGGCAAGCTCTACGGCGTCCTGCATGCGAACCGAGCGGACAACCTTCTTGACCCAGGGGATGGCCGCCACGTTCATGCTGAGATACTCGAAGCCCAATCCCATGAGAATGGCCGCGTAGAGCGGATCGCCCGCCATTTCGCCGCACATGGCCAGGCCGATCCTTCCCTCGTGGGCCGCGTGGGAGACCCGCTGCAGCAGGCGAAGCACGGCCGGCTCGAGCGGTTCGTACATGAAGGCCACATGTTCATTGGTGCGGTCGATGGCCAGGGTGTACTGGATCAGGTCGTTGGTGCCGATGCTGAAGAAATCGACCTCGGGTGCAAGGAGGTCCGCCGTCAGCGCCGCCGACGGGATCTCGATCATGACCCCGATCTCGAGCCGCTCGTCAAAGGGGACGCCCTCGGCCCGCAGCTCAGACCGCACCTCTTCCATCAATCGCTTGATCTCCTGCAGTTCCGGCAGGGCCGATATCATGGGATACAGGATCTTGATCTTGCCGTGGGCCGACGCCCGGAAGATGCCGCGCAATTGGGTGCGAAAGATATCGCGGTTCTGCAGACAGAAGCGGATGGCGCGGAGCCCCAGGGCCGGGTTCGGCTCCTGTTCGTACTGGCCGGGCAGACCGACCTTGTCGCCGCCGATATCGAGCGTCCGGATCACCACCTCGTTCGGCGCCGCCCGTTCCGCAACATCGCGGTAGGCCGCGTAGTGCTGTTCCTCCGTCGGAAGATTCTGCCGGTTCAGGTAAAGGAACTCGGTCCGGTAGAGCCCGATCCCCACGCCGCCGTGCCTGGCGACGGTGGCAACCTCTTCCGGCAGTTCGATGTTCCCCTGCAGGTGGATCCGCTTGCCATCGGGCGTTTCGGCGGGAAGGTCCCGGAGCTTGTCCAGCTCCAGCTCAAAGTATTTATACCGCTGCTGCCTCCTGAGGTAGTCGAGGAACGTCTCTTCATCGGGGTCCACGATCACAGTGCCGTGGTTCCCGTCGAGAATGACGACGTCGCCGGTCCGTACGGAGGCTGTGATCTTCTCAAGGCCCGCCGCCGCGGGGATGCCCAGAGAGCGGGCAACAATGGCCGTATGCGACGTACGGCTTCCCATCTCGGTCGCAAAACCCAGAACCTTGTCCCTGCGCATCATCAGCGTGTCGGACGGCGCAAGGTCATGGGCGATCACGACGACCTCCTCGCTGATCTCCGCGAGACTTTCCTGCTTCTTTCCCGTAAGGTTCCGGAGCACCCGCTCCGCCACCTGCTCAACGTCATGTTTCCTCTCACGCAGGTACTCATCTTCGATGGAGTCGAATTTCTTCGCGATGGCGTCAATGGTCTCCCGAAGGGCTCCTTCGGAGTTGATCCGGGCGTCCTTGATCCTCTTGACGGTCCCCTCCACCAGCATCTTATCCTCAAGCAGCATGATGTGCGTGTCCAGGATATACCGATGAGATTTGCCGAGGTCCCGTGTATAACCCTTCCGGATCTCCTCAAGCTGTCCCTTTGAGACCTCCACGGCCTTTTTGAACCGGGCAACCTCGTTCTTGACGTTGACATCCTCGATCCGCTGTCCCGCCACCACGACCTTCCGGCGGTCCAACAGGTAGACCCTGCCGATCACGATGCCCGGCGACGCCCCGATACCATTAAATATCTTTTCGCTCATAGTGTTTGTTCTGTCTACTGTCTACTGTCTACTGGTCCTATTATTCCTTCTCCCCGAACTTGTCCTTAAAAAGCTTTTCCATGCCGTCCAGCGCCCGGTCCTCGTCGCCGCCATCGGCCTGGACCAGGACCGTGGCGCCCCTGGCTGCGGCCATCATCATGATGCCCATGATGCTCTTTCCATCCACTTCGACGCCGTCCTTGCTCAGAAGGATCCTTGAGTTGTAGCCGCTTGCGGTCTTCACGATCTGGGCGGCCGCCCGCGCGTGCAGCCCGAGTTTGTTCTCGATCAGCAGTTCCCTTTTCTTCATGGTTATGCAAATCCTCCCAAAGCAAGGATCAGACATACCACAGCCAGGCCGATCATTATTTTCACCGGCGATGCGCCCACGCGTATCAGGGCGATCATTCCCAGCGTGAGCGCCAGCCCCGCGGCCGCCAGAAGCGGCGGGGAAACGGATACGGAGGTCCTGAACTCCGGACCCCAGGCGGAAAGGGTGCCGACAATGCATCCGATGATGGCAAGGGACAGAACCTTGTATCTTCTTGCCAGCCTCGTAAAATTATACCGTGACATAAGGGCAACCACGTCGCCTTCCGTTTCATAGCCGACGAACACGAGGCTGAGCCTCAGCCCCACGTGCACGATGTTGAACAGGACCAGGAACAGGAGCGGGGCCCACCATGCCCCGGTGAGGAGCACGGCGACCGCTGCCGATGCCGCGAAGGGCTTCAGCGACCCCCAGAAGAAACTGTCGCCCAGCGCGCCCAGAGGGGCCATGAGGGTTTTCTTGAGCTCCGCGACGTCAGCGGCGGCGTTCCTGCCCGACGCACGATCTTCCTCGGCCCTCGCCGCAGCGCCAAGGACGAACGACGCGAGGTATGGCTGTGTGTTGAAATATTCCATGTGCGCGGCCAGGCGCCCGGTGAACACCTCCCGGTCGGGATACAGACGCCGGAGGACGGGGATGAGCGCGAAAGCGAATCCCAGGGACTGGAGCCGGTCATAGCTCCACGATGCCTGGATGAAGAATGACCGCCAGAACACGCCCAGCAGATCAATGGTGCGTATGGAAGCGGCATTATGCGCCATGGAAACGCATCCCCATCCATCCCCCCCCTGCCGCGAGCATGATGGCGGCAAGTTCAGGAAAATGGAACATCTGCACGCTCACCGCGCCTATCGCGAACCCGATCAGCAGGGTCCGGTCCAGCGTGTTCATCGACAGCTTCCGCGCTACCGATGCCGCCCCGAGGAGGGGAAGGAACGTGACAAAAAGCGACATGGCCCGGTGAACGGCATCGGGAAGCGCCAGGAAACCGGAAACAAGAACAAGTCCCGCCGGGACCAGCGAGAGACACAGCAGGAACGCTTTTAGAAAGAACGCGATCAGTCCCGCGAGGTGCCAGACCGTTACGCTGGACTCCGTTGGCCTGCCGCCGGGGGACAGGGCAAGCTCCGGGATCCGTGCGTTCCTTTGGCGCATCAGGTGGTCGGCGAACATCGTCACCGGGACCATCGCCACGGTCAGGAGGAGACAGAATCCGATCACCGGAAGCTGTCCGGGGGTCGTGCTGCCCAGGGCGGCGATCGCGGTTGCGGCCACGGCAGCCACGGTGGAGTCCGCCGGCACGAAGGTGCCGATGGGCATATCGAGCACCCAGATGAGCTCCAGCGTCCCGCCGATGACGAGCCCTGCCGTCACATCGCCCAGGAGCCAGCCTGTCAGCGGACCGGCAACCACCGGCTGGGAGATCATGAACTGCCCCAGCGCCGTCCGGTCAAGCCCGATAATGCCGCCGATGAGAGCGGCGAAGAGGACCTGCATAATGGTATGGGTGTCAAACATAGTATATATTGCGGATCTCGGAATTCTGATTTCGGATTAACAACAACGGAGGATGCGATTCTTTTCCGCACTCCGCACTCCGTTATATTCCCAGGCATGCCTTGAACACCTTTTCCAGCGGCTGGGGCTTCTCCGTCGGGACGGTCTGGATATCGATCTTGACCCCCCGGCGCAGGATCTCCTTCAGCGCTTCAAGATCGGCATCATCGACCGCGCAGACATCCATGATCTTTCTCTTGCCCGGCGCGAAGTGAAGGCCGCCCAGGTTTAAAGAGCTGCACGACAAACCCGCCTGCAGTGACCGGAGCGCATCCCTCGGATTGGAGAACAGCAGGATGGCCCGTTCCCCGTCCAGGGATGAGGAGAGGAGCTTCCCGCAGATCTCCTCCACCTTCCCGATGATCACCTTCAACCCCTCCGGTACGGAGATCTCTATGATTGCGCGCTGGAGCGGGTTCGATGCCACCGTGTCGTCCGCCACCAGGATGCACGTGGCCTTCAGGAAGTTCACCCACCCTTCCACCACCTGTCCGTGGATCAGCCGGTCGTCTATCCTCGCGAGAATCACCATGACCGCTATTTTTTTCCCTTGAGCATCTGGCTGGCAATGACGATGCTCTTCTGGGCCGCCTCCTGTACGAGCCTGGCAAGCTCCGGGAGGGTCTTCTCGTCACGATGGTTCGCGAACTTGATCACCATCGAAAGGTTCACCCCGCTGACGACTTCGACAGAATCACCCAGGAACGCCAGGGCGATGTTGGAGGGCGTACCCCCGAACATGTCGGTGAAAAGCATGACGCCCTTC
>CAYILT010000081.1:0-12997 GCA_964364055.1 uncultured Nitrospiraceae bacterium | reverse complement strand
ATGTTTACTGGACCCCGGTTTTCACCGGGGAGACGACTTTTTACGAAACCATCAAATGTAATATACGTCTTTATTCATGTTGATCCGTAGGTTCAAGGTTTTTTCAAGTTTACGGATTGCCCTGATAGGGAAGAAGCTTCCTCATGCGACCTTCACGTCCCGGAATCTTTATCTCGCGCGCGCAAACTGTTCTGACCGCGCTGGTAATAGCCGCGTTCTCGATATTCGACCTTTCCTGTTACGCTTCCCGTTCAGCAGGCCGCCCGGATGGGCTCCTCATGCATCGTCCAAAATCCGTGCTCCGCGCAAATGATCTGGAAAGGAGTATCCACACGCTCATCAACCGCGAGCGCGGAAAACAGGGCCTCTCCCCGCTCGCCAGGGACGATGTGCTTGCCAGGATCGCCCGCGGTCACAGCAAGGATATGGCATCTCGACGCTATTTCAGCCACGATTCTCCTGAAGGTCATGATTTTTCATTCCGGTACCGGCGGGAAGGCTACACCTGTTCACTGCGCATCGGCAACACGGTCCATATGGGCGCGGAAAATATCTTTTTGAACGTCCGTTTTAACTCGGTCACCACCGTGAACGGGAAAGCGTACTATGACTGGAACTCCGAAGAGCAGATCGCGGAAACAACGGTGCGGGGCTGGATGGACAGCCCCGGTCACCGGAAGAACATCCTCATGCCGCACTGGCGGAACGAGGGCATCGGTGTCTTCCTTTCACCGGACGACAAGATATACATTACGCAGAACTTCTGCTGATGCATCGTCCTGCTACAGCATGCTCACAGGCCTTGTTGGCTCTGCACCGCAGACCTCACCCCGCAGGGTCCGATGTCCCCTGACACGCCGACAGGTGAATGCGCCATTACTGTGCGACGTAGTCCGGAAAAATATCACCGGAAATATAGTTCTCCAGCTGATTGATAGTAGCTTCCTGGCTCCGGATGATCAATCCGACCACATCACCGAGGCTGACTACCCCTACTATCGCCCCGATTTCCATGATTGGAAGATGGCGAATGTGGTTGCTGGTCATAAGCACCATGCAGTCATGCAAGGTGATACCCGGCGACGCACAGATCGGAGGGGAACTCATAAGCTCTCCTACGGTGGTCGACCGCGAAGATTTACCCTTAAGGATCACCTTTCGCGCATAATCGCGCTCGGAGAAAACGCCCACCAATTTCCCCTCATCCAGGACCAGAAGCGCACCGACGTTATGGTCCGCCATAACCTCCAGGGCAGCGTATGCAGTCGCACCCGGGGGCATAGCCAGGTAACCATGTCCTTTGCTCCGCAAGATATCATGCACTGTCATTGTGCTATACATGATGCTTTCCTCCTTTCATCCTCGTTTCGTTATGGCGCTCGGATCTTCGTGGGCCAATAAAAAAGCCGGACATATCGAAGGCGATTCCTTCGGCAGCCCGGCTGTCTTTTTCAAGACCCGTTGCTTTCCGCACCCTTCTTACCGAGCTAAGGGCCAGCTTTATCGGGAATGGTGTTATCCACCTGTTAATGAATTGATAACACCAGATAGTCCCGCTGTCAAATTGCTATTATGATTAACAGATAACCTCAATTTATTTTTATACAGCTGTTTGAGAAGAAAGGTTACAAGGGATTTGTGACGATAGGGAGACTGTTGCAATTTATATCAGGTGCGTAACGAACGGTAATACAATGTACATTTCTACCTGAGTAATATGAACTCAGCCACGTAGAGGATGAGAAGAACAAACCAACCGGCGAGGATCACGAATTCGATAGTGGCCCGGTAGGATATGCTGAAGTTCTCCGTCGCCATGGTATAGACATCCTCGAGCATATCAAGCTTTTCCTTGATGTCTTTTGCCCATTCATCAAGATGATATTTCCTGGCTATGAGCGAATAGAGCCTCGCCGAATACCAGTCCCCGATAAGCTTGATATTGTGTTCGATGGTTTCCGATTCCAGAATGGATTGTGTCCTGATCTCGATGATCTCCTTGAGGACCTTACGAATATCGCGGGACCTGATCAGCGGAAGGGTTTTCGGGGTCCTGAGAAGATTAAGGGTCTTTTCCAGCCTCCGGTCGAGATCATCGGCGAGGATCCTGGACCTGAGCAGTTGAAGATTGGCGATCTCAAACAGCTCGATATTGCTCATGAAATCACCTGCAGCATCGAAGATAAAGGCCCCGTCCCAATCAACGATCGTAATATCATCCTTGCCGTATTTCAGATAGGAAGCGAGCGTTGCCGAAACCTCTTCCTCGTCAAGCGGCTCGTTCTCGTTCTTCAAGAATGCGACGATCTTATCTCCGTAAAGGGACAGGTAAACTTCCGGGTCACCATGATATCCTGAGATACAGTAGACGCTGTATTCCTCATCGAATTCCTTATTGCAGGTAAATTCCGCCAGGACCTTGCGGCATTCGGTCACAAGCTTTCTTTTGAGCTCCAATGTTGTATCAGCGAGAATGCTATTCACGTCCACCGATGCTTCGACGACAAGCACATCGGGAAGATATGCCTTGACCAGGAATCCTACCTTCCTGTCATCGACACTGCGTTCTTCCTGCTTGATGACCTTCTGCTTAGGGATCACATCGGGATAGCTCGGCGCGCTCCTGACGGTCCTGGTCTCAACGACCCCCGTTGCCTCAAGGTTCATACAGGTCCGGCCGATCATGAAGACGACCAGCGTGCCGGGCAATTCCTTGGTTGTCCTGACCTCATGCTCTTCCATAGATCACTCCTCATCAGGCACTTCGGGATTATAGGGATAGGGATCCCGTCCCAGGGCCTGAAAGCCGAATGCCAGCAGCGACACAATACCCCAGGCAAGTCCTACGACGACCCCAAAATCGATGATGCCTCGCCAGGGCTGTGATACAAAACGGAGCAGGATGATGAGCGTGATGATGCCCAGGGTGAGCGAGATCGACGTGATTTTCCTCCGTTTCGTCGCATGGAAATAGCCCATGCAGAAAAAGGGCGCCAACGCGACGTGCAAGATCCGGGGATTCTGACGGAGATAGCGCGCCCGTGCCGCCGTGCGCGGCGAGAAGGCCATCTGGAAACCCTTATATCCTTCGACATAGGCCATACCCAGCGCGATAACGACCAGGGCTACCCTGTGGTACCAGGCAAGGGGGTGGGAAAAGGCTTCAACTGCCAGTGGCCAGAGCCGGAGCACAGCGCTCAAAAGAAGCGCCAGGATCCCCGCCAGTCCCCAGATGGCCCCGATGGTCCCGATGATAGTATTCCTGGTTCCCATAGATGGTATGCAGGTCTCCTTTACGGCCGAAGTCTGATGACCATGTCGCTGTTTATCTATTTCCCGAGCAGGATCGACCCCTGCGTATAGAAGGTTACTGCGACCGCCGCGATCATGAGGCAGGCGAGGGTCGCGGCAAGGAAGGCGCGGAAACCGATCTGCGCAAGGTCCCGGGTCCGTGACGGCGCCAGCGCCGCAGTCCCTCCGACGAAGATCGCCACCGAGGGAACATGGGCGAACCCGCACAGGGCATAGGTCGCGATTACGACCGGCCGGGGGTCTTTGATCTCGTACGCGGCGAGGAGCACGGCAAGGTCCTGATAGGCCTTTACCTCGGTGAGGATGGCGCGTTGGCCGATAAGCTGGGCGACCTTTCCCGCATCCTGCGGTGGGACACCGATGGCCAGGGTCAGGGGGTAGAACAGATATCCCATTATGAGCCTGTTTCATGAATGTCAAATATTGCGATACCCATTCAATTTCCCTTGCAAGAACATAATTTCTATATTACTACGAGATTGCTTCGTCACTAACGCTCCTCGCATTGACAGAAAAATCGGACTTTTTCAACTGCCCATTAAGGACCGATGAGTTCCAGGCCGATCTCCTTCTGGATATCCTTAAAATGTTTGTCAAGCGTAAGTATGGAAGCCCTGTTCTCTTTTGCGATGATAGAGATATAGCAGTCAGCCAGGTTGATCGTCTTCCCCTTCTTCTTCAGGTCGAAGGAAAGCTTCCCCGCATCAATCCATGACCTTTCACCCTCGCCCACTATTGTGAACGCCTCCAGAAACTCCCTGATAACCTCAATGTCCTTCTCAGTACGAGCACCCTGGATCAACTCTGCGATTATGATCTTCGGCACGACGATCTCTTTTCCCGAAAGCAGGTCGTCCACCAGCTGCTGGAGGCTCCCCGGGGCGGTCCCCTGCAGATAGGCGATCCAGACCGACGTATCGATCAGCACTTTATCTCGCATAGTGCCGGATCTCATCCGCCGTCTTGTCAAATTTTACCTTGCCTTTTTTTTGTTTAATCCTTTCAATCTTTTTTTGTTTGAGATAGAGCGCCACGGCTTCCCGTACGGCCGAAGCCTTATTTTTCTGACCGCTCTCCGCAAGAAGTTCTTCAAGGATTTTATTATCAATGGTTACGGTTGCGCGCATAGAATTGATCCTCCTACCGAAAATAGTACTATAAGTATGTGCACCAGTCAACTTTATTCTGTGCAACTTAATACACATCTTTTGCTATTTTGTTGTGCTAGAAAAGGCGGGATACAAGAGGTCTCAATAACAGTGTGCTGTATTCATAGGTTTGACCACTGCCATCGAAACAAAGTCACATTTCAATTCCCCTCACCCAGCCCGCTCCACTCCGCAGAGCGGATTACAGAAAAGGGGGTATCGGCATGCGTTCAACTAGCAGATCCGCGGCAGCATCTCGCCCTGGAGCATATCGATGATACGGCTCCCGCCGGCGACGGTCTCGAGCAGCACCATGCCGGGCGCCGAGCGGTCGACCGTACCGATCACTGCGGCGTTCCTGCCGTGCTCGTGACCCCGCATGGCCGATACTATCTGTTCGGCAACGTCCGCATCAACCACGGCCACCAGGACACCTTCATTTGCCACGTAGAGCGGATCGAGTCCCAGGAGGCTGCATGCTCCTTTCACCGGCGGCGGAATGGGCAGTGTCTGTTCTCGTATCCGGATACAGAGTCCGGACTCCAGCGCGGCCTCCTTGAGCGTTGTGGCAAGGCCTCCCCGTGTTGGGTCTCGCATGAAGCGGATCCTATCCGACGCCTGATACATGGTTTTTACAAGGCTGTTCAGCGGTCGCGTGTCGCTCTTGACGGGAGGATCGAAGGTCAGGCCGTTCCGTTCTGCAAGGACCGCGACGCCGTGGTTCCCCAGCTCTCCGCTGATAATGACCGCGTTACCTTCCCGGATATTGGCCGGCGAAATGGAGATGCCGTCCTCGAGCGACCCGACGCCCGAAGTATTGATGAACACACCGTCCGCCTTCCCCTTGTTCACGACCTTGGTGTCTCCTGCCACGATCGTGATGCCTGCCTGTTTGGCAGCTGCCGCCATGCTTGCGATGATCTTCTTGAGATCTGAAAGCGGAAATCCTTCTTCGATGATGAACCCCGCGGTCAGGTACAGCGGTTCTGCGCCGGCAACGGACAGGTCGTTCACGGTGCCGCAGACCGCGAGGTCTCCGATATTGCCGCCGGGAAAGAACAGCGGTGAGACGACATAGGAATCGGTCGTATAGGCCAGTCTCTTCGAATGGACATCCACAATGGCTGAATCACCTGCGCCGGTGTTTCCGAAGGCGGGGTTGAAGTGCTCCTGGATGAGAGCGTGCATCAGTTTTCCGCCGCTGCCGTGTCCAAGGAGGATTCTATCCATTGTGATGACCTCTAACCATCGATCTCATCCTCGTTCAGGATGATGTAATTATATCCCTGCTCGGTCAGAAAAAGCTGTCTTTTGAGCGCAAAATCCTGTTCTTCCGTGTCTCTCGTCACGATAGTATAAAACCGCGCGCCCCGTCCGTCCGATTTTGTCCGCAGAATCCGGCCTAATCTCTGGGCCTCTTCCTGACGGGAACCGAATTTTCCCGACACTTGGATGGCGACCGACGCATCGGGGAGGTCGATGGCGAAATTGGCGACCGAGGAGACCACCAGCACGGACAGAGCTCCATCCCTGAAACGATGATACAAGTCTTCACGCTCGGGCTGCGTTGTTTTACCGGTGATGATCGGCGCGCCCACATCCGACGCAATTGTATGCAACTGATCGAGGTACTGACCGATGATCAGGACCTTGTCGTCTTTATGCCTTGCCACGAGCTTCTGTATGACGGGGTTCTTGCCGGGATTTTCGGACGCCACACGGAAGCGCTGCCGCTGTTCCGCGGACACGTAGGCGAACCGCGCGTCTCCCTTGATGTCAGTCCTTATCTCAATACATTCCGCCTCAGCGATAAAGCCCTGTTTTTCGATCACCTTCCAGGGCACGTCATAACATTTCGGGCCGATCAGGGAGAACACGTCTTCCTCTCTCCCGTCCTCCCGAACAAGAGTTGCGGTCAGACCGAGCCTCCGGATGGCCTGCAGCGAGGCGGTGAACCTGAAAACCTGGGCCGGCAACAAATGCACTTCGTCATAGATCAGCAAGCCCCAGGCATGATCATTGACGGTCTGGAAATGCCGGAAATCGTGCTCACGGCTCTTTCTATGAGTCATGATCTGGTAGGTCGTTATGGTCACGGGACGAATCTCCTTGACCTCGCCGCTGTATTCTCCCACGTCATCGGGGTTTATCTCCATCTTCTCGATAAGCTCCCGCTTCCACTGCCTGATGGCGGTAATGCCGGTGGTGAGTATCAAGGTATGGGATTTAATCAGGTCCATGACCGCCATGCCCACAACCGTCTTCCCGGCCCCGCAGGGAAGGACCACGACCCCGTTGCCGCCAAGGGCGGACCCGCCTTTGTAGAACGCGTCTCGCGCCATGTTTTGATACGGTCGCAGGGTGAACAGGCCGCTTTGCCTGAGCGCAACGGCAAGAGGCAGCCCCTCGGCATAACCGGCCGCATCCACCGCGGGATACCCGGTCTTTATCAGGGCCTGCTTGATAAGTCCCCTGTTGATCGCGTGAAAAGAGGCGGACCGCGGTCCGATCCGCTCCGCAAGGAGTTCCCTTATCGCATCGGTATGATAAAGCTGCTCCATGAGAAGCGGGTCTTCCGTGACGATCGTCAGCATGGCTTCCTCATGACTTTCGATCCTCACCTGCCCGAACCGCCCCATGATATCCTTGATTTCCACAAGAAGGTTATGCGGCACTTCATATCTGCTGTATTGAAGAAGTCTTTCCCTGACAGCCTCCGGGCTCACGCCGGAAGACGCGGCGTTCCAGAGGGATATGGGCGTGATGCGATAAGTATGCACGTGCTCGGGACTCTTGACGATCTCCGCAAAGGGCGCCACCGCGTCCCTCACCTCTCCGTAGATGGGCGAATCGACCTCAAGCAGCATGGTCATGTCCGACTGGATGATCAGGGGATTTTGGGGATTGTAGTTCATTCGAATAGATTTCCCTATCGTTTTGTTGTCATTTTATTATTGCTTTCTCAAGCTCAGCCTTCCGAAGCTGAAGCGCATCCAGTCTCTTTTTGATATCGGACATTTCTTTTTTGATTTTCCGCAGCTCCAATTCGCCTTTAACTTTCACCAGGTATTTTGCGCCGAGTTCCCTGGTTATGTATTTTTCCAACTGACTTCTCAAAACCCTGAGAAAGGGATTTCCCCATACCGAGCCTTCCCGGTATTCCAATTTTCCGGCTTCTATGCCTTTGACAATGAAAGCGTAGTCCACCCCGTATTCAGCTTTTGCCGTTACATCGCTGAGCGTCGCGCCTTTTTGATTCCATTCGCCATATTCAGCCATGTATCCCTCCTTTCACCGAACAACAAGGTCAACTGCGGCGTACTCGCCGTCCGCTGGACCCGCTTGGTGGTTGTTCCTTTGCTCCGTACAGGTGCCACGGTTGTGCCATATGAGGCAACGGAGCGTCCTCTCCTTCGTCACCGCTCAGTTCCTGGAAGAATTCAAGTGTCATTCTGACAAGGGCTTCAGCATCTTCCCTGCCGAAGTCCTCCGTTCTTCCACTGCCCAAGGCGTTCCGGGTGAGTTCGTGAACTACCTCGTTAAAAGGTCTTCCACAGCCGGAGATCGCCCCGGCAGCCGAAGTGACGTGAAACATCATACCGGGCAGGCTCTCCAGCAGTTCGCCGGGTACGCCTCCGTCCCTTCCCTGCCGGATTGCCTCCTCCACCGTGCCTCCATGCAGGTAGTGAAGAACCAAACCCTTAATCATGCTATGCAGCAGTTCGTTCATCATTCACCCTCCCCGATTCGATATCCGCCATGAATCTCAGTGCGTTGTAAGCTTCTCGACGTTTTGGTCCATCATGATCAGCCGGGCCCGCAGGTCGGACCGGGCCTCCTCACGCCCGACCCGGTGAACGAGTTCCTTCCAGGCGGCGGTGTCCCTGATTCCTTCGATCGTACCCTCCACCAGAAGATCGAGTTCTTCTTAAGTGTAGGGGGTCGCTCTGCCCGAGGACTCATCTTTGACCCAGGTGGGTATCTCATCATTGCTCACTTCGAGCGCATTTTTTTCCGATTTGCTCTTTCCCATGGTTCGTTCTTTCACTTCACGACATTTGTGATTTGGGCACATATGCCCCGCATTCAAAATGCCGTTCATCTCGCTGGTCTTCTCGGTTCAAGATGCAGAGAATTTACTCTTTCCCGCCGGCATTGTCCTTCCCGCATGTTATGCACAGACCGGGTTTCGGGACAAGGTCGGGATTGATTTCCGTGCCGTCGTCGTCAAAGAAACCGGATATTTCATTTTTCATACTGTCACTCCTTGCGGTTCAAGCTCATCGCGCGATTGGTGTAAAGGATTGTATAACTTTCAGCACATCTGAACCCAGAAGAGCGTTACACCAGAGAAAAACCCTTTTGTCCGCAGATTACGCAGATGGACGCAGATTTAAAAACAATTACGGTCTAATCAACCGCGAATAGACGCTAATATTTTTTTTCTGAATTCGCGTTCATTCGCGTCCATTAGCGGTTATTTCCTCTTCGCTTTAATCTGTGAAATCCTCGCAATCTGCGGATAATATATTGACCTGAGCAGTTACAGGATTATAGACATCAGGGAAACAGGCCGCTACTTCCTGATATAAGCATTGAGCCCGATGATAACCGGTTTGCCGTCTATCACTACGTCGGTTTCCTTGTTCCCCCTCGTGCTGGCGACGACGAGTGTTTTTCCCGATGCGCTGGGCGTCGGAGTTTCGAGATCCGCTGTAATAATGAGTTTGTTGCCTTCGATTTTCGCGGTGATAGCCATGATTTATCCTCCAAAGTTGCTGTATTTATTCTATGGGCACGTTATGCCCGACCAATAAAACCTTTCATTATTCAACCGGCGTTGACAACTGCGTAGAAGCCACTGTCAGATGGTGTCCATTTTCGGTTTCTTTCAGCTCAAAACTGACGATAAAACGCCTGTCGTGGGAGAAAAAACGCTCTTTTCGTTCGATAAATACATTAATCATCGCATTGAACTCTTCAGTGGCCTTTTCATCAGCGGAAGGCATGCTCGCCTTGAAGGCATCACTCAAAACTTGATCTCTTTCTCCCGCCGGCAACAAAAATACATTCCAGGCTAATTGGGCTATTGTGATTAGTTTTTCATACTCAGCCATTGTTGTCGTTAGGTACTGATAGGGTTCGACAAACCGTTCCAGAACTTTGGACAGTTTATTGCCGCTTTCGGACAAACACGTCACCTTTCCATCTTTAAATTGATCATCGGACAGAAGTTTGTTCTTAAATGCTTCCAGCCTGTCGTTTCCCTGTTTGCGCTTTTTTATCTTGAACATTAGCGTATCTCCCACTCCGCTCTTTTACGGTATTGCCTCTTCTTGCCCTTCAATTCAAACTCGCTCTCCCCATTGTGTCCCTCTGACATCTCTGCAAAAACACCGTTTTTTTTCAGTATCCTCAGCGCATCTTCGGGTTCCTTATCAGCGATAGAAAGAAAATCCTCCGTGCCTTCAAGGGCTTCCGCCTTCAGCCCTTTTATGGACAATATTTTTTCCTTCAACCCGAGCCCCTTGCACCGTATCAGCGTCGAGGAAGGCATGACCAGCGCCTCTCCCTGCTTGCCTAAACAAGTTTCAATAAAAACCTGAACGGTTTTGGGGATATCCTTTGAGGAAAGCGACGACAGAAAAGGGAGCACAGCCTTTACGTCCCATCCCTTATCCAGTCCTCGCATCAGGCTCCTCTTCGTCAACGTATAGTGAAGCATTCTGTCGAGCACAGTCAGGTCTGAAAATTCGGAGAGTTTCCTCATGATCTTTACGTCAGTGTTATAGGGTATGAGTAATTCCAGATTCGGCTGCGCCAGAAGAGGCTTGCTGTCGCCCTTTATGGGCGCCGCGGGCGTTACGGAATGCGCTTCAAGGAGTATGGATACCAGGTCTGTGACACGTGCTTTTTTATTGTCCGGGGAAATATCCAGCAATCCGATCAGGCGGAACTCTTTCAGCAGGCTTTCGACATGGACCGTCTCATGAGACGTTGAATTCAAATAGAGACCCCGATGGTTAAGAAGATAGCGCACAAGGTGGTCCAAATGCATCCATTCCCGCAAGGGTTTAAGGACCGGCAACAACGCGACGTTGTACTTTTCATTAAGGACGCTCGTCCTGAGAAGATCAAGCGCATGATAGTTAATGCTATTCAAGCCGCCGGGATGATAACCGGCCAGTATGAGAAGCCTGACCACATAGTGCTCGTCCGCGTTCAGCATCGCGGACACGTCCGCTATTGATTTTTTTTTGAATTCAAGATTGGTTTTTACGAACTCGACCAGACCGCATGCGGCGGCTATCTGGACTTTAATAATATCCTCAGCGATCCTGCCGGAGTAAGATACATAAGAGCCGGGAGCGTCGGTAAACATCTTTCTCTCGGCCGCGATTCTCTTCTCATCCATTTCCCTGAAAAAGTCCTCGGCCAGTACGGGGAAAACCTCGGAGGGGATGAAATAATGCCAGAAGGAATCATACTTCATGCGAAAAGAGACGCACGCCAGCCCGCGCAATACGGGCACAAGCAGTGTCCTCTCAATTTCTGAAAGATTGTCCTCCTGTCGTCCGGATGCTGAGCTTAGATAATTCAAAAAGGAATTGTCGCCGTACCAGTTTCTATGGTTTTTCGCCTCTTTCATTCCCTGGGAAGCGCCCCAGGCTTCGAGTTCCTTATTGGTTGCAACGCCGTGGTGTTTAAAAATCATTCTGACAGCCTTTTTCTGAAGGTCCGTAAGCTCCTCAATGAAGCGAACGTGGTTTTCGAGAATCGTTTTGTAAACAACGACCGCAAGGCCATTTTTATGCATTTTGGCGTAATTGTAAATCCCCAGGTGCGAGGCCATGAGTTTGATGATATCTGAGGAATACCGGTTCATTGCAATGAGAAGCGATCGTTCGTTCTCATCAGGATCAAAAGGCGTTCCCAGGCAGATTTCAAGCGGAACTATAACTCCGCTTTTTTCAGCGCCCTTAACCTCGAAGGCAAGCCTCTTTTCCCGAAGACCGTCAATGGCGCTCCGTTCCGGGAAGTGTTCATCAGAGTCGGACAAAAAACCGATGTTCCTGATGATTCTTCGTAACGCCTTCAATTCGTCGTTCGGTAAAAGGTCAGGCAGGTTCTTAAGTGAAGCTGTTGAGGTGAATTGATCGACGAAGCGCTTAATGATATGTTCCTTGTTCGCATCAAGCAAAAAAAGGCGGGCGGTACGGTCGCCGCTGAAAAAACTTTGCATGAATGCCGAAAAAGAAGCCTCGTTCATGTTGCTTAATATTTCGGCATATGCTTCCGGAACCTTAAATTTCATAGCCGCTATAGTACATCAAAAAAGCCGGAAATGAAAACCAATTGTTTGGCAATTGCTTCAGAGTATTCAATATCGCAAGCGAATTCATGCAACAAGAGACGAAACACGAAATGTATTTCAAGGAAGCCGCCCCTGGATACATGATATGACGCAAAGGTTTAGCGTCCCCCGTATTTATAGTACGCCGCGCAGCTGCCTTCCGTGCTGACCATGCAGGGTCCGACCGGGCTTTCGGGCGTGCAGCCGGTGCCGAAGAGCGGACACTCCGTGGGCACCTTGACCCCCCGTAAAATATCACCGCACGAGCACAGCTCCGGTTCGGCTATTCCAGTGGCTTCCGGACAAAAGCGTTCCTCCGCGTCGAACTCCCGGTACTTCTCCCGCAGCTTCAGGCCGGTGCCCGGCAGGACTCCGATCCCGCGCCAATAAGAGCCGGAGGGTTCGAATATGTCGTTCAAGATCTCGACGGCCCGGGGATTCCCTTCCGGCCTGACGACCGTGGGATAGGCGTTCTCCACCTTTGCCTCCCCTTTGGCGATCTGACGGACGATCATCAGGATACCCACGATGATCTCTCCTGCCTCAAAGCCTGTCACGACCGCAGGCTTCCTGTAGTCCTTCGCGACGAATTCGTAGGGAGCGAGGCCGATGATCGTGCTCACGTGTCCCGGAAGGATGAACCCGTCCACGCGGACGTCGGGAGCGTCGAGGAGCGCCTTGAGGGCCAGTGGAACGGTCTTGTGCGATGATAGGATGGTGAAGTTCTTCACCTGTTTTTGGAACGCGGCAAAGACAGTGCCGGCGATGAGCGGCGACGTGGTCTCGAACCCGGTGGCAAAGAACACTACCTGTTTCGAACTATTCTCCTGTGCGAGCTTCAGGGCGTCCATGGGCGAGTACATCACCCGAACGTCAGCGCCTTCGGACCGCGCTTCCATGAGCGACTGTTTCCCGCCCGGCACCCGCATCATGTCCCCGAAGGTCACGAGTACTGTCCCGGGCATCTTCGCTATTGCTATGGCCGCGTCGACATCCTGGATGGACGTCACGCACACCGGGCACCCGGGACCGCTCAGGAGCGTGATCGTGCCCGGAATGATGGAACGGATCCCGTGGCGGAAGATCTCGACCGTATGGGTCCCGCAGACTTCCATGAGCTTGAGAGGCCGGTTGATGGTGCTCATGAGGTCATGCAGTTCATTAAGCAGTTGTTTCATATTCC
>CAYILT010000080.1:9984-13196 GCA_964364055.1 uncultured Nitrospiraceae bacterium | reverse complement strand
CGGAAGGGCTGGATTAAAGGGAAAGATTAGGCCGGATTAATTCGGAAGACAACAGTTCTCCACTCGTCATTCCCGCAGCGATTCTGAGCGGGAAACCAATCTATGCCTTGTGTAGTCTGGGATCCCCGATAGAAGCACTCGGGGATGACGGACGGGCAGGGACAGACAATTCGGCAGGCACTCGTGCAAGTCAAGCTATGAGCAGAAAAGGCAAAATGACAACTAAGTAGACCTGGCCTTATGAAGTCCCCGGGGAACCTGCCAGATATCTCTGAATAAGCAGTGCATCATCAGGATTGTCTTCGATGAGCAGCGCAGTAATCGTCTTCGTTTCCATTAGATCAGCTCTTTTATGAAGATGCGTAATGTCAGGTCGTATTGACCGGTCTCTCCGCTCAATTAGGAATACCCCACAAAGTACGAGCGAGCCATCGATACCACCGATAGGCTAGAGGGCAACCCTATTAAGTCCTTCCTCCAATATTCCCAGTCGCGACCCCAAACTCTTCCTTAACACGATTCAAAAGTTGGCATTGCGGGTCCAAGGTGCGTGCTGCATTGAAATAGCGGATGCCTTCCTCAATGTTACCTCGCCGCTTTTCCCCAAGTGCTATATGAGCAGCGTTTAGCGCTTTGCCCTCAGGTTCAAAGTGTGCATCGAAAGCTTCCCGCAAGAGTACCAGCCCCTCGTCCACGCGTCCCATTTCGACTAATACCGCACCTCGTGTGCCCTTAACCGCCGGAACCCACGGAATATTCTTATAAGCCTCTTCTGAATAACGATTCGACTCCTCTATCAACTGGTTCTTGCCTGATAAGAGATTTGTATAGGCGATATTGTTCAGAAGAATCATTTTTTGATCAAGCTTGATGTCTTTGTGAGCAAGTAACCCCGCAAAGGTGGTGCTGGCCTTTTCATACTCATTTAAAGAAAGGTAAACAATGCCGAGCTGCGTCCGAAGAAGCACGGCGTCAGGATAGAGAGTCAAACCCTCCTCGCACAGACTGACCGCTTGAAAATACTGTTTCTGCCGACAAAGCTCCTGCGATGCAAGGAAGTAATATGCAGCAAGCCGCTCCTCGACTTTTTCCCTAGCGATAAACGGCACAGTGAGGAGCGCCATGCCGTCATCCTCTGTCACGCCTGCAGCTGTCGTTATTTTCCGAGGCCAAAGGTTTATTCCGAGGAGAATGGCATTTGCCAGAAAAAAATCGAGGGCCGGAGCCACGCCATGTGAGCTGTATGAGGTTAAGGAGCTGCCCTTCGGGAGAATCCAGAAGAGGAGCACAATGAAAATAACATTTACCAATGGCCCGGCAAGCAACATGACGAAATGCCGCAGACGATAAAACCGAGGCGAGCACGTGGCAATTACGGCCACACCACCAATGGGAAGAGGCCGGAATTCCCATTCCCATCCCAAGAATTTGCGTGAAAACAGAACTCGTCCATACCCGATGGTTATACGGAAGACCCTGTAGCCCAGCAGCCTGCCTGCAAGCGCGTGACCCAGTTCATGCGGGATCACCGTCGTGAGCATAAATAAATATACAAGAACGAAATTTATCATTAACGCTGAAAAATCGTTTGATGGATTAACGTATTGAATTATGAGGCCCCCCACAAGTACAAGCACGATGATACCGTAGCTCTGTTTGGACTTCGCAATGTATTTTTTTGACCAACATTCCGGGCATAGCAATATTGGCTGCCCGGACAAGCCCGGCTTGAATTTCCTGAATGCCTCCTCGACCTCCGATTCACACCCGCAACCATTACATTTGAGACGGCCGTCCGATGTTTTAAAGCCCTCCATGCTATCATCGATCGTGGCTCCTATCTTAGGGGCCTGCTTAATCGAAAAGTACATGTAAACGAACATTATTGTTATGGTGAGCGCAATGGAAGAATACTTTGATAGGCCATGATCATGAGTCAGAAGTGCCATAAGTATATAGAGAATTGCCCATATAACAAAAGACAGCGGAATGCTAATGATGATAATTTTCAGGTAATCCGGCCTAAATCTCTTATTCATGACGTTCCTTTTAGAGAGGCCATCTAACAATATACGCCGGTGGGCAATCCTATACCGCAACATCCATCAATGCATGGCACCCAATAGTAGTGGATTCCAGGAAGTTCTTAATGACGACTAAAAGGCAGTTCAAATACCCGCCTCTCATGGATCGGCGCTACTCCTTGCCCCCTCCACCCTTCTTCATCTTCCCTTCCAGCTGTTTATACTTCCGGAACGCCACCGAATACAGCGACGACTCAGCGATCGAACCGGCAACAAGCAGTGTGTCCATGACCTCATCAAGCGTCGCGCCCTCGGCGACCGCCCGCGCCATGTGTGCCTCGAGGCAGTACTCGCAGTGGAGCGCCGCTGCCGCGCTCACGGCTACCAGCTCCGCGGTCTTCCTGTCCAGCGCCTTCGGCTCCTTGTAGACGGCCATGCCTTTGAGGAGATAGGGGTTGAAGGTGCGGGGCCGTTCCTTCAGCACATTCAGGACATATCCCAGTTCGCCGCGATTCTTCACGACCGCATCAGCGATGGCCTCTGTGAGCTCCTCATTGTTCATAAGGGTTTTGGCCTTGAGCAAAAGCGCCGGTCTGTCGTTGGTCTCCCCCGGCTGGCTGCTCTTATCCTTGGCCTTCTCAAGAATGCTCTTTTTTTGCTCCTCTCCCATTGTGTCCCCCCAATGCCTTTGCAGACGTTGTTCCTGACCCGGACAAACCGGAATCAACACCTTGCAACCGCCAGGGCGCAACTAAAAGTAGGCGCTTCTAAGCGAGGTCGCAAAGGAAATCTTGTAGGACTTGTATTAAAGTAAAAGTCCCTTTTGTTTTTGACGTCCTTCGCGCTCCTCGCGCCTTCGCGGTAATATTTTCTGCCAATTTTTTTAGTAGAATTTTATTACTTAGCAGTTTGCTAAAAAAGTCCGGAATTGTCATTGCGAGGAGCGTTATTGCGACGTGGCAATCTCGATGTTGTTGATTTTCTTAAATTTCGAGATTGCTTCGCTTCGCTCGCAAAGACGGATAAAAGACTTTTTCAGCTGCCTGCTAGATTCTCGCCACGCGCACGAGAGAGTTATTCTCGTTCAGCCCGTCGATGATGGCGCCGAGGCCGGCCATGTTCTGGAGGTAGTTGAGGGCGTCCTGGGAGATCTCTTCTCCCGGGACCAGGAGCGGGATGCCGGGCGGG
>CAYILT010000080.1:0-9974 GCA_964364055.1 uncultured Nitrospiraceae bacterium | reverse complement strand
ACCCTGCCGACGGAATCGTTCACATTCACCAGCTCGCTGTCGGAATAGAAAGCGTCGCGGGGCGTCATGATGAACTTGTTCGTCAGCGCCGGCGGATGGACCTTGTCGAGGGGCAGCAGGGATCCCTGGAGCCCCGTCTCGGCGGAGATCTGCTGGAGCGCGGCCACGAGCCGGTTCAGGTCGTCCTGCCGGTCGCCGATGGACACGATCACGAGCACATGGAAGGGATCCGCCATCTCCACCTGGATGCCGAACCGGTTGTTCAGCATCTGGGAGACGTGGTAGCCTGACAGCCCGAGGTCCGATACGGTGATGGTGATCTTGGTCACGTCCATATCGGCCATGCCGGCCTGTTTTGCGCGTTCCTTGGTGAAACAGGTGATGCCCGGGATCTTGTTGATCTCGGTCCGGGCGTCCTCGGCCAGCTTGATGGTGCGGTTCAGGAGCTTTTTGCCTTCCGTTGCCATCTGCATGCGCGCCAGGTCCAGGGACGCCATGAGGATGTACGATGGGCTCGTGGTCTGGAGGAGCTTCAGGGTGTTCGTCACGTCATCGATATTTACCCTTGCGGCGTTCGCGTGGAGCATCGACGCCTGGGTCATGCCGCCCACGATCTTGTGGGTGGACTGGACGCACATGTCCGCTCCGGCCTCGAGGGCGCACTTGGGCAGTTTGGGATTGAACTTGAGGTGCGGGCCGTGCGCCTCGTCTACGAACACCATAAGGCCCTTCTCGTGGGCGTAGGGGATGATCGTTTCGATGTCCGTGCAGAGGCCGTAGTAGTTCGGGCTGGTGATGAGCAGCGCCCGGGCGCCGGGGTTGGCGTCGATGGCCGCTTTGACGGTCTCAAAGGTTACGTTCAGGGTAAGCTTGAGGTCGCGGTCGAAACCCGGCTGAAAGAAGATCGGCGCTGCCCCGCTCATGATCAGTCCGGTGAGCACCGACCGGTGGCAGTTCCGGGCGATCAGGACCTTGTCGCCGGGCCCGGTCGTTGCCGCCACCATGGCGTGGTTCCCCACGGTGGTGCCGTTCACGAGGAAGTAGGAGCGGTCGGCGCCCGCCGCTTTGGCGGCCAGCTCCTGGGCCTCCTTGATGACGCCGGTGGGGTTCTGGAGCGAGTCGACCTCGTCAAGCGTCGTCAGGTCGATGGAGAAAACGCGCGGCCCCACGAACTTGCGGAATCGCGTGGCAATGCCTTTGCCGCTCTTATGTCCGGGGGTATGGAAGGAGACCTTGCGGCTTTCCGCAAGGTTGACCATGGCGTCGAACAGCGGGGTGCGGAGCTGTTCTTCGTCGAATGGGGGGGGAGGGGGGCTCATGGCCGTTTATTGACACTTCCGCATCCGGCGCAGGAAAAAGCGCCAGGTGCAAGGCGTGCAAGTTCTGAGGAATGAGGCGTACGGAGAAGTACGCCGCAGTGACGAGGAACGCGGCACAACGCAGCAGATGCGCTTTTGCCAAAGCCGCTAGTGATAGGTGAAGAGCGGGGCATTGTCCTCGATAATCTGCGTCTGCTCGGCCAGCGCCTTCCGGATATGCTTGGGCAGATTGAACTGGCCCAGGTTCGTGATGCCGTCATAGAACCGGTTCTCGCCCTTGATCCGCATTTTGATCATATCGTCCACTTCCTGGGGCGTGAACTTCCGCGGGTCGCGGTTCTTGGATGCCAGGGTGAAGCCCCAGGGCAGGGCAAAGGACGGGATGGGCACGCCGTAGGGCGCCACGACGGGGAACACCGCGGAGAGGGTCTTGTTGACGGCCGTGAAGTTCAGGAGCTGGTGGAGCGCCGTGGTGCCCGCCTGGAGGGAGATGACACCGTCGGGACTCAGGCGCTCCTTCACGATCTCGTAGAATTCCCGGGTGAACAGGAGGTAGGCGGGGCCTTCCTCCACGGGCTCGGAGATGTCGATGATGATGGCGTCGTAGGTGTCGGTGGTTTCTTCGAGGTACTTCCGCGCGTCCATGAACCGGAGGTCGGTCCGGGGGTCGTCAAAGGCGCCCTGATGCCACTCGGGAAGCATTTCCTTGGACTTTTCAACAACTTCCTGGTCGATGTCGACCATCATGCAGTACTCTACGCTCTTGTGGCGGAGCACCTCGCGGAGCGTGGCCCCCTCGCCGCCGCCCACGATGAACACCCGTTTGGGGTCGGGGTGGCAGAGAAGGGCGGGATGCACCAGCGCCTCGTGATAGATGAACTCGTCGGTAATGGACGACTGCATCTTCCCGTCCAGCACGAGGCACCGGCCGTAACTGCCGCTGTCCATGATCTCCATCCGCTGGTACTTGGTCTGGCTGGCATAGTGGATCATGCGGATGCCGTGGAGGTGCCCCTCTTCGGGGCTCGTGTACTCAATGAACCACTTGTAGCTCTTCGGTTCGATCATGCGTACGCCGGCTCCTGGAGCGTTACCTTGTGCGGCAGCTTCGCATGGCCCAGTACGCCCCGCTTCATCTCGACGATGGAGGGGTTCTTGCACTCAAACTTTTCGATGAGGAATTGTGCGGCGACCTGCGGTTTGATGACGTCCCCGCAGGTGAAAACGTCGACTGCGGCGTAGCCGTATTCCGGCCAGGTGTGGATGGCAAGGTGTGATTCTGCAATGACAACCATTCCGCTGATGCCAAAAGGACTGAATTCGTGGAAAGCGACCTCTACAATCGTCGCTTTTGCCTCCAGTGCGGCATTTTTCATTGCTTCAGTCACAAACTCTAGATTACTCAGGGTCTTGGAGTTGCAGTCACGCATCTCCAACAACAGGTGGGTTCCCAACGCTTGCAATCTGTTTTCCTCCTAATCCGCCCGCCGGAAGCTCCCGGGCTTGCCTCCCGGATCAGCGAGCACCGCCTCCCGCTCCCGCGGAAGGGCTGTGACCGTTTACGCCTCATCCGTCCCTGCTTCGGACGGCGCCTACTCATCAAAAAGTTAATTGTTATTTATCAAAATCATCGCGGTCTGTCAATAAAAAACGTATCGCGGCCTCATTTTTTTTCTCAAGCGCTTCTCGCGGCGCCGCGACGGTAGCGAGAGCGCCCCGTGAAAGTAAAATTCCCCGAGCTCACAACCCAGCTCCGGCCCCGGAGCGGCGCCGAAGGTCGGAAGAATGTCTCTCGGGAGAAAATTTCCTCCGCCATGACCCTGCTCCGGCCCCGGGAGCGGCGCTGGAGGTCGGGAGAGCGCTTCTCGGGAAGAATTTTCCCTCTGCGCGGACGCCGAGCGGCGTCTCCGCTGGTCCCCGGCATGGGAAAAAATCCTTTACAACCTCCCGAGAGTGTTTTATATTGCGTCTCGCGTCGCCGGAGGCCGGGTTTTGACCCGTCTGTCGTCTTTCATCTGACCTCTGTCATCTGTCTTTTTGGAGGTTTTCGCTCATGTCCCTTGAAAAAGGCTTTGTCGAGATCGCTTCGGTGCTGGTAAACCCCGGGATCTTCACCCGTCCCTACGCCTGCGACGTGGAAAAGTACGGCTGCAAGTCAATGTGCTGCTACCGCTCCTGCATCGTGCCGCCCGACGAAGCGAAACGGATCGAGGCCCATGCCGAGGGGGTCCTGGCCTACCTTTCCCCGGAGAACCGGGAAGCCCTTAAAAAGAACGGCTCCATCCTCGGCGTCTGCGAAAAACAGTGCCCCACAGGCTGCGTGATCCACGAAGACGAGGCCCGGGCCATCCGGCGGACCTTCGGCGGGGCGGACTTCCGCTGCGTCCTGCTGTTCAAGAACGACTGTTCCCTCCTGTATTCGACCAGGGAAGGGCTCCGGTACTGCGCGGTCCATACCTACGCCATGGACAAGGGCCTGGTCTGGGAAGAGTTCAAGTTCGCCGACTGCGTCCAGTATCCCCTCTCCTTCTATAGCACCGAAGACGGCAGGAAGGTGATGTCCATCCAGGACACCCCCTACCTGGACCACATCCCCTGTATGAAGGACCCGCAGGGAGAACCCATGTACAAGAGCCTCAAGAAGACCATCGAGACCTTTCTGGGCAAGGAATTTTATAAAGAACTGGCTTCAGTCGTAGAGAAGCGTGGTAATAAGTAACATTTCCCCCTCGGACCGGCCCGGAAAGGGTATTCCAGTCGCACGGGTAGTTGTGGTATAATTTTCTGGCCATGAACACTCTTTTCCTCAGTTTCCTCATCGCCATCGGGAGCGCCGTCGGCCTCGTGACGCTCAGCAGGGCATTCGACCTCGAGACCTACACCACCCGCGTCTTTCCCCTCATCCCCATCCTGTACGCCCTCGTGTACGAGTCGCTCGAAAAGCGCAAGCGCGGCAAGAGCAAGTCGATCCCCCCCACCCAGGCGAAGGAGGAGATGAAGGCCGGCGCAGCAACGCTCTTCCAGAACATCACGGCGGAGCGGATCATCATCATCGTGGGAGTGAGCCTCCTGATCAAGACCACCCTCGAGCTCGTTCTGGCGGGCGTCTACCTCTCGGCGGGCAGGCAGTCCTTTGATGAGGTGTACGGCCAGTTCGGGATCGAGACGATCGGCCGGTTCCTCCGCGGCGACCACCCCTGGCTGGCGGGGAACCAGGGGATCTTTCTGCTCGCCCTGATCGCGCTCATCACCGGCCTCGGGACCGGGCTCTGGATCGGTACCACCACCAAGGCCCAGCCCGTGCTCGAGGGCGTGATCGCCGGGGCGGTCGTCACCGTTCTCTCCACGATGACGAACATGCTTGTGCTCTACCGCACGATCGAAAACCTCGCGAAGGAAAGCGCCGAGTCCTTCGGCTACGTCCTGCACGCAGGATTCATCGTCGTCATCACCCTTCAGGTCCTGCTCTACGGCCTCTGGAGCGGCATGGCTTACCGGGCAAAGTGCGAAGACGAGGCCCGTGCCGCCGGGAAGAAACCCGCGAAGAGGGCGAAGAAGTAGCCCGAGAGCCAGCCTGCCAGCCCGTCCCGCGCTATCCCATTCCAATTAACCCTTACGGTCGTCATTCCCGCGCATGCGGGAATCCAGGACCGACATTTGTAACGCAATGACCATGATCCAGGAGAAAATCGCTGGATTCCCCTTTTCAGGGGAATGACGGATGGGAGGAGTTTTTTACAGCAGGCAAGAACTACAGGAACCGGCGGGTATCGAGGTAGTGCTGTTTCCAGTAAGGGCTGGCGATGCTGTCCTTGCGCACGAAGCCGCCAGTGCTGGGAGCGTGGACGAACTGGCCGTCGCCGACATAGATGCCGACGTGAGAGTACTTTTTGCCTTCCTGGATGAAGAACAGAAGGTCGCCCTTCCGGGCGTTCCGGAGGCCCACGGAACGGGTGCTGTTCTTGAGCGCCCTCGTACTGTGAGGGACGTCCATTCCGGCGGTGAGGTAGCTATAGCGCACGAGGCCGCTGCAGTCGAACCCGGCAGGCATATCGCCCTTATACTTGTAGGGCCGCCCGATCATGGTAAGCGCCGTATCCGCCGCCTTGTCGCTCGTAGACGCGGAGTAGCCGGACACGCGCTTCGATGGAGTCGTGGCGCAACCGGCAGTTAACAGACTGACGACTACGGCAAGGAGCATGTACCGGCTACTTGTGGTCATAGCACCCCAACTGAACATGATCAATTCCCGCAGGCTAAATTCATCGAGCGGCTTTCGTGTACAGCGGATCTGGAGCATAAATGGAGGGGGACTTTATTCGGGAAGTTTGGGCAACCGGCTCAATGTGGCGACGAACCGGGCCTGATCGAACGGTTTATTTTCCTTCATGATCCAGAATGCCTCCGACGCGACGGCAGCCCCGATGAGCTTTTTCGCATCGCCCTCCGTGTGCCCTTCCCGAAGCAGACGCTCGTAAGCCTGGCGCGTTTCCGGAGGGTCGTTGTCCCTGAGCTGGTTCTCGACGACGTCGAGGAATGCCGCTTGAAGACGGGGATTGAATTTTGGCATTGTGAAAACCCCTTGAAGGCTTACCTGATGCGATCCGCCCAGCGGTACTTCTCCATCACCGCCTCGTAGGACACTGTGGGAATGCGGCCTGTTTTGTAGGCAGCCCAGCGCTTGCGGGCCTCTTCCGCCCAGATACGGTCCATCGCCGGGTCCGGCCTGTCAAGGTCGGCCAGGATCGCATCCACAAGATGTAATTTTTCAATATCCGGCAGGGACTGAATCTCCGATGCAAGCTTTTCTGTCGTTTTTGTCATGACAGGTCCTCCTCTGCGGAAAGATCATACATTGCGTCATAACGAGGAAAATCGTTTTCGCCTCGTTCGCACGTAAATGCATGATAGCACTGATGAGCTACTACTTCAATACCTCGTTCATTTCTTCTTTCTACGAAACGACGGCTTCTCCGGGCCCGGCAAAAGACTTGTGTACTTGTGGTACAACTCGAACAGGAACGCCACCCGCTCGGCATCGGACGCGAAGCTCTTCTTTCCATACGCTTTGAGCGGGAAATCCGTGCGGGTGTCGGCTTCGAGATCGTAGAACCGGATTCGGGCGAAATCCGACACAATAACGTAGCGGGGAAGATCGCGATCGGCCAGGCCTTCAAAATATTCCAAGGCCTGCTGATACGCGGAGTCGAGGTCCTTGCCCATCGACTTGTGCTCGGCAATGAGCATTCCCTTCCAGAGAAGGTCGATGAACCCCCCTTGTATTCCCCCCTTGGCAAGGGGGGACGAAGGGGGGTGGGTTTCCTCGTACCGCTTTCGCGCTCGCTTGACCGGTTCCTCGAAGCTCGCAAGCCGCCTGCGGTTCACTCCGAAGACGTTGAAGAACTCGTTCCGGAAGGTCTGGGCCTCGGCCCGCTCGGCCTTCTCTCCTTCCCAATCGTGGGAGAAAGCGACAGCGCGTGCTTTTATTTCATTGAGG
The DNA here is from genome assembly GCA_964364055.1 of uncultured Nitrospiraceae bacterium. GTDB lineage: Bacteria > Nitrospirota > UBA9217 > UBA9217 > UBA9217 > JAAXXJ01. The sequence continues at coordinate 3,158 of CAYILT010000080.1, read as the reverse complement.
GATAAGGGCATCTTGGTTGGATTCGTACTAATAATTGCGCCGCATTTGCGTGTTCACTGCACATCTTCAGCGACATTAATATGCCGGTCCGGCTTACAACCAGTTCGCTTTCGAAAATAGTACAATTCCCCTGTAATTGCAAGCAGAACTTGTCCGCGTGTCCGCGTGACCATTGCGAATGCTGTTCTCTCCGCCCTTCCCGCTTCCCAGAAATTCCTTGACCCTGCCGGTGCACCCTGTTATAGTTTTTCGCATGAAGCACAAGGTCACCTTTCTGCCGGACAACGTCACCATCGAGATGGAGCACGAGGGGAGCCTGTTCAAGGCCTCCAAGGCCGCCGGCGTCTATGTGCTCTCGTCCTGCGGCGGCAAGGGCAACTGCGGCAAGTGCAAGCTCGTCGTAAAGTCCGGCACCGTTAACCCCGGTTCGTCGCGCTCCTACCTGACCGCCGAGGAGCTGGATCGCGGGTATGTCCTCGCCTGCCACTCCCGGGTCCAGAGCGATCTCATCGTCGAGATACCGCAGGAGTCGCGCATGCAGGCGAAGCACAAGATCGCGACCGGCGCCAACCCCGACGATATCCTGAAGCTCATGAAGCAGGCCGGCGGATGCCTGGAATCCCGCATCTTCCGGGTCTATCTCGACCTCGCTCCTCCCACCATCGACGACAACATCGCCGACTTCGAACGGGTCCGACGCGCCCTCGACAATGCCGGCTTCAGCGCCGGGCACCTTCACATGAATTACCTGGTGCTGAGCAAGCTGTCGCGCGTGCTCCGCGAGGGGCAGTGGAAGGTCACGGTCACGGTCTTCAGCTTCAGCGAAGTGCTTGAGGTGCTCGATATCTTTCCCGGCAACGCCACGAAGACGCGTTACGGGGCGGCCGTGGACATCGGCACCACCACCGTGGTCGTGTACCTCGTGGACATGAAGAACGGCCACATCATCGGCACGGCGTCAACGTACAACAGCCAGGTCAAGTGCGGCGATGACGTGATCACCCGCATCGTCTACGCCACGGAGAAGAACGGCCTCAAGGAGCTCCAGGAGCTCGCGGTCGGCAATATCAACACCCTGCTCGCGGAGCTCGCCGAGAAAAGCCAGATCGCGCCGGGCTTGATCGACTACATCGTCGTGGCCGGCAATACCACCATGATGCACCTCTTCTACGGCATCGACCCCCAGCACATACGAGAGGAGCCCTACATCCCGGCTGCGACCTTTTTTCCGCCGATCCGCGGCAAGAGCGTCGGGCTTCACCTTACGCCGCAGGCCGTCATTTACTCCATGCCGAACGTTGCCAGCTACGTGGGCGGCGACATCTCCTCAGGCGTGCTCGTCTCACAGATGCACAAGCAGGACAAGGTCTCGCTCTTCATTGACATCGGCACGAACGGCGAGATCGTGCTGGGGAACAAAGAGTGGCTCGTGACCGCGGCCTGCTCGGCAGGTCCGGCGTTCGAAGGGAGCGGCATCAAGTTCGGCATGCGCGCCATGGAAGGCGCCATCGAGGAAGTGGAGATCGACCCGAAGACCTACGAGGTGAACTACCGGGTCATCGGCGACGTGAAGCCCATCGGCATCTGCGGTTCGGGCATGATCGACATCCTCGCCGAGATGTATCTGAACAACGTGATCGACCAGAAGGGGAAGATTCGGGAGGAGATCGGGTCCAAACGCATCCGCAGGGGAGATTCCGGGCTGGAGTATGTCATTGCCTGGCGCATCGAGAGCGCCATCAACAAGGAGATCGTGATCACCGAGGTGGACCTGGACAACCTGATCCGCGCCAAGGCGGCCATCTATGCGGGATTCGGCACGCTCCTCCGAAAGATGAACATGACCTTCGCCGACGTGGACAAGGTCTTCATCGCCGGCGGGTTCGGCCGGTACATCGACGTGGAGCGCGCCATCACCATCGGCATGCTGCCCGACCTGCCCGTGGACACGTTCCAGTTCCTCGGCAACACGTCCATCATGGGCGCCTACTACGGCCTGCTGTGCGACCGCATGCTGCACGAGGCTGAGGACATCGCCCGCAAGATGACCTACATCGAACTGTCCGTCTCGCGCAGTTTCATGGATGAATATATGTCGGCGCTGTTCCTGCCGCATACGAACATCGACGCGTTTCCAACGGTGAAGAAGGAGATGGCGGCGAGGAACAGGCTCGTCTGACGAAGGTCTCCGCTGGCCGCGCTCCAAACACGTAAGGCTGTCCGGTGAGATCCACCGGGCAGCCTTTATTATTTCCGATTCACTGCGGTTTCGGATTGATGCAAATTAAAAGACTGTCTTTTAATTTGCAAGGTAATTCTAGTGGGCTAAAGATCTACTTTCATGTCATCTCAATAAAAATCTAAGTTGCAACAAAATAGACCTGACCCTAAAGATCTCTAAAGATCTCTGTCATGCGATCAGCTCGCGCAATGGCTTGCCGGAAAGTGCCGCGCCCTCCTGAATAACGGACTTGAGCAACGGCAGGTTCTTCTTGCTTCTCAGCTCAATAAGCGTATAGCAGTGCAGGGACAGGACGGCATTGTATCGCTCTCGAAAGAATGGGGTGCCGGCGGCGGCTTTGTCTTCCAGCTCCTTTTTCCTCCGCTCATCCCTCGCGACCGCCAAAACGTCTATATCGCTCCCTCTTTTTCCTGTCCCCCTGGCAAGACTGCCGTAGAGCGTGAGGCTGACGGCCTTTCCTCTGAATTGGGCGGTGATGTTCCTTTTCAGGTCGTCGAGCATCGATGCCTCGGCTTTGAGGGAGGGAGCTATGATCGTTTCAACCGCCATATTGCCGCGGGAGAGAGAATACTGATAGGCAGCGCCGACCCTGCGCTGCCGCACGGCGCCGAGCTCGACCAGGGATTCCAAAGCCTGGATCGCGCCCCGGTGGCTGAGCCGGGAAAGCTCCCCGACCTGCCTGCCGCTCAGCGGTTGCGGGGAGACGGAGAGGACCCGCAGGATACGGATTTTAGCGGGACTGCCGAAGATCGACTCAAGGACGTTCTGCGATATCATGAGTGGATACTATACTATCCATAATGATAAGTCAAGCAGGATCAATGGGATCAATGGGGTCAGACTTGAATATTGCCATTCTCTCTCACCGTTCGCAGTAACTTGAAAACCTTTTCCACCTCGGCCTGCATGCCGTCTC
>CAYILT010000079.1:0-13270 GCA_964364055.1 uncultured Nitrospiraceae bacterium | reverse complement strand
ATGATCGTTCTGCTCGGTAATTCAGCCTGTGTTGCCCTGCTCGACGGCAAGGTGGAGATCACCAAAGAGCACGGAACCCTGGTGAAGAAGGATGGCAGGACCTATTTTATCACCGTCCACCCGGCCTATGCAGTCCGCTTTACCAAGGGGAAGGAAATGCTCCTTAGCGATTTTGCCAAGTTGAAACGCCTGATCGCCCCATCGTAGGCCGCGTTACCTTTCTGCGGGCATGCTTACGGTCCTCAACGCATTGATCGGACCGAAATCTCTCAATCGCGCCAACTGCTCTTTGTTCCATACGAAGAACGACCCGGCATAGGCCAGTGAATTGAGGGAGATGTCTTCGAAGTGCTCGCGCGTGCGCGGGACGAGGAGCATCCACTCGCGCGTGACGATAAAACAGTAGGGCTGTGACTGGCGGGTGATGGTGGACGTACCGGGGGCGTTCATGCCGACGCTCTTGAGCATGGCGGTGTAGAGCTCGAACGTTTCGATGGCCGCTTCACGGGGCGTGTCCACAGTGTCCGGCCTGAGCCTCACATAGGAGTTGAGAAAGGAAAAGGCCGGTATGGTCCCGATGGCGGCTATTGATCCCGGGGCGGGCAACAGAGGGGCGATGGGCACCGGCGGGCCTGCAGGCGCCAGGGGAAGCGGCACCATCTGGAGATGCTTGTGCTGCTGGCTCGCGCCCGCTTCGCGGCCGCCGTTGTAAAAGCCCAGGCTGTTATACTCGGCCATGCAGAGCCAGAGCGCTTCGAAGTCCGTCAGCGTGAGCAGCGAATCCTGGTCCTCGAAGCGACGGGTGACGATGAGCAGGTGATGGTCCACGACGTTGAACTTGTTCAGGACCGCGACATGGGTGTCGGTTATGTCCGCGACGGTGAGGTCCTTCTCGGGCGGGAGGAAAGGGTCCGCGTCCTGCTTCGTTCGCGCTACGGTCTTTTCCCGGAGGGACGCCAGCACACGGACGAAGAACCGTACGCCGCCGTCCTCGATAAAGGCGTGGCCGGTCGGGAAGGACCGGAGCGCGCCCGACTTGAGCGCGTGCTCCGTGGTCCTGACCAGGCTGTGCCAGAGAGAGCCTTTTTCAAGATGCTTGATCTTCATTACGCGGGAACATTATAACATAGAAGTAGCATAATGAAAAACGCCCCCGGGAGAGCAACCCTGTCGGCAGGCTTCGGATCGTATGACCTGTATCATAACGCGGGCTGTCCATCTGTCCTATACTACGATCACCATGATCAATGGCGGATAGTGTCAAAAGTATTCTGAAAACCTGAAAGAGATTTTACCGCAGAGGACGCAGAGGAGTTCAAATTCTTGAATAAAGGCAAAGCAACAGAAGAGACTTAGAACTGATCTGGCCTTTAAGCCGTTTGGAAGATCATGGCAAGGTCTTAATCAGAGGATATAGGCTATCACTGGTGAAATTCGAGAGTCCACAGAGGGGATGGTTTTGAAAAACGCTTCCCGTATTGTAATTCAAGATTTCCTCTGCGTCCTCTGCGGTGAAATACTTTGACTGTATTCAATTGTAATGGAGGATGGTGCTATGAAAGAGCTGAATGTTACGACCATAATCCCAAGGGATAGGCATCCGCTGATCTTCAAGTCCTTCGATGAAATGGAAAAGGGCGGGGCGTTCCTTCTGGTCAACGACCACGATCCCAAGCCGCTCTACTACTCGTTCCTGCACGAACGGGAGGGACTGTTCGGATGGGAGTATCTTGCCGAGGGGCCCGAGGAATGGAAGGTCAGGATATCGAAGAAGTGAATAGGCAAAACAATCCTGGATCATTCGCAATAAAGTTGAAAAGGCAAGGTCGGACCACAGAAACAAAGGCTCGGAAGAAGAACTTATCCACAGATTTCGCAGATTGACGCAGATTTAGTCTTACAGCACCATTCAGGTCGGTCGTTTTTAATCTGTGTAATCGGCGTAATCTGCGGACGAAACTTGTCTTTCTCGGTTTCTGGTTTATAAAACTTTTTTCAACTGGAATTCGAAAGGCCCTAAATACTTCCGTGGCGTGACTTGCGATTCAGTAGGATGAGAGCGACCGATGGTGCCGAATATCGATTATAGCCTGTGCGAGGGCTGCGGCGGATGCGCCGAGGCCTATCCCCAGTTCTTTGAGATGCGCGATGAAAAGGCCTGGATCATCAATGCCGGCACGTTCAACGCGGAAAAGGACAAAGGCATTTTAACGATCTGTCCCTATTATGCCATTTCGATCGAGTAACCGCAGGGGGTGGGATCACGGATGGATGGAATGACGGAGGGCGCGCATGCGCGGAGTAATGTTTTTCGGAATGTGCCATGACCCTGACGAATCCAGGAGCGAGCGCATTCCCCGTAGCTTGCTGCGGGGTTATCGAGCGATTAGAATAAATAGTACTACCTTGAGGATCGAAAATTCTCTGTCCCGCCAGGGCGGGACTGCAGGGAGCTTCAATGCTGACCGATAGCCATCGGGTCTGCTCGTTCGACTACCGGGTATCAACTGCCGTTCGGCTTTCTCCAACCTCATCATCCACCGGATATCTGCTGATCCCCATTTTCACTTCCCGTAGTTTTTTGAGAATTAATAATGCCATGTCTCTCTCCTTGCAACGCGGACTGTTCTTCCTCACCCACCCGCAATGCAGCATCCCACCAAGCTGCGGGCAAGCTTGCATTAAAATTTACGCTGATGAGAATATCGGGACTTCCCTTATCGGGGGATTGCGGCGGCGTAAGATAACGGCACTCGCGGAAGAAATGCCTTGAAATAGGCGTCATAATGGATATAATAAAAGCAGGTACAGGTATAGTATATTGCTTTGCACATTTCCGAGTAGGTCATGCCATGAAGGTCATCGCTGATGAGTGAATCATTTTTGCGGATCCTGTCTCTTGTCCAATCCGGCGATGCAAAAATATCCGACCATGGTTATAACGAGCTGGCGGCTGACAATATCTTCGTCAGAGATGTCATGGCAACGGTCGCCGCAGGAATCATAGTAGAGGATTACCCGGATTTTCCAAAAGGGCCTTCCGTACTTGTCTTGCAGAAAGACCGGGAAGGAAGTGCAATACATGTGGTATGGGGTATTCCCAAAGGAGCATCATCACCGGCGGTCCTTGTTACCGCATACAGGCCGGATTCGGAGCGATGGACGGATGATTTTTTAAGGAGAAAGAAATGAAAGCAAAACATTACACGAAGTTCGTGCATGAGCGGGAGTACGTGGCGGAAGTGGATGTAGAATTAATTTATTCAGATGATGGGTGGTCACCGTATCTTTCTGTGGAAGATGCTTATAAACTGGATGACGTTCGCGAAGCTCTTCGTCAAGGTGATTTAAAGACAGCATCACGTTTGGCGAAGGTCTATACCCTGACCCCGCTCACTGCGTGATTTCCGTCCGCCGATTCGTGAGAAATCGCAGAAGCTCACGCGCTCTGCTTCACGCGGGGGCCGGACGGCAGATGTAAGAAGTTAGACGACAGAGGACAGACTTGAGACAAGATCGGATCTTTCCCCCATACCCGTAAGTTCGCCCTTATTCAGCGCAAATAGAACAAGGACCGGTAAACTATCCGGTCCTTTTGTTTTTTTTGGTGCCGCTGACCACATTCAGCGGATTGATGTTTGGAAGCATCAGGTCCGCTCGTTCGACTACCGGGTATCAACTGCCGCTTGGTTCTCCCCAACCTCATCATCCACCGAATCTCTGCTGATCCCCATTTTCACTTCCCAGAGCTTTTTTGCCAGCTGCTCGATGTAATCCCGGTTCTCCACGGTTTCCCGCCATTGCGAAGGGATGCCTTCGATCCCGTAGCAGGCTCCGGCGATCGCGCCGGTCATGGCCCCGATCGTATCCGCGTCGCCGCCGAGGCTCACGGCATAGATCACCGCGCTCTTGAAATCGGGATGAGACAGGAAGGCGTAGATGGCCGTCGGGACCGACTCGAGGCACGAGGTCCCGGTCCCGAGCTTCGCCACGACATTTTCCCGCGATGCGCCGTCCTCGATGAAACCGATGATCGTCTTCAGTTTTTCCTGGTAGGGACCCGGCTTGGCGAACATCCGGAGCGTGCCGAGAAAATCGGTAATGCTGATATTCCCGGGTTCGGCGAGTGCCGCGAGAGCAACGGCACAGGCCTGGAGTGCCGCGCCTTCCAGGCCCAATGCATGACTGTGGGTGATGCCGGCGCTGTGATAGGCGATGTCACGGAGCATCCGGGGGTCGTCATGGTACATGAGCCCCACGGGGGCCACCCGCATGGCTGCCCCGTTCCCATAGGATCCTTCCGCGTAGAGGTCCCGGTCGATCATCCCGAATCCCAGCTTGCCGTTCCGCATCAGGCGGAACACGCGGGTGATCGTATGGCCATAACGCCTCCACGGCTCCTGTTCATATTTCTTGAGGAATAGCTCGGCCATGTGCCAGTAATGGAAGTCCCTGCACTCGGCGAGGGATTCGGCCACGGCGATGGTCATGGCGGTATTCTCGGTGTACCGAGGGGCCAGGTCGGCTATCTCAACGAATTCAGAGGATCCTTCGCGCCGGGCGCCGAGCGAGTCGCCGACGGCAGTACCGATGAGACAGCCGGCGAATTTCGAAAGTTTTTTATCCATGTAATAGGGGTCTGTTGCCGCAGAGAACTCAGGGTTTATAGCTTGCCTGGATCCGTTTCTTTCTATTAGTATAGTAGTATAGAGGGAAACACCGGGACATGCAAGTTGTTGCAGAGTGAAATTTGATGTATTCGTAATAAGTCTGGAAAGCCGTCTTTGCTTCGCTTCGCTCGCAATGACACGTTCTGCGGACTTTTTACGAATGTATCAAAGGAGGGGTTATCCTGCCGGATCGGGCGGGCCCTTTCTGCGTAGGAGCTGTTACCGGATGATCTGTCCGATCAAGTCGTCCCGGGACATCTCGAAGAGGAACTTCGGCGGGGCGAACCGCTCGCCGTACTTTGCCGCGTAGACCTCGAGCCGGTCGACGATGTACTTTGCGCCCAGCTTCTCCGCGTACCTCATCAGGCCGCCGCGGAAAGGCGGGAAGCCGATGCCGAAGATGAGCGCCGCGTCCAGATGATCGACGCGGTCGATGATCTTGTCCTCCAGGCACAGGGCAGCTTCTTTGATCATCAGGAACACCGCCCGCTCGATGATCTCCTGCTCCGGCACGGGTCTACGCGTACCCTTGCGCTTCCCTGCCATCCCTGCCACCAGGGGATTCTGCTTGCCGCGCTTCCCGCCGGCGTAGAGATAGAATCCCCTGCCGTTTTTTTTGCCCAGATACCCTTCCTTATAAAGGTCTTCCAGGAGCCGGGACGGCTTGATCCGCGCACCCAGACCCTGGTGCAGGATGCCGGAGACCTTGTGCGCGATGTCGATGCCTATCTCGTCCAGCAGGATGAAGGCGCCCATGGGCATGCCGAACCGGAGGAGCGCCTGGTCGATCTCACCGATCCCGCTCCCTTCCTCCAGCATGTTGAGCGCCTCGCCCAGGTAGGGCATGAGGATCCGGTTCACGAGGAACCCCGGCCCGTCGTTCACGACCACGGGGAGCTTGCCAAGCCTCCGGGAAAGCGTGGCAATGGCGGCGACGGTTCCCGGCGACGTCCGTTGTCCCTTCACGACCTCCACCAGCGGCATCTTTTCCACGGGATTGAAGAAATGCATGCCCACCACCTGCTCCGGCCGCTTCGCTGCGGCTGCCAGCTCGGTGATGGAAAGGGAAGAGGTGTTCGAAGCGAAAATGGCGGTATCTTTTGCTGCCTGCTCGAAATCCCGGAGCACGGCTTTCTTGACCTCCATGTTCTCAACGACGGCTTCGACCGCGAGGTCAGCGGCGCTGAACCCGCTGGCGTCGGTTGCACCCGTGATCCTGTCCATGCCGTCCCGGGCCTGGATGGGATCGAGGATGCCTTTCTTCGATCGTTTCCGGAAAATATCCGCAGCCGCCTTGAGCCCGGCCGCCACCGCTTTTGCATGGATGTCCTTGATCCTGACCGGGATGCCCTTCTCGGCGAAGAGCTGGGCGATCCCGCCGCCCATGATCCCGGCCCCTATGACGCCGGCCCGGGTAACGGAGATCAGCGATGGAGAAAAGTCCTTCTTCAGCGCCTCGCCGAGGTAGAAGACATTGATAAGGTTCTTGGAGACCTCGGAGGGGAAAAGACCGCCTATCGTTCTGGCCTCGTTCTCATATCCCGGCTGGGCGCCGTGCGAAAGGCCGTAGCGCACCGCCTCCAGTGCGGCAAGCGGCGCGGGATAGTTCCCGCGGGTCTCGTTGAGCACGTTCTTCCGCGCGGTCCGGTAGACAAGGGTGCGGGTCAGCGGATTGCTTTCGAGGAGCCTGATAAGGAATGGCCGTTTAGCGCGGATGCCCGTCGGCCGTGGCTTGCCGATCGCCTGGTTCGCTACGTTCATTGCGACGTCCAGAAGCGATTCCTTGTACGTTACCTCGTCGGCCAGGCCGAACTTTTTCGCTTTTTTTGAGTGAACGCTCTTGCCCGTCAGGATCATTTCGAGGGAGTTCGCCAGCCCGACGAGCCTCGGGAGCCGCTGGGTGCCGCCGAAACCGGGGATGATGCCGATCTTCACCTCGGGAAGTCCGAGGGCCGTCCTCGGGTCGTTGCTGATCACACGATGGGAGCAGGCCAGGGCGAGCTCCAGACCGCCGCCCAGGCAGGGGCCGTGGATGGCCGCGACGGCCGGGAAAGGCAGTGATTCGAGCTTGCTCATGACCGACTGGCCCTTCCGGCTCAGCTCCTTACCCTTGTTCGCGTCAGTGATGTCCCGGATCTCGGCAATGTCGGCGCCGGCGATGAAGATGTCGGGCTTGCCGCTCCTGATGACGAGCGCCCTGATCTCATGATCCGCGGCGATCTCGTCCAGGATCCGGTCCAACTCGTTCATCACCGCGGTGGTGAGCTTGTTGACCTTCTCGCCCGGCAGGTCGAAGGTCAGGACGGCGATGCCGTCGGGCCGTTTATCAAGAGTGAATGCTGACATGATTGCCTCATTAATGCTGTAACTATATTTATGATCTGATCAAAAGCCATGTCTCACACGAAGGCACGAAGACACAAAGAAGGCAGATTTTAAAATATTCTTGTTTCTCTTTGTGGCTTCGTGACTTTGTGCGAAAATCACCGTTTTTTTGTTACGTTCTCTCCACGATCATCGCCCCACCCTGGCCCCCGCCAATGCACAGAGAGGCGAGGCCGGTGGAGAGCCCCCGCCGCTCCATTTCTTTGAGAAGCGTGATCACGATACGGAGGCCCGACGAACCGACCGGGTGTCCCAGGGCGATGGCGCCGCCGTTCACGTTCAGGATGTCCCGCCGAATCTCGCCGATGGGGTCCTCTCCCGGCAGGTGTTTGCGAAAGAACTCCTTCGATGCCGCAGCCTTTTCACAGGCGATCACCTGGGCGGCGAAGGCCTCGTTCAGCTCGACGAGCTCGATATCCGATAGCTTCATGCCCGCCAGTTTCAGCGCCTTGTGCATTGAAAATACCGGGCCGAGTCCCATCCGTGACGGGTCGTTTCCCGCAAAGGCGAAGGCCCTGATGCGCCCCAAGGGTTTGTGCCCCAGTTCCTTCGCCCGCCCGGCGCTCATGATGAGCGCCGCTGCGCCGCCATCGGTGATGGGTGACGAGTTCCCCGGTGTCACCGTGCCGTATTTCCGGTCGAAATAGGGCTTAAGCCGGGTCAGGTCCTCCATGGTCTGATGCTTGCGGGGGCCGATATCCTCTTCGACCGGCTCGAACTTCGGCGGAACGTACAGGGGGGCGATCTCGTTCCTGAACTTGCCGGCTTCGTTCGCCGCCGCCCATTTCTGGTGGCTCCAGAGGGAGAGCTCGTCCTGGTCCCGCCGGGTAATGCCGAAGTCCCGGGCAAGGTTTTCGGCTGTCTGTCCCATGTTCAGTCCCGAGATGGGATCGGTGAGGCCCAGGGTGAGGCCCGCGACGGGCAGGAAGTCCTTCGGTCTGAGGGACAGGGCGGCCGCGGCCTTCAGCCAGACGGTCTTGGAACGGCCGATCGCGGTAAAGATGTCCTTGAACCGCTTCGTCGTATAGAATCCGAAGTTGGACATGGATTCCACGCCCGCCACGAGGACGATGTCCGAAAGTCCCGCCGCGATCTGCGCATAGGCGCTTGCTATCGCCTGCATGCCTGACGCACAATTGCGCTGCACGCTGTAGGCGGGAATACGCTGGGGGATGCCGGCGCGGAGCGCGATGACACGGCCGATATTTGCGGCCTCTGCCGGCATGCCGGCGTTGCCCACGATCACCTCGTCCACCCGCTCCGGGTCGATGCCGGTCCGGGCCACGAGCTCCTTGAGAACGAAGGCGCCCAGCGCATCCGCGGGCAGTTCCTTCAGGGCAGTGCCGGCCTTGGCGTAGGGTGTCCGGATCCCGTCTATGATGACGATGTCTTTCATACGTTTTACACCTCAGGGTTGCCGCGTGGCCTATATTTTCTCTTTGATCCCGAGCTTAGCCCGCTCCTCATCCCGGAGAACCCGGCGGAGGACCTTGCCGACCAGGGTCTTCGGGAGCTGTTCGCGGAACTCCACTTCCTTCGGGACCTTGAATTTCGAGAGCTTCTCTCGGCAGAATTCGATGATCTCCTCAGCCGTGGCGGTCTGACCCTCTTTCAGGACGATATAGGCCTTTATCTTCTCTCCCAGGAACTCTTCATGGGGGATGCCCACGACCACGGCGTCCTTTACCTTCGGATGGGCGTAGAGAACTTCCTCGACCTCCCGGGGGTAGACGTTCTCGCCCACGGTCTTGATCATGTCCTTGATGCGGTCCACGATGAAAAAGTACCCTTCCTCATCCATCTTGGCGATATCGCCGGTATGGAGCCATCCGCCGCGGAGGGCATGGGCCGTTTCCTTGGGCTTGTTCCAGTAGCCCTTCATTACCTGCGGGCCTTTGACCACCAGTTCGCCGGTAGTGCCCACCGGCATTTCCTTCTCGCCGGTCTCGATGTCCATGATCTTCGCGTCCATGTCCGGGAACGGCAGGCCGATGCTTCCCAGTTTCCGTTTGCCGAAAATGGGATTGCAGTGGGTGACGGGGGAGGCTTCGGAGAGACCGTAGCCTTCCACGATGCGGGCCTTGGTCAACTCCTCGAACCGTTCCTGAACCTCGCGCATGAGCGGGCCCGCGCCGCTGATGGCCGCCTTGATGGAGGTGAGGTCGTACTTATGGATCTTCGGGTAGTGTCCGATCGCCAGGTACATGGCCTGGATGCCCGGAAAGATCGTGGGACGGTACTTGTTGATGAAATGGAGCACCTCTTTGGTATGGAACTTGGGGATGAGGATCAGTTCTGCGCCGATGAGCACGCCGAGGTTCATTGCCGTGGTCATGCCGTACACATGGAAAAAGGGGATGACCGCCAGCATACGCTCCTCGCCCTCCTTCCGGCCGGTGAGCCATTCCCGGTTATGCACGGCATTCACGACGAGGTTCCGGTGCGAGAGGACCGCGCCTTTGGGTATACCGGTCGTGCCTCCCGTATACTGCAGGATCGCGGTGTCATCGGGGGAAACCTCGGCGCTGACCGCTGTTGCGGGGGCCTCGTTGAGCAGGGACAAAAAATCCCTGATCGGCGGCACCCGTTTCACGCTCACCCATTGTTTTTCAATCCTGGCCTTGATCGGATAGAGCAGGTTCAGCGGGAAGGGAAGATAATCCTTGATGCCGCAGAGGATGAGATGCTTGACCTCCGTTTTCGGCAGGACCGGGGAGATCACGGGGTAGAACAGGTCAACGGCAACCAGGGTGGACGCGCCGCTGTCCTTGAGCTGGACCTCGAGCTCGTGTTCCTTGTAGAGGGGGTTGGTCGCCACGGCGATGGCCCCGAGCCTCAGGGCACCGTAATAGGCGATGACCATCTGGGGGACGTTCGGGAGCATGAGCGCCACGCGGTCGCCCTTTTTCACTCCCAGTCCTGCGAGGGCATTGGCGAAGCGGTTGACCAGCAGGTCGAGGTCGGCATAGGTGATCTTCGTGCCGTAGAACAGGAGCGCCGTATGGTCCGGGAACCTGCGGGCCGACTCGGAAAGGACCTTGTCCACGGTCAGGTCGGGGTAGGTAAGGTGTTCCTTCACGCCCGGTTCATAGAATTTCACCCACGGACGACTGGTAGTGCCCACGTCGTTTTTCATGGCATACCTCCTTATTCCGATCGAAGTCGCGAACAGAATGGCGGACTGCCGACCAATGAGGACGTGTTCAATCCTTCATTATCGCTTGCTTCAGTATAACATATTTCGGAAAAGAAAAGGGATCAGCGGCGGGGCTTGGACCGGTCTGGCGTGCGGCGCCTGCCGGGTTGGGGAGGGCGCAGCGCCCGTTCCTGTTCGCTTTTCTGCCGTTCCTCGTGCGTTCGCCGTATCTCCCGTACGTACAGGCTCCCGTCGGCCCATTCGACGGGGATCTTCTGGCCGATGAACGCTTCGATGGCCTCGAGGGAAAACACGTATTCCTCATCGGCGAGGCTCAAGGCCTTGCCGGTGGCTCCGGCCCTGCCGGTGCGGCCTATGCGGTGGACGTAGTCCTCGGCGTCCTGGGGGAGGTCATAGTTGATCACATGGGTAACATCCTTTACATCGATGCCGCGGCTTGCCACATCGGTGGCCACGAGGATGGGCAGCCGGCCTTCCTTGAAATCAGCAAGGATCCTCAGCCGTTTTTTCTGCTCGATATCGCCGGTGATGGCCTGGGCCTTCCAGTTGTTGCGATTCAGCCGTTCCACGACCATGTCGGCGGCGCGGCGGGTATTCACAAAGATGAGGGCGCGTCCGGGTTGCTCCTTCCGCAGGAGGCCGAGGAGGAGCGGGACTTTCTCATGTTTTCCCACGTGGTAGAGGACCTGTTCCACCTTTTCGACCGTCACCTGCTCGGGCGTGATGGATATCTTTTCGGGCAGGTTCATGTGCTCGTAGGCAAGCTCCATGACCCGGTAGGAGAGGGTGGCGGAGAAGAGCATGGACTGGCGTTTCGTGTAGTCGGGCAGCTTTTTCAGGAGGTACCGCAGGTCGTCGATGAAACCCATGTCGAACATGCGGTCGGCTTCATCGATGATCAAGTAGCGGGTCTTCTTGAGGCTGTATACGTGCTGCAAGAAATAGTCGATGAGCCTGCCGCGCCTGCCGATGAGCACGTCGCCGCCGGTCTGAAGCGTAGTGCGCTGTTTTTCATACTCGATACCGCCATAGACCGCGAGACAGCGGAAGCCGGTGAACTTGCCGAGCCGCTCCGCCTCATGGAATATCTGGTCCGCGAGCTCGCGGGTCGGCGCTATGATCAGGGCCTGGGGAGAGTTTCCGAGATCGACGACGGGGTTTCGGACCATGCGGGTAAAGAGAGAGATGAGGAACGCCGCCGTCTTTCCCGTACCGGTCTGCGCCTGTGCGGCGACGTCCTCGCCGCGGATCGCGCGGGGAAGGACGGCCTCTTGAACCGGTGTGCACGTCGTGAATGTTGAATGTTCGATGCCCTGCCGGACCTCGCCGGGCAGTTCAAGTTCGCTGAAGTCCATGATGCTCCGTTCCTGATGAAGACAATTCGTCAACAAAATATTTTCACCACTATACCATAAGCGCGCGGTCCGTGAAAGGGAAAACAGCAGGTTGAAGCGAGGAACAGGTGGCCTGATGTTGACAGAACTGCACGTGTGCGCGAGACAATGATGATAGCATTCATATGCCCGATCACGCGCAGCCCTCTTCCGAATAAGCGACGAGCATCGCGATGGTCTTGAATGTGCGGGTAAACAAAGGACAGTTTGGCGGGAAAAGCGTGTTCTTTCTCGAGAACGGCACTTCTCTTCTTTACCGGTGCTCGAACCAAAGCGGAAGCTCACCGGGAGAATGCGCTGAATGGAGAACAAGTATTATTGGTAAAAAGGTTAATTTACCAAACTATTCTGTACCAAATTTTATCGGTGTTGATATGGGTGTTGATAAATAGTCTAACCCCATGAGAAGTAATTTTTTTATTTTTTCTGTTGACAAAACGTACACTCTTGTTGTATATTTGTCAACAGAGGTGAGGGAAATTGCTAAACAAACTCTTCTCTTCGACGAGAGCAGAGCTTTTAAGTTTGTTCTTTAACAATCCGGATGAAAAGTTCTACCTCAGGGAGATCGCCCGCCACATAAGCAAGGATGCAGCGGGGATCAAGCGTGAGTTGGACACCCTGGTGAAGATAGGGCTTCTGGGAGTTGAGAAGCGGGGAGTGCAGAAATACTACTCCGCCGACAAGAGCTCGCCGATCTTCTCCGAAATGAAGGGCCTCATCTTCAAGACGACCGGCATCCAGGGTTCCATCAAAGCGGTCCTCTCGAGGCTGAAAGGGGTACAGGCGGCGTTCATCTACGGCTCCTATGCCAAGGGCTCCGAAAAAGAGGACAGCAACATCAACCTCATGGTCATCGGCCAGGTGAACATCACGGAACTGAATGACGTGGTCATGGGCCTCGAAGAGAAGATGAAGCGTGAGATCGATTATCTGGCATTCGACGAACAGGAGTACCGGAAGCGGAAGGATGCAAAGGACCCGTTCATCCGGGAGATCGTGAAAGGCAAAAAGATATTCCTGCTGGGTAAGGAAGATGACATATGAAGCGCTCCAAGAGATGGGACTGGAAGAGCGTACCGCGGAGACCCAGGAGGTCATGGGGCTCATGATGCGGGCTGAACGCGATCTTGCCACGGCCCGGCTGCTCCAGGACAAGGATGAAGAGTGGTCCTTTGCGGCGGCATACCAGGCGATGGCGCGTTCAGGAAGGGCGCTGCTCCTCTCCGAGGGTTATCGACCCAAGGGATCGCGGAGCAGGGACACTCACAAAACGGTGGTCACCGCGTCGGGGATCATCCTTGGTGAGAAATACAAGAGCCTCATCAATAAGTTCGACCGGATGCGAAGAAAATACCAGAACTTCATGCTTGAGGCGGGGAGCATGGTATCCCGGTACGAGGCAGGACAGGCGATCCGGGACGCCGAGGAGTTCTGCAGCCTGGTGACCACCCGGCTCAGGGAAAAGTACTCGCAGATGTCACTGCTGAATGATGTACCTCAGCTTGTATCTAGATAAGGCCGCTTAGATCAATCGCGGTAACCGAAAGGGGGTGGATACTCAATGCCGGCGAAGAAAAAGGCTGCCAAGAAGAAGGCAAAGAAGAAAGCAAAGAAGTAGCTTTTCTCCTCTACCCCACCAATGATGGGGAGCGCCGGGGGAC
>CAYILT010000078.1:0-13274 GCA_964364055.1 uncultured Nitrospiraceae bacterium | reverse complement strand
AGCTGAGCAAAATTATAAGAAATTAATATGCCTTATTTTACATCTCTAATAATAAGACAGATTATTTCTGTCCTATACGCATAACCCTTGTAAATACGGCCATTCAATGCTGTATAGTACACTTTCGTGTCATTTAACTCATGGCCGGCGCAAAAAGCGCGTACTCGTCAAGATCATCGGGGAGTAGAAATTCCTGTCCCCCTCGACGCGATGCAAGGTGAAAGAAAGTTCACTTGCCCCGGCAGCCCAAATCTGGTAGTATATCCAAGTTTTTCCTTTTCCCACGGCCATGCCAAACCGGACCCAGAACAGCAGCCAGCCGTCGCCGTCAAAAAGCGAGAGGGACGATCTCCTGCTCCGTCTCGCCTTGACCGAGCGTAAGCTGTCCCTGACCTCCCAGAAGCTCGAGGCCAGGAACAAGGAGCTTGCGGCGATCTTCCGTCTCTCCGAGACCATCGGCAGCGAACGGCAGATCAACCGTCTGTGCGAAAGAACGGCCGAAGAGATACGCCGCACCCTGAGCGTCGACACGGTCTGCATCCTCCTGCTGGACGAGCAGAGCGGGGACCTGGTCACGGCGACCTCCCTCCACGGGACCGTTGTCGGCGGATACCATCCCCGCGTCAAAGTCGGGGACGGGCTTCTCTGGCAGGCCATGGAGACCGGAAAACCCCTCCACCTCCCCGGCAGCGCGGCCGCAAAACAGTTCGCCGGGCTCCAGGCAGGCCAGGCGGGGGTCGCCATTCCGATCAGGACAAGGGGAAGAACGCTCGGGGTGATCTATGCCTGCGGGAAAAAGAACGGACAGGAGTTCTCGGCACGCGAGCGGGACATGCTCTGCGGCATCTCCAATCAGGCGGCCTTCGCCCTGGACAACGCAACCCTCTATCACGATCTCGAGAACCTCTTCGTGGGGATCGCCTGGTCCTTCGCCGCGGCGTTGGACGCCAAGTCCCCCTGGACCGCCGGACATTCCAAGCGCGTGACCCAGTACTCAGTTGCCATCGCCGAGGAACTGGGACATTCCACGGAGTTCCTCAACTCAATGCAAACCTGCGGCCTGCTGCATGACATCGGCAAGATCGCCATTTCGGAAAAGATCCTCGACAAGCCGGGCACCATCACGCGGCAGGAGCGCCTCGCCATCGCCGAGCATGCTTCCCAGGGCGCGAAGATCCTCGAACACATCGACACCTTCCATCCCTTGCTCCCGGGGATCCGGCACCATCACGAGCGGTGGGACGGCCGCGGGTTCCCTGATACGCTGATGGAGGAGGACATCCCCCTCATGGCACGGGTGCTCGCCGTCGCGGACTCTTATGATGCCATCACTTCAGACCGGCCCTATCGCCGGAAGCGGAGCCGGGTCGACGCCATTGCGGAGATCAGGCGTTGTTCGGGCAGCCAGTTCGATCCCGAGATCGTCGAGGCCTTCGTCGCCGTAACCGACAGCGAAACGTTCTGATCCCGTCTTTTTTCCGCATTCCCCCGAACCCCCTTCAGCATAGAACGATGGGCCTTGCATAGGTCCTTTCCCTGTCTTCTTGTTTCTGAGCATTCTGACCCTGTGCTGAAACAGCGCGGCCGGAGAGATCTTCTCTCCGGCCTTTTTTCATGGCGCGCCCGTTCGAATAATGAAACGCTGGATAGCGCTACCTTCCCTTCCCCCTGAGGGCCGCCGCCATTGCCTGGTCCGTCCGCTTGATATGCGAGATGAACCAATCGGCAGCTACCCATACAGTATCTGATATGATCTGGTCGGTCACTCCGCCCTTGATAACGTCATCCTTCAGCCTGGCCAGCTGCCTGCGGTACTGCTCGTGTTCCTTGATATGGGCCTCGATGCCGTCGTAGATGCTCCTGGCCATCGCCCGCTCTTCATCGTCGTAGTGCCGGTTCACATAGCCCGTCAGGAAAGTGAGAAAGCGCCCGACCTCTTCCTGCCCCTTCTTTTGCGAGCACGCTTCGATCAAATCATTAAATTGCCCGATCACGGCAATGTGCTGCGCGTCGATGTCGTGAATCCCCGTGCTCAGATCTTCAGACCATGTGAAGCTCACGAGAACGATCCTTTCGACCCGTCAGCGATGGAGAATGATCTCGGCCAGGTGGGTCCGCCGCTCAGGCTTCCTTCTTCTTCTCCGGCAGCCCCAGGATCTTCCGGATCTCCTCGCCCTCCAGCGTCTCCTTCTCCAGCAAGACCTTCGCCAGGTTCCTGAGCCGGTCCTGGTTCTCCGTCAGCATCCCTTTGACCTTCTGGTAGGATGTATCGATGAGCTTTTTCACTTCCTGGTCGAGCTCCCGCGCCGTCTCCTCGCTGTACTCCTTGGGGCCGTTCGGCAGGCCCATGTCGAGGAACAGGGGACGCCGCTCCTTCTCGAAGGTAAGCGGTCCGAACTTCTCGCTCATCCCGTATTCCTTCACCATGCTCCTGACAATGCCGGCCGCCCGCTGGAGGTCGTTCTGTGCGCCCGTGGAGATCTCGCCGAAGATGACCTCCTCGGCCACGCGGCCGCCGAGCATCACACAGAGCTTGTCGAGCAGTTCCGCCCGGGTCATGAGGTACCGGTCCTCGGTCGGAAGCTGGAGCGTGTAGCCCAGGGCGGCGATGCCGCGCTGGACGATGGACACGCGGTGCACCGGGTCCGTTGTCGGCAGGAGTTCGGCGACGATCGTATGGCCGCACTCGTGGTAGGCCACGATCTCCTTCTCCTTCTGGTTCATGACCCGCCGCTTTTTTTCGAGGCCGGCGACAATGCGGTCGATGGCGGCCTCGAAGTCCGTCATCTCCACCTCGCTCTTGTTCTTGCGCGCGGCAAGGAGTGCGGCCTCGTTCACCATGTTCGCCAGGTCCGCGCCGACGAAGCCGGGGGTCCGCGCGGCGATCACCCTGAGGTCCACGTCCTTCGAGAGCTTGACCCCGCGGGCATGGATCCGGAGGATATCCTCGCGGTCCTTGATGTCCGGCCGGTCCACAAGCACATGGCGGTCGAAGCGGCCCGCCCGGAGGAGCGCCTGGTCCAGGATCTCCGGGCGGTTCGTCGCCGCCATGATGATGACGCCCTTTCGCGGATCGAACCCGTCCATCTCGGCAAGGAGCTGGTTCAGGGTCTGCTCCCGTTCTTCATGGCCGCCGGCGAGCCCCGCGCCGCGTGCGCGGCCCACGGCGTCGAGCTCGTCGATGAAGATGATGCAGGGCGCCTTTTTAAGCGCCTGCTGGAACAGATCGCGTACTCGCGAAGCGCCCACGCCGACAAACATCTCGACAAACTCGGAGCCGCTCATGGAAAAGAACGGCACCTTGGCCTCTCCCGCCACTGCGCGCGCCAGGAGCGTCTTGCCGGTGCCGGGCGGGCCCACGAGCAGCACACCCTTGGGAATGCGTCCCCCCAGCCGGGTGAACTTGCCGGGAGTGCGCAGGAACTCCACGACCTCGACAAGCTCCTCCTTGGCCTCTTCCACGCCGGCAACGTCGCTGAAGTTTATCTTGACGTCGCTTTCCCCGTAGATCTTGGCCTTCGATTTTCCGAAGCTCATTACGGACTCACCGGGGCCGCCGCCGCCCATGCGCCGGAACACGAAGCTCCAGATGACGACGAGGATGATGAGAGGAAGGACCCAGGCAAGCAGAAGATCCTTGAGCCAATTGTCGGTTGTCTTGCCCTCGTAGGTCACGCCGCCTGCCTCGAGGCTTTTCAGGAGGTCGGGGTCATCGATCCGCACCGTTACAAAGGGCTTTTCCTTGTCCCCCTCCTTCACGGTCCCGCGGATATTTTCGTTGGTGACGACGATGTCTTTCACCTGTTTCTCGGCCAGCAGCTTCTTGAACCTGCTGTACTTGATCTCGTCGGCCGTTGGGGTCGCGAACATCCGGAACAGGCTGAGGACCGCCAGGAACATCAGGAAGTAGAAAAGGAACTGTTGACCTTTTTTCATGAGAACCTCTTGGATTATTTACCACGGAGTCACAGAGAAATTCGATCCGGTTAGACGTGCGGTGAAAGCTCTCTTAGAACCCCCGGTACATGCCGACGCCGATGGAGAACCGCGGTCCCGAGTAAGGCGACCAGAGATGCAGTTCCTTTGCCGTCAGGACCGGATAGCGGTACCCGAGCTCGCCCAGCGGCTGCACCTTCGATCCGGTGACCTCGCCGATGATCGTGACGCTCCTGCCGCAGTGGTACACGGCGGCATCGAGGTACGTCTGCGTGACGACCAGGAACCGGCCGCCGGTCTCGTCGGTCAGTGCGGGCCGTCCTTCGCCGTCGAGGGACTTCTGGAGCACCTCGATCTGGGTGCCCTCTTTCAGGTTCCTCGTATCGACGATCGTCCCGCCGACCATCAGCATCTTTCCGGCATGGCTCTCCGGAGCTTTGTGGAGCTCGCTGAACGGAAGGTTTTTCTCGACCGTGTCCAGAAGCGTTTTGGAAAAAGGAGGTGCGCAGCCGGCGGAGATGATGACGGCAATGGCAAGCGGGATCAGAACAAGGATCGTTGTACGCTGCATAATAATTAGTATATCACGATTCGAGAAGCATTGCCGGCGGAGCGGGCTCAGTTGGCTGTGGAGGTCGACGATGGCACTCAGGCGGATAGTGCAGAAGAAATCCCGGATCCGGTCTTCTCTGTGTCTAATGCGGCACAAGGCCTTGATCCCGATCGCGGGATTGGCCGGCCTGTGGTAACGGTCAATACCCGAACTTCCCCTGAGGCGCATTGGGATCATGGAGCGGGTCCAGGAACGGGGGCTTGTCCCAGCCCGGCTTTTCGCGCGGCCAGAGCTTGATCTCCCGGGCTTTGATGAGGGGGTACATGACCGCTGACTCGCTCAGAGACCGCTCCTCGGTCCCGGCCACTTCGCCGGCGATTGTGATCTCCCGGCCGGGCGCGAACACCAGAGCATCGAGAGCGCGGGGTTGATGGACGATGAACAATCCGCCGGTCCGGTCCGTGCGGCGCGGCTTGCCCCAGTAGTCGAGTTCCTTCTGGACGATCTCGATGAGGGTCCCGTTCTTCACCGTGCGGACCTGGGCGATCAGGCCGCCGAGGATCACGGTCTTTCCCCTAAAGGACGACGGGTCTGCCTGGATGTGTTTGAAGGTGATGGCGCGGTCCGCGGTGCGGGATACTGCGGGAGAGATGGCGTAGGAGCAGCCCTGCAGCAGCAGGGCCATTCCCCCGATCAGAATGGCAAGGATGTTCATCGCTGACTCCCCCGGCTGGCTGCTCTTCATGAGGAAAGGCTGACGGAAAAAGCGGATCGTAGTCACGCGGACAGCTTCATGGTCTCCGCCGTATGGTCCGACTCCTGCTGGATCTTTTTCCGCGCTCGCTCGGAGAGGTCCAGACCGCTGAGGTCGAACCTGCTCAGCTCACGGGCAAGGATGTTGATCTTTTCATTCGCGTGGAGATGCCTGTTGATGATGATCCGCCGAGTCTCCATGACCCTGCAGGAACCGCCCTTTGATGTTTTGAGGTCCTCGTAGGTCACATTGACCTCCAGGGCCTTGGCGGCGTCTTCCAGTTCCGTGAGCGTGACTTTCATAGATAGAGTAGTGCGCAGAGAGAGCCGGTCCGGGGGGACACTACGACTCTTCCTTGTGGATCTCCATGATACTGACGACGTTGATATTCGCGTCTTTCAGCGCCTTCTGCACGTCGGCCAGTTTCGAGTCCTGGACCTTGAGAATGAAGTTCGACTTTGTTGCCATGGTTCACCCTCCTGGGAAAAGTACTGTCCTGTAGAGGACCTGATTGTCGTCAACCTATCATAAATACGCACTAAAAGTCAACGGGAAACGCCCCGGTGTTGACCGCTGGCGCCTTCGCGGAAACGCGTGGCGCAGCGGACATCGGGGCCGGTCGGCGAATGCCGAAACACGGAAAGTATTCCCTACCCTGAAAATACCCTGCTTATCGTGAAAACTATCTAAAATTTTTTCTTGCTATTTACTTGGACTGTGGCTATACTTTGAACCAATAAAAGCATACAAACTGCTTGCGCAGTGAGTACTTTTAATCTATTTCGCTTGAAGGAGGAGAAGTATGGCAAAAGCCATGACGAAGTCTCAGATTGCGGACCACATCGCGAAGAAGGCAGACCTGAAGAAGAAGGTTGCGGTTCAGATCCTGGAGGATATGGCGGCACTGGCGTATAAGGAAGCAAAGAATTCCTTCACGCTGCCTGGCATCGGAAAGCTTGTGCTCGTGAATCGCAAGGCCCGCATGGGCCGGAACCCCCAGACCGGCGAGGCCATCAAGATCCCGGCAAAGAGAGTGGTAAAGTTCCGCGTCGCGAAGGCCTGCAAAGAGGGCGTCCTCGGCAAGAAGTAACCGACCTTCTGTTTCAATGCTCAAATACCATAAAGGCATCCCGGGTTTTTCCGGGGTGCCTTTTTCATCTTGACCCATGGAATTCATCCTATTCATACTCTATCCCCTCGCCCTGGTTCGCCTGCGGCTGGTTCTCATCGCCCTCGCGTTCCACGGCGCGCTTATTATCGGATCGGCCGTACGATTCGGCCGCATCCCGCTCATCGGGACCCATGACACCCTGGGTTTCCTTGCCTGGTCCATCGGCGTCGTGTATCTGGTCTTCGGTTGGGGACGAAGGCGCGATCTCTATTCGTATCTGGCGATACCCCTAATTATTATTTTGATCGCAGGTTCGGTCCTCTCGCCGGTAATGAAGGGCCCCCTGCCGCCCGTGCTCAGCACCATCTGGTTCGAGCTCCACGTGATCATCTCCTTCGTATCCTACGCGCTCTTCGCCGTCGGTGCGATCTTCGGCGCCTTGTTTCTGCGCAACGGGGGGCGTGAAGAGGAGACGAACCAGTACCGGAACCTCCTGTTGGGATACTTCCTCTTCTCTGTTGCCATGATATTCGGCGGCATCTGGGCCCACCTCGCATGGGGGACCTATTGGCTCTGGACGCCGAAAGAGCTCTGGACAACCATCGTCTGGTTCTTTTACAGCCTTTACCTGCACGCGCGACTCGTCAGGGGCTGGACCGGAAGGCCCGTGGCATGGATGGGGATCATCGGATTTCTGATCGTCATGTTCACCTATGTCGGCGTGGGGCTCCTGATGAAGAGCTCCCACGAGTTCTGAGATACGCCCGAAGTATTCGGGCGCGCATTCCAGCTTGCAAGCTTTCAAGCCTGTCCAGGCTGTTGAAAAAATCTCATGGAACAGGCTAATTCGTCATCCCCGTGCAAACGGGGATCCAGTAACGATTTGAAAACCCTGGATTCCCGCCGGAGCCTGCCCCAGCAGGATTAAAGCAGGGGCGGGAATGACGGAAAGGGGAATGAAAATCGTTTTTCAACAAGCTGTCAGCTTGACCCCGTGGTAGACTATGAAAAACTTCTTTCTCTCCCTCAAGACAGCGGTCTGGCTCCTTATGAGCCTCATCTGCGTTTTCTTCCTCGGGTCGTACCTGATGCCGGCGTACCGGGACATCCACGGCGCCATGAACGACCGTCTCCTGTTCGAGTGGGTCGGGCAGGTCGCCGTCGATCATCCCTGGGTGACCGGATGGTTCTTCCTCGCCCTTGCAGCGCTCATTTTCCTCACCATCAACACCATCGTCTGCAGTATCCAGGCGGTCAAGGGAAAATGGTCGCGCGAGGACTTTCTGCTTCGCATCTCCCCTCAGGTGGTCCATATGGCGTTCCTCGTTATCCTGCTCGCCCATCTCCTGGGCGCGGGCTGGGGATACCGTCTGTCGGGCATGCTGCCGGAGGGGGCCTCTGTCGGGCTGCCCGAGAACCGGGTCCTGTTCCTCAGGGAGATCCGCGCAGAGTCCGATGCACGAGGCTATCTTCGCGATTGGTTCGCCGGGGTAATTCTGTACGAGAACGGCCAGCGCGTAGCGGACGGTGTCCTGGGGCCCAACTCGCCGCTCTTCTACCGCGGAATGGGCGTGTACCTCAAGAGCTTCGAGCTCCAGCAGTCGCCCGCGGCCTTCCTCCTCGTGACCAGGGACCCGGGCGCGGTCTGGGCTCTCGTAGGCTCGATCCTGTTCATGATCGGAACGGTGATCATCCTTTTTCTCAAATGGAAGAAGGCTTGACCGGTAAAGACCTTGCCGCAACGTGTGCAATTGAAAGAGGTCGCCACTCACGTTATTCGTGACATTCTTTCATTCGTGACAGCCCTGTTCGTTTCGTATGCATAGTATGAACAAGCGTGTACTCATCGCCATGAGCGGCGGGGTCGACAGTTCCGTCGCCGCAGCCCTTCTCCTGCAGCAGGGGTACGAGGTAGAGGGCGTTACCATGAAACTGACGGCCGGTCTCTGCTGCGACATCGGCTCTGCCCAGGCCGTCTGCGGTCATCTCGGCATTCCCCACCGCATGCTCGATATGCAAAAGGAGTTCACCACCGCGATCATCGGGGACTTCATCGACGAATATCGAAGCGGCCGCACACCGAACCCATGCATCCGGTGCAACGACATCATCAAGTTCCGCACGCTTCTGACCTATGCCCGGGAGAAGGCCTACGCTTTCCTTGCAACCGGCCACTATGCCCGCATCGGACAGGACCCCGCGACCTCACGCTTAATCCTCAAAAAAGGCAGTGATGCAAATAAGGACCAGAGTTATTTCCTCTACCGCCTGACGCAGGACCAGCTCGCTCATGTCCTGCTCCCCCTGGGAGACATGCACAAGACCGAGGTCCGCAGGCTCGCCAGGACGCTGAAGCTCCCGGCGGCAGACCGGCCCGAGAGCCAGGAGATCTGCTTCGTGCCGGACAATGACTACCGCGCGTTCCTCCGCGAGCACGCGCCTGACACGCTGAAGCCCGGTGAAATGGTCATGACCGACGGGAAGGTCGTGGGAAGGCACAAGGGCATTGCATTTTTCACGGTGGGACAGCGAAGGAAGCTTGGCGTTGCAGCCGGCGAGCGGTTGTATGTCGCGCGGATCGAACCCGGGACCAGCCGTGTCGTGCTCGGCAGGGTTTCCGACCTTCAGCGCCCGGAGATGTTCGTGGCCGAGCCGAACTTCATCCTCTTCGATGAACTCGATGCCTCCCTCCCCGTGGAGGTCAAGATCCGCTACCGCTCATCGCTTGAACCAGCGGTCATCGAACCCGTCGGTCCCGGCCGCATCCACGTCACGTTCAAGAAGCCCGTTGCCGGGATCAGCCCTGGCCAGGCAGCGGTCTTCTATGACGGCAACACCGTCGTCGGCGGCGGCATTATTGACGGTTAGCTCCTGTCTCCTGTCTTTCCTCTTACTTCTTTCGTCTTTATTTCTCCTTGCCTACCGTTATTCCCTGTGATATATTACGCTTTATGGCGCCCAAAAAAAATGACCAGGTCATTACCTTTCGCGGACGCATCTGGATCGACGGCAAAGAAGGCACGTTCATCGGACACGGCCGAGTAGTCCTGCTTGAGCGGATCCGGCAGTACGGCTCCATCACGAAGGCCGCGAAGTCCATGGAGATGTCCTACCGCCACGCCTGGGACCTCGTTGATTCGATGAACAGGCAGTCAGATGAACCGTTCGTCGTTGCCGCGACCGGCGGCAAAGGCGGCGGCGGCGCTCAGGTGACCAACGCGGGAGAGGGTGCCATTCGACTCTTTTGGAAGTTCAATGAAGACTTTCAGCGCTATCTCGACCGGGAGCAGAAAAAGCTTGCCACGCCATTAATCCGATCAGGGAGGAAGAAGTAATGAAAAAACCGGGTTTGGTGTTCTTGATCGTTGCTGTTGCCACTACAGCGGTCCTGGCTTCAGAACATCGCATACGCTGTGCATCCACCACGAGCACCCAGAATTCTGGCTTGTTTGACTATCTTTTACCCCTTTTTGAAAAAAAGACGGGCATAAAGATCGATGTGGTGGCCGTGGGAACCGGCGCGTCCATCGAGATAGGCAAACGAGGTGACGCGGATGTGGTTTTCGTACACGCGAAGGAACAGGAGTTGAAGGCAGTTGAAGAAGGATTCTTCGTGAACCGTTATGATGTCATGTACAACGACTTCTTGATCATCGGCCCGCCTGCCGATCCGGCGAAGGTAAAGGGCATGAAGTCGGCTGCCGATGCCCTGAAGGCCATCGCCGGTTCCGGTTCGTCCTTCGTCTCCCGTGGCGACAAGTCCGGCACGCATACCAAAGAACTTTCTCTCTGGAAAAAGGCAGGCATCGAACCGGCCAGCCAGAAGTGGTACCTTGAGGTCGGCCAGGGCATGGAGAAGACCCAGCGCATCACCGACGAGAAAAAGGCCTACACCCTGACCGACCGAGGGACGTGGCTCGCCACGAAGGATAAGGACAAGCTCGATCTGGTCATCGTGCTGGAAGGCGACCAGGGCCTTTTCAACCAGTACGGTGTCATGGCCGTGAATCCCGAAAAGAACAAGCACGTCAAGTACAAGGAAGCTATAGAATTCGTGAACTGGATCATCTCCAGGGAAGGCCAGGATGCCGTGGCATCCTTCAAGGACAAGAACGGCAATGCGCTGTTCATTCCGAACGCAAAGTGATTCGATTGCGGATTGCGGAGCCTTCGACCCGAGCTCAGGCCGAGGGTTTCGGAGTGCGGAATTGAGCTACATAAGAACCACCGAGTGATTTGCAGCTTACCCGTGTTTATCCGTGTCGCCTGGAGGCGCCTTCTTCTGGGTATCCGTGGCGAACTCACTAAATCAATGGACTCTCTCCTAAACGGTTTTCTTCAGGCCTTTGACCTGATCTTCCATCTTGATCAGACGCTTTTCGGGATTATTATGCTTTCCCTCAAGGTGTCTGGTTCTGCGCTGGTGATCTCGACCGCCATCGGACTTCCCGCTGGCGCGCTGCTCGGGCTGAAACGATTTCCCGGCCGCGACCTTGCGATCAGCGCCGTGAACACCCTCATGGGGCTCCCTCCGGTGGTCGTCGGTCTCTTCGTCTATATCCTGCTCTCTCGCAAAGGTCCGCTTGGATTCATGGGGCTGCTCTATTCGCCAACGGCGATGATCATCGCCCAAACCGTACTTGCTCTGCCCATCGTGTCCGCGCTCTGCCATTCGGCCATCGTGAACGTAGACCCCATCATCCGGCAGGCTGCACGTACCCTCGGAGCAACGCCCGGCCAGGAGACAATCGCGGTCATCCGGGAGGCACGTTACGGGATCCTCTCGGCAGTCATTGCCGCCTTCGGCAGGGTCATGGCCGAGGTCGGGGCGATCCTGATTGTCGGCGGAAATATCGCGGGCTACACGCGCGTCATGACGACGACGATCGCCCTTGAAACGGACAAGGGAAACTTCGAGCTCGCTATCGCCCTCGGTATTATCCTGCTTTCTCTCTCATTCATCATCAATGCCATTCTTCACCATGTTCAGAAAAAAGGAATGGTCCGCACCGCATGAAATTGCTAGTCACCAATATCCGGAAAGAGTACGAGGGAAGAACGGTCCTGAAGGACGGCTCCTATGCCTTCAATGGCAGCGGCGCCTATGTTCTTATGGGTCCCAACGGATGCGGAAAGTCCACATTCTTGAGAATTTGCTCTTTGCTTGAGCGGCCCGATGACGGGGAACTGGAGTATTGGGACGACGAGAAGCCGCTGATCCATGACATATCGCTCCGGCGGAGGATGACGCTCGTGCTCCCGCGGACAGGGGTGTTCAATACAACGGTGTACCACAATGTGGCATACGGGCTTAAGGTCCGGGGAGTACTGCCCGGCAGGCTGGATGAAATGGTGGACCGCTCGCTCGCCGTAGTCGGCCTGGACCACAAGAAGAAACAGCACGCCCTGACGCTCTCAAGCGGTGAGACCCAGCGCCTCGGTATAGCGCGCGCGCTCGCCATCGAGCCGGAGATCCTGTTTCTCGACGAACCGACTGCATCGGTGGACCAGGAGAACACCGTGATCATCGAAAATGTCATCCAGATTATGAAGAAGGAAGGAACGACCATGGTCATCATGACCACCCACGATAAGGACCAGGCAGAACGGCTGGCGGACACTCTTTTGTTTATTGTGGAAGGCAGGATAACAGAACGAAAACAATAAGGGGTCTTCTCCTCTCAGAGTGGGTTAGGAAATCTCTTCCGAACATCGAGGATCAGTTTCCATTCGATCATTATCGTGTTTTATTTGGGCGTCTCATCGCTCAGCCGTTGTGATTTCTTTTTTGCACAT
Organism: uncultured Nitrospiraceae bacterium; assembly: GCA_964364055.1. Classification (GTDB taxonomy): domain Bacteria; phylum Nitrospirota; class UBA9217; order UBA9217; family UBA9217; genus JAAXXJ01. Next base: position 1,124 of record CAYILT010000078.1, on the reverse strand, counting down.
CCCCTTCGCGTCCTGAACGGACCCCTCCGCACCTCCTTGTTAAGGGGAGGCTGGGTGGGGTGGGCCACGTCCGCTCGCCCGGTAATTAAGCACCCTCTCCCTTTTTCCTTCTCCGAAGATGATGCCCCCTCTCCTCTTATCCTCTCCCTCAGAGGGGAGAGGAAGCAAAGGTGAGGGTGAGTCTTCATTAGGGCAGGGGTGAGGGGCATTCTTGATTCTGCGGCCTCAGACAGTGCGCGTTCGCCCCTGGGGGACGCTTCCTTAGGCCAAGACGGGTGCCCAATAATTTCGTAGGGCCACTCCGGGGATGTGCGGGGGTTGGGTAAAGACTAACTAAAGCCTCGCTTTTCCAGAGGCCCCCGCATCCCGTAAACAGGTTCGCGCGCTACATGACCGGAATAGAGCTGGTAAAACCACAGATCATGCATGCGCGTGCGAAGCGTAAGCGCTCATGGGTGGCTGTATAGTCCGGTAAAACAGAAGACAACTTGGCATGTTTGCGCGGACCTGTGAACGGTGGTGCAGAAAAAAGAAGGGTCTTGAATGGGCTTGTAGCAGTTTAGGCTTGCAAGCGGCCTTGCTTTACCCACGCCGAGAGGAGAAGACCCGTTACAAGTAACCCGTTCCCCGGTATTGCAGCATTCCTGAAAACTTCCCCGCCTTTCCTCTTTATCTTATTGAAAAAATCGGTTATACTTTTCGCAACAACGTCGCAACAACGGCAATTGGTTCGCTCTGAAGACCGCTGATGTTTCTTGACTGATCGATACGATCCCAATTTCGAGCGGCAGAGCGCCGAAGCGATCACTGCCATCCCCGGGTGGCAAAAATTCCTGGTAAGGAGACACAAGAAGCCATGACTAAGAAAACGAAGAAAGCAGCGCCAAAAAAGAAAAAGGTGGTAGCCGCACGACCGACAGTAAAAGCAGCCCCCAAAAAGAAAAAGACGACAACAGCGCTGCCGGCAGTGAAAGCAGCCCCGGCCGCAGGAAATTACGCATCGCCCAAGTTCACCGTTACGACAGCGATAGAGATCACAGCAACCTTCCCGGCCAGCATGGGATTGACCGCAAAAGTGGCGGCGGCGCTCGCCCGGGAGCACGGGAACATCCTTGCCGGGGCCG
>CAYILT010000077.1:0-13505 GCA_964364055.1 uncultured Nitrospiraceae bacterium | reverse complement strand
AGCACTTTTTTGTACAAGATATAGATCTTCGTCTCTTCCAGCGGCCGGCTGGGCTGCTCGTGGCTCCCGCCTTTCATGATGCGGTAGCTCGCCCAGGGAGTCACGATGAACGCCACCATGAGCGAGGTGATCATGGCTACGGGCACGTTAAAGGGGATCGGCTTCATGTAGGAGCCCATCATGCCGGTCACGAAGGCCATGGGCATGAATGCCAGCACCACGGTGACGGTCGCCAGGATCGTCGGCATGCCGATCTCGTTCACCGCCAGGATGGCCCCCTGGAGCCGCGAATGCTGCTGCAGCTGATAATGCCGGTGGATGTTCTCCACCACCACGATGGCGTCGTCCACCAGCAGGCCCAGCGACAGGATGAGCGCGAACAGCGTGATCCGGTTGATCGTCTGGCCGAATACCATGCCGATCGCAAGGGTGATGAACAGCGTGAGCGGGATGGCCAGCGCCACGATGGCGGCCTCGCGCCAGCCGAGCGTGAAGTACAGCAGGATGATGACCACCATGATCGAGACCACCAGGTGGAACACCAATTCGTTCACGGCGTCGTTCGCCGTCTTGCCGTCGTTCCGCGTGACGGTCAGGTTGATCCCTGGGGGAATCTGGGATTTCTTGAGCTCGCCGAGCTTTGCCAGGATCTGGCCCGATATCTTCACGGCGTTCAGCTTCTGTCGTTTTGCAAGGGCCACCGTAACGGCGGGAACCTCTTCGAGGGGCACGGCACGCTGTGCCCCAGCCTCCGCATGGTCTGCATGATGTTCCACAAAGGCGATGCGGGTGAGCTTCGTCGTCTCCTCGAACCCGTCCGTCACCTCGGCCACGTCGCCCAGGTAGACGGGTTTCCCGTTCGCGACACCGACGACAGCGTTCTTCACATCGCTCGCCTTGCTGAAGAACCCGCCCGTCTCGAGCGTAAGCTTTTTATTCCCCTGTTCGAGCTCGCCCGACAGCAGATTGGCATTTGACATATTGATCGCACCGGCGATCTGGAGCGGCGACAGACCGTAGCCTGCGATACGCATCGGGTCCAGGGTCACCCGCACCTGGCGGCTCCTGCCGCCGATGACCGTCGTATTCCCCACGCCCGGCACCTTGCGGAGCTCGTCGAGCACATGGTCAGCCACGAGCCGGAGCTGGGCGTCATCATAGTGCGCGCCCGGTGCAGGCGAGAGCGTGATGGCCACGATCGGGACGTCGTCCACGTCGATGGGCTTCACCAGCGGCTGGGACGCGCCGGAAGGCGAAACATCCATGTTGGACATGATCTTGTCGTACAGTTTCACCAGGGAGCGTTCCTTGTCCTGACCCACAAAGAACTTCACGGTCACCACGGACATCGAGTTCATCGAGACCGAGTACACGTCCTCGACGCCGGGGATCTCCCAGAGTTTGGCCTCGAGCCGCCTGGAAACCAGCTCCTCGACCTCCTTCGCGCTCGCCCCCGGCATCATCACCATCACGTTCGCCGCGGGGACCACGATCTGGGGGTTCTCCTCACGCGGCGTGAAGATGAGCGCGAAGAGCCCCAGGACCGCCGTTGCCGCCATGAGCAGCACCGTGAGCTGGGAATTGATGAAGTACTGAGTTATTTTGCCGCTGATATTGAGTTTCATCTTTTACACCTTTTTATCCGCAGATTACGCAGATTATACAGATTAACGCAGATGCGCGCCGGTGAACCAAGTACTGAACCGCTTTGGGTCTTTCATTCCGCATTCCGCATTCCGCACTCCGCAATCCGCACTCCGTACTCCGCAATTTGATCACATCTCCGTCAGAAGGACTCTTTTCCCCTCGATCCTGCCGAGGTGCTTGTCCGCAATGACCCGGTCGCCCTTCTTGAGGCCGCTGACCACTTCCAGGTCATTCCCGATCGCCTCGCCGAGCTGGATCATCTGGAAGACGGCGCTGCCTTCCGCGGAAATGACATATACCCCGCTGATGCCCGACATCTCCACCACCGCGCTCCTGGGGACCACGATGGCCTCTCTCTTGCCGGTGGGGAAGAATGCCTTGCCGTACATGCCGGTGATGAGCCCCTTGGCCGCGGGAACATCGACCTTCACGACGAACGAATGGGTCCGCACATCGGAAGCCGGGACGACCATCGCCACCTTGCCATGAATTGGTTTTCCGGGCATGGCGTCGATCTGCACGTTCACGGTAGCGCCGGGCTGGATATGGAGGATGTCCTGCTCCCGCACGGTCACTTCAAGCCTCAGGTTCAGGTTGTCCTCGATCTTGAGAAGGGGCTGGCCGGGCATCGCCATCTCGCCCAGGTTTATCCGCTTCTCCATGATCTGCCCGGTGATGGGCGCCGTGATTATCGTGTAGCTTTCCATGGCCTTTGCCCCTTTCAGGCCCGCCTGCGCCGATTCGAGGCCCAGGGTCGCCTGGTCCATCTCCACCTGGGTCGACGCCTTGGCGTCATAGAGACCCTTGATGCGGCCGTACTGGAGCTTTGCGTTGTTGTAGGCGGCCTGCGCCTGGAAGGTCTGGGCCGCGATCTCGCCGCTCTCGATCTTTATCAGGAGCTTTCCCGCCGAGACATGATCGCCCTCCTGAACACCAAGGTAGCTGACCCTGCCCATCACCTTGCTGGAAAGCACCGAGGTGTTCCGGGAGGTCAACGCCCCGGCAGCCGTCACCACGGAGTCGATGGTCCGGGGCGCCACGACATAGGCGGAGACCGGAACGGGCGCCTCGGATTTCGGCGTCGCAGCATGGCCGTCCTCCTTACCGAAGACCACGTACCCTGCAGCAAGCAGGGCAACGGCCGCGCCGATCGATATCCCGGCGAGCGTCCTTTTATTGAACTTATTCATTATCTCTTTTATGGTATTCATATGGATACCCCCTCAAATCGATGTAGGATAATTGAAGTTCCGTGCTGCAAGCTGCAGGGAACGCGCTCGCTCCGGGTCCAAACCCGCGGCCGGCCAGCGAGGACCATTCCTCCGCTTTATTATTCCGCAATCCGAATTCCGCACTCCGCAATCACAAAGTTCCCGCCGCCAGCTTCAGTTCGGCAGCAGCGACATTATTGTCGTAAAGGGCCTGAAGCGCCCCGGTCCTTGCCCGGATGAGAGCGTTCTCCGCCCCGAGCACGTCCACGAGGGTGGTCATCCCCGCCTCATAGCGTTTCTGCACGATCCGGAAACCTTCTTCCGCTTCCTGCACTGATGACGAGGTCGCGGCGATCCGTTCGAGCGAAGCCTGCACGTTGTAGTACGCCTGCCGTACCTGGAGCTGCACGCCCGACCTCATCTGTTCTTCCATCGCCTTCATCCTGCCGGCGTTCGCAGATGCCTCGCGGACACGGGACGTGGTGACCAGGCCGTCGAAAAGGTTCCACTGAAGCACCGCCATGACCGCCCAGCTCTTTGCGTCATTGCCCGCGGGCCGGTCGCTGTTCCAGTCCACCTGGCCCATGAGGTTCAGGCTCGGGACGTAGTCGGTGCGCGCCTGTGATACGTTCGCCTCGGCATTCTTCCGGTTCATGCCCAGGGAGGACAGGTCGGGGCGGAGAGCAAGCGCCCCGGTGATCATCCCGCCCAGATCTTCCTTCATATCCTGTGCGGACAGTGCGCCTTCAACGGCATACTCGGACTCCTGCGGCACACCCATGGCGAAGTTGAGGTTTGCCGCGGCCAGCTTCACACCGTTCCCGGAGCGCGTGGCCATCTCCTTCACCTCGGCATACTGCACCTTCGCGCGAAGCAGGTCCGACTGTAATACGGCGCCGGCCTTGAACCGGGCATCGGCCAGTTTCACGTTCGCGGCGCTCGTCTCGAGGGACTGTATCGCCACCTTGTCATATTCTTTCGCGAGCAGGAAGCCGTAGAATGCCTTCACCACGTTGAACACCGTCTCCTGCCGCGCCCGGGCGCGGTCCTGTGCCGCCGCTTCCGAAGCGAGCCTTGCCTGCTTCACGCCGAGATATTCCTTTCCACCGTTGAACACCGGCTGGATCACCGCAAGCCGCGTATTGTAGTTCGACATCGGATCGGGATCGTTCATCACCGCCGGATTGAAGTCGGACGGCGTCACCGTCGCCTGGTTCAGTTTGGCGCCGAGGACCATCAGGGGGTTGTCCGTCCTGCTCCAGGTCTCGGACAGCGTCACCTTCGGCAGAAATCCGGACCGGGACTTGAGGACGTTCGCCTGCGCGCCTTCCACCTGGGAATCAGCGGCCTTGAGGTTAGGATGGTTATTGAGCGCTGTTTCGACTGCCTGGTCCAGGGAAAGATGCTCGCCGGCATAGGCGGTCATCGCCACGGCAACAGCCAGGAGAAGAACGAGCACGGTCGTGAGCAGAGCGAGCTTTATGGTATCATTCATCCTATTCATCTCTACGAGACCCTCGCAAACGCGGTGTGGTCCATCATGCTCCAGGCAGCGATGCCGCCCTCAAGATTCTTCACGTTGTATCCCAGTCTGGCCAGGTGCGCAGAAGCGAAAGCGCTCCTGTTCCCGACACGGCAATAGACCACGATCTCCTTGTCGCGGGGCAGCTCGGCGATCCGGGCGGACAATTCTTGTACGGGGATCAGGTACGAGCCTTCGATGGCATGGGACGCATGTTCTGCCGGCGTCCGCACATCGAGCAGCAGGAGATCCCCGCCTTTTTCGATCTTTTCGTTGAGGTCTTCCGCGGTAATGTTCTTATATCCATCAGTAGTGTAAAACATGGTTTCCTCCCTGTTCATGGTCCTTTACCGACACCGGCATCTGCTTTCTAGCCTATGCTATTACAACTGCCGTGCCAAAATGCTAAGACGTGTTTTTTCAGGGTGTTAACGAGGTCAACAGAGAGAGGGCGATAGGACGATGAGGATACTATTGTCGAGGCTATTTTGAGCCTCTGAAAGATTATGCTGTTTTTAAAGGGAATTCCGGCTTAATTACCCTCGACAATTCTGTCGCTGCCATGTGCGATAACGTCAAGCTTCGTCCCTCGCGGGCATTGACATCACCTGCCGAGGCATGATAAGGTTACAGTATTAATTCACACAAGGGGGACTTTATGCGGGGAAAGATCGCTTGTATCCTCATGGTCATGGTGGTAATTGCCTTCGCGCCGTCGGGCTGGGCCGCCGAAGAGCCGTTGTTCGACACAAAGGCCGCCGCTGCCGGTCTGGAGAAGGGCCTTGGTCTTGTCAAAGCGAAGAAGTTTGATGAGGCCATCCAGGTGTTCGAGGAGGCAGCCGCCACTTCTCCCGATGTGGAAGCAGAGGCCTATTACTATGCCGGGTACGCCTATTATCTGAAGAGCAAGTCCGGCGATGAGGACAGCAGGCAGAAGTCCATTGAATACTTCGACCGGGCCTACGAGATAAACCCCAGCTTCTCGCCGAACAAATTCAAACCCGCCGAACCCATGCCCGGGGCGGCGGCCCAGCAGGGCGGCGACGTGACCCCGGCATCGGCCACACCGGCAAACACGCTGGCAGTCCCGCCGGTACAGACGGCGCCTGCGGCTCCGCAACCCACGCAGCCTACGCAACAGCCGAAGCAGTAGTACTCCCGAGACGCGGTGACAGTGACTGGGTGACTCGGCAAAGAAATGACTGAATAAAAACCCCGTCTACATTGATAGCCGGGGTTTTTCTTTGTTCAATTAGCTGAGACGGCCCCTGTGGCCGGCAAGTGGGAAGATGTCAAGTGTAAAGACTTGACCCTATAGGTTTGCTATAGGTTTGTGCTATAGGTTTGTGACCCTATAGGTTTGCTCTATTGGTTCTGACCCTATTGGTTCTCTGTCACTTTGTTTTTGCGGACACCAAGTTCATAAGCTGGGGTACGCTTTCAACCCGACATAGCTGTATCTCCGCCTGGTTTTAAAAAGACGCGCATCGGCTATGGTTTCTTTACCTCAAGACCTCTGATTCTTTTAAAGTCCTTTTCATCATATGTATAGACGGTTGAAAACCCTCGCGCCAATCCCCAATACCCCATCACGGCATCGGCGAACTTCACATTTTTCTCAACATAAACGACAAGAGCGCTTCTGAAAACTTCTTCCATTTCCACCTTCAGCGCAGGTGTATTGAGAATCGCCTCTACGACCTCACGGATCAGGGTTCTTTCGTATTTATAAACTTTTTCGAGGACCCAGACGACCTCCAAAACCGCCACGGGCAGGAGAAACAGGGTCTCCCCCCGCTGCCTGGCTGTTTGCAGCATTTTTTCGGCGGCCTTCCTTTTGATGTCGTCGTCCTTTACGAGAATGCGGAGGATGACGCTCGTGTCGACAAATGCTTTATGCACGTTCTTTCGCGGCCTCCATGACGGCATGTTCTCTCAGTTCGTCCACAGTCATTCCCGTTTTCGGCAGGGATCCCGCAAAATCAAAGATCGTTTTCCCTTTTTTAAGAACGACTTCTCCGGCAGACTCTTTCAGCATGAGCGTATCGCCCTCCTTGATCCCCAGGCTTTTGCGGACCTCCTTCGGGATCGTTATCTGCCCTTTCGGAAGCACTTTTACAGATTGCATATATTCTCCTACGGAATGACTTTGTCCTACTATCTAATACATTACTACCACAAATTCGCTTTGTGGTCAACTGATTTATCGCGCCCACCTCGAAAAGATTGGGGGATGGGGGAGGATGATGATTCGGGACGTTGTGTCCCAGATGTCTTTATGGTCTCGCTACATTCATTTCTCATTATGATCAAAACGACCCTGGGGGTCTACTTTTTTGTCATCCAGATTATTATCAGGGTCCGTTAGACAAACGACAGATACCAGGGACAATATTAATTGAAGGCTACAGAATGACGGTCGCTCCTTCAACCTTCTTATAATGCCTGACATCGAAAGTGGCAACCTTTGTGCACTCTTTCGATCTCATATACGCGATATTATAGGCGTCGATGAAGTCCATATTCCCCGACGCGTAGAGACCGGCCGCATGGCTGATCTTCGCATGATTGGCTATTTTGAGGTTCCGCGAGGCAAGGAGGGTGGTGAGCACTTCGGTGATCTCTTTTCTGGTGAACCCGTAGAAGGATTCAAGGACCCAGACGATCTCGGCAATGACGAGTTCGCTCGTCTCAAGCTTGATTGTTCCGGCCTCGGCCTTTTCGAACAACGCCCGCGCTTTTTCATACTGGGCTTCCACATCCCTCACGAAGAAACGCAGGAACACGTTGGTATCGACAAAAACGGGATCATCCATGTGCTAGATGCCTTCCCGGGCGATCTTCCGGGCAATCGCCTTTTTGGCGTATTCCCGCTCGCTCCCGGTCCCCACCTTCCTTCCCTTGGCGATGCCGCCGAGGTTCAGAAGGGACTTCCGCTCTTTTCGCTTGAGAATGAGCACATTATCCTTCACCTCGAATTGAAGGCTGTCCCCTTCCTTGATGTGGAACCGGTCACGGACAGGCTTGGGGATCGTGACCTGGCCTTTTTTCGTTACGGTCGACATATTCCTACCTCCATATTAGTATTACCGATATTGTAGGTATTACCGGAACGAAAGTCAACGGAAAAGGAGGTCGCCCGGAATGTCCGCCGTGTCACAGGCTAAAGAATCATTTTCTTCGTTCATACAGCAGGAACTCCAGCGGGAACACATCCTGCGCTTCTTCGCGCGACACCAGTACGAGATCATCAGGGATGGCGGGAAACCTGACGTCGCCCTCGACCCGTGTCCGCACGACCGTCAGATAGACCTTGTCCGCCAGGGGCATTACATCACGGAACAATGTCTCACCGCCCAGCACAAAGACCTCCTCCACTGCGTCGCACGCGGCGAAGGCGGACCGAAGGTCGTGCACGACGACGCACCCTTCCGCGGAATACCCGGCCTGGCGCGTGATCACGATGTTCTTCCGGCCGTCCAGCGGTTTGCCGATGCTCTCGTAGGTTTTCCGTCCCATAATGACCGGATGGCCCAGGGTAAGCCTGCGAAACCGTCGCAGGTCGACCGGCAGATGCCAGGGGAGCCTGTTGCCCCGGCCGATGACGCGGTTTTCGTCCATTGCTGCGATGATGGAGATGATCATGAAACCTCTTCTGCCTCGACGCGAATGAACGCTGAGAGAACATCGATTAACCGCAACAGCAACAAAACTTTTTACCGCAGAGGGCGCAGAGGAAAATCCGGAAACAAGAAGACAAAAAAGATGGAGAAAATACTTATCCACAGATTTCGCAGATTGACGCAGATTTAGTCTTTGAAACACGATTCAGAACGGTTTTTTAATCTGTGTAATCCGTGTAATCTGCGGACAAATCTTAGCCTTTCTCGGTTTCTGGTTTGTACGGCTTTTTCCAACTAAAATACAAAAGCTCCTTCTTTTTTTCTCACCGTGTCGCTTAGAAGCGCCTACTTTTGGTCATCCGTGGCTACATCTTCCCATCCAGGTACTTTTTTCGCTTCGCCTCAGGGAACCGTTCGATGGCGTACCGGAGCGCTGTCCGCGGCATGCGCCGGTGGTGTTTCCTGAGAAATCCCTCAAGCACCGCGACGTCCTTCTTCCCCACCTCGCGCAGCATCCATCCCACGGCCTTGTGCATCAGGTCATGGTCGTCGTCCAGCAGCATCTCCGAGAGCGCAAGGGCATCAACAAAGTCACCCCTCCTTATATACGGGAAGGTCGCCAGGATGGCGATGCGCCGCTCCCAAAGGCTCTTCGATCTCACGAGACGGTAGAGCAGCGACCGCGAGCCGCCATCAAGATAGGGACCGACGATCTTCGGCGCCGAGAGGTCTACGAGGTCCCAGTTGTTGATGTACTTCGTGTTTTTCAGGTAGAGCGTGTATATCCGCTTCCTCATGTCGTCATCGCCCTTTTCAAACTTGTGGACCAGCAGCAAAAGGGCAATAACCCGTTCTTCATGAAAGGAGGATCGAAGCAGGTCCAGGACCTCGGCAAGCGGTGCGTCGGCGAACTCCTTCACCGTTCGCCGGATGTCCGGGACCACGACGCCGAGGAATTTGTCCCCTTCGCCGTACTGCCCCGGTCCGGTCTTGAAAAAGCCCTGGAGGATCCTCGCCTTCTCCTTGCTGGCGAACTGGCGGAGGAATTTTTGAATTTGCTGTGCGGTCATGGCAATGAACTGACGGAATATCCCTGCGGGCATTCGGCCCTTATGGAAGCAATTATGAGAAGGCTGATCTTGCCCATTCCAACCCTGACCGGCAGCAGTTTGACATCATTAGCATAAGCGGGTCTAATTATTCCGCACTCCGCACTCCGCACTCCGCATTCCGCACTCCGCAATCGCTCTACAGCGCTTCCGCCTTCGCCGTGCTGTGCACCGCCGCGATGAAGGTCTCCTTCAGCTCGTCTTCGGTAATGCCGTACTTCTTCCCGGTCAATGCCTCCACTTCAGCGATCAGGGCCATGGCATCCATGTGGTATTTCTTGAGGAGATAGTTCTTGCTCGCGCCGTGGGCATAGACGTCCCGGAGGCCGATGCGCACGAGCTTCTTGTCCATGCCTGCCTCGGCCATCTGCTCGGCGATGATGGTGCCGAGCCCGCCGACGATGGTGTGGTTCTCCATGGTGATGACACCGTGCTTCGACCGGGCGATGGCGTCCATGACCATTCTGTCGTTGAACGGCTTGAGCGTCGAGATATGCATGTGCTGGACCGACAGACCACGCTTCTGGAGCACCTGCACGCCCCGCATGGCCTCTTCGGTCATGATGCCGGATGACAGAACGGTGATGTCCTTCCCCTCCGAGACAACCCGCGCCTTCCCGAACTCCATGGGCGTGCCGAAGAGCCGCGGAATCTCTCCCCGCAGCATCCGCACGTACACCGGCCCATTTATCTTCTCGATGACAGCAAGCACGGACTCCACGTCGGTGGCGTCTCCGCAGTCGAGGATGGTCATGTTCGGGAGCGACCGCATGACCGCCACGTCCTCGATGGCCTGGTGGGTCGCCCCGCCCGGTGTGGTGATGCCCGGCAGGAACCCGATCATACGCACCGGAAGGTTGGGATAGGATATGGACATGGCGATCTGGTCGAATGCCCTTCTATATATAAAGACAGCGAAGGTATGCACAAAGGGGATGAACCCTTCCCGCGCCAGGCCGCTCGCCCAGCTCAGCATGTTCTGTTCGGCGATGCCCATGGACAGGAACCGGTCGGGATAGGCGTCCCGGAACATATCGATCTCCGTCGAACTCGTGAGGTCAGCCGACAGCACCAGCACCTTCGGCTTGTCAGCCGCCCATTTGACCAGATTTTTTGCGTGGACCCGTGACAGGATCTCGGGGCCCGATCGCTTGTTCGCTACGACCGGGGACTTCTTCTGCGCAGGCGCCGGCTCCTCTCCCGTCAACTCCTTGAGCGCAGCTGCATACCGGCCTTTCTCCTCATCGGAGGTGAAACGGACATAGTGCATCTTGGGCGCACGAGACTTGAGCACTTCGAGCCCCCGGCATGCGTCGGTGTCGGCGAGGATGACCACGGGCCTTCCGTCCGGCGTGACCGAACCGGCGTCGGCAAGCTTCTTGATGTCGTGGCCGTTCACCCGGAAGACGCGGCAGCCGAATGCCTCGAGCCGTTTGTCCAGCGGCTCCACGTCCATGACGTTGCACATCTTGCCGTCGCACTGAAACCCGTTCACGTCCACGTAGATGACCACGTTGTCGAGCATGTGGAAGGACATGGCCTGGAGCGCCTCCCAGGTCTGGCCGATCTGGAACTCGCCGTCGGACATGAAGATGAACACTCTGCCCTTCTCGCCCTTCCGACTGCGCGCCATGGCGATGCCCGCCGCCTGGCTGATCCCCTGGCCCAGCGAGCCGGTCATGGTCTCCATGCCGGGAGAATGCTCGGCGCCGATCATCTCGACGACACTGCCGTCCTTATTGAACTGGCTGAGCCCTTCCTCTGCCATGCGGCCCGTCTCGATAAGCGTCGCGTACAGCACCAGCGCGTACTGGGCGGGCGAGAGGAAGAACCGATCGTGATTTTCGCCCGGGCCGTTGAAGGCTGCGCCGGTGAAGTAGTCCGGGTTGTCCGGACCGGGCACGCCGGGGAAAGGCTTCGGCACGAGCGGGGCCCTGATCTTCCCGAGGTCCATCACCTTCACATAGAGAGTAGCAAGGATCTCCGCCGACGAGCAGGCCTGGGACAAATAGCCGCCGTTGTTCCTGATCGTATGCTCCAGCACCCGCCGCCGGATGCCTGCCGCGACGCGCTTCACGTCGTCCTGCCAGGTAGCGGCTTCCGACTTCTTATCTGCCCTCTTCATAGCGCTCCAGGTCCCCTTACAATAATATTAGCCACTAAGGCACTAAGACACGAAGAAGACCACGCGATCTTCATTGCTATAACTATTAGATCCTCAAATGACCAGCAGTACTTAGTGTCTTCGTGTCTTTGTGGCGAAAAGTTTTTCTGTTGGCGTTGATTATCACGCAAGGGTGTTTCGGAGTCAAGGCGAAATTGTCCGCCCTCACGCCGAAGCGGCGGGCTTCCCTCGTAGACCATCCCCATCGGACGACGACCGGCGCAACCGTCCGACCAGCACTTTATCATTGATTCATGGCTATCCAGTATGTTATTCTTTGTTTTGCACGTGAAGCAGTAAGCCGTCCTGTGCAACACCGGCAGACAGATAACCCGTCTCCCAATACGACACACGAGGTTCACGTCCATGCCCTACAAAGCCTGGTTCCAATGCATCAGCGAGAAGTGCAACGAGACGTATCCGCTCAACACGGTCATCTACCGTTGCAAGAGCTGCGCTTCGCTGCTGGAAGTGCGGCACGACATGAAGGCCCTGGCCCACCGCAACGCCAAGGCCTGGATGAAGCTCTTCGAGGACCGCTACAAGTCCACCCATTGGCCCTACGGCTCGGGCATCTGGGGCAAGAAGGAATGGGTCCTGCCGCAGATCCACAACGACAACATCGTCTCGCTCTACGAAGGCGGCTCCAACCTGTTCTGGGCGGAGCGGTTCGGCAAGCTGATCGGCGTGGACAACCTCTGGCTCAAGCTGTGCGGCAACTCCCACAGCGGATCGTTCAAGGACCTCGGCATGACAGTGCTCGTCTCCCAGGTCAAGCAGATGATCAGCGAAGGCGCGCCGATCCAGGCGGTTGCCTGTGCTTCCACCGGCGACACCTCGGCCGCGCTGGCGGTCTACTGCGCCGCCGCAGGCATCCCGTCCATCGTGCTGCTGCCGAAGGGCAAGATATCCATCGCCCAGCTCGTCCAGCCCATCGCCAACGGCGCCCTGGTCCTGTCGCTGGACACGGACTTCGACGGTTGCATGCGAGTCGTACAGGAGATCACCAGGGACGAGACCATCTACCTGGCCAACTCCATGAACTCGCTCCGGATCGAGGGCCAGAAGACCGTGGGCATTGAGATCGTCCAGCAGTTCGACTGGGAGGTGCCGGACGTCATCATCATCCCCGGCGGCAACCTGGGGAACGTCTCGGCCCTCGGCAGCGGCCTGTTGATGATGCGCGATCTCGGCCTGATCACCAAGCTGCCCAGAATTGTAGTAGCCCAAGCGGAGCGAGCCAATCCGCTCTACCGCTCCTATCAGAAGAACTTCGCGTCTTTCGAACCCATGGAGGCCCAAAAGACGCTGGCCAGTGCGATCCAGATCGGGAACCCCGTCAGCATCGAGAAGGCGATCCGTACGATCAAGCAGTTCGACGGCATCGTCATGGACGCCACGGAGCCGGAACTGGCCGATGCGGCCGCGCTCGGCGACACGACCGGCATGTTCAACTGCCCGCACACCGGCGTGGCCCTCGCGGCGCTGATCAAGCTTATCAAGGCCGGCAAGATCGACAGGTCCGAGCATGTCGTGGTCATTTCCACGGCACACGGCTTGAAGTTCACGGACTTCAAGGTCCAATATCACGAAGAGAAGCTGGGCTTCCCCAGCCATTACGCCAACAAGCCCATCGAGCTGCCGCCGACCGTGAGCGCGGTGAAGAAGGCGCTGGAACAGGCGCTGAAAAAGAGGAGAACCATCAATGGCTAAGAAACCGTCAGACCCCAGGAAGTGGAACCCGGCCACCCTCGGCATCCACGGCCTTGACCGCGTGCACCACGCCCATTTCGCGGTCTCCACGCCCATCGTCCATACGTCCAACTACTACTTCAACAACACCCAGGAAGTCTACGACTTCATGAAAGCCAAGAGCGAGGGCACGGTGATCCGCGAGCACGAGTACGGCCGCTACGGCAACCCGACCCAGCAGGAGTGCGAGCGCAAACTGGCCGCCGTCGAAGGCGCCGAGCGCGCGGTGCTCTTTGCCAGCGGCATGTCCGCCGTGATCCTGACGCTCATGACCTTCATGCGCCGCGACGGCCACATCATCTTCACGAGCGACTGTTACCGCCAAACCCGCGACTTTGCCGCGAACCTGCTGGCCGAGTTCGGCATCCAGGTCTCGATGGTGGACCCGACCGCCGAGGCCATCGAAAAGGCCATCAAGCCCAACACGAACATCATCTTCACTGAGTCGCCCACGAACCCCTATCTGCGGTGCCTGGA
>CAYILT010000076.1:0-13521 GCA_964364055.1 uncultured Nitrospiraceae bacterium | reverse complement strand
GTGCTTGGACAGGGAGATTTTGGAGAGGTAGAGTCGCTTGGGAATCCGGGAACCGAGGCATTTCGCTTCCCGCGAGGCCTGTGGTCGAGGATCATCTATGATTACGCCCTTGCGTATCATCAGAAGAGACTGCCGGCCGGACACCTGATCAAGTCCCTGACGCCGCTGTATCTTGGCCGCACCGCCTCGTTCGTACTGGAGATGCGGGACGCGGACCAGAACGCCGCGGAAGAAGAGATCGAACGGCTCTGTGGGGAATTCGAGAAGAACAAGAATTATCTGTTGAATAACTGGAAATAAAGGAGGGGTGGCCATGCAGGACTTTCTGGCGCTGGTACTGGAACCGTTTCGAGAGGTGTTCGCCGGGTTCAAACGATTCGCCCCGAACATGCTGGCGATGCTCACGATCCTGATCGGGGGATTGGTGATCGCCCGTATCGTTCGGCTGCTGCTCCGAAAGATGCTGATCGCGCTCTCGTTCGACGCCTGGAGCGATCGCATGGGATTCACGGTCATGATGCGGAAAGGGGACGTCTGGACGAAACCCACGGAAGCGGTCGTTCGCGTCGTATTCTGGTTCCTCGTCATCTTCACGCTCATGATCGGTCTGGGTGCGCTCAAGGTGCATGCCGTCGACAACCTGGTGGCCCAGTTCTTTCTCTATCTTCCGCGCGTTTTCTCCGCCGTTCTCATCCTGGTCATCGGCTACGTGGCGGCAGGCTTCCTGAGCAGGACGGTGTTGATCGCGCTCGTGAACAGCGGATATCACTACGCAAAAGTGCTGGCCGAGGCTGTCCGGCTGCTGCTTATCGTCCTGATCCTCGCCATGGCCCTTGAACAGCTCCAGGTCGCCCCGAATATCGTCGTGGCGGCATTTTCGATCATCTTCGGCGGAATTGTCATTGCTCTTGCCATCGCCTTCGGCGCGGGCGGGATCGAGGCCGCCCGCAGGATCATCGAAAAAGGGGCAACCGAGAAGATCGAGGGAAAGGACGATATTCAGCATCTCTAGTCAGTTATAAATGAAATTCTTGCCAAAATGGCTGAATTATTGGTAACGTCTTATGGTTACGAAGCCCGTATCGTCAAACGTCTTTCGGGTAACGGTAATGCAAAAAGACCGAATAACGTAACCGCTGGACGAAACGGGCGTCGTCACCGTTACCGTAACCTGTTGGTTCCGGCTTGTCCGGGTTAGGAGGGTCTTCCATGTCCGATTTCTATCAGACCGGCGTTATCACCACGCTGCACCGGCTCGGCAAGCCGTCATTGGAGCGGATCGAGGGGGAACTGCTGCACTTTTCCCGGACTCGTCCTGTCGCGCTGGTCCTCCCGTCGCTTTATTCCGAGTTCGAGGGACCGGCCATGCCGAAGATAGTCGAGGAGCTTTCGAAGGTGAAATACCTTTGCGAGATCGTGCTGGTTCTCGATAAGGCATCGGATAAGGAGTTCCAGAGGGTGCGGCAGTTCATGTCATCTATCCCCGGAGACGTCAAGATCATCCACAACGACGGCAGGCGCGTCATGGAGATCTACGACACCTTCAAGCGCAACGGTCTGAGCGTGGGGGAGCGAGGCAAAGGGCGATCTGCCTGGCTGGCTTACGGATACGTCATCGCCAACGGCAAGTGCGACGTCATTGCACTCCATGACTGCGACATTGTGAACTATAGCAGGGAGATGCTCGCCCGATTATGCTATCCCGTGGCGAATCCGAACCTGGATTATGTTTTCTGCAAGGGTTTTTACAGCAGGGTGACAAACAAAATGCACGGCAGAGTAACACGGCTCCTGGTAACCCCGCTCATCCGTTCCCTCCAGAGCCTCGGGGGTGAGCACCGGTTCCTCAAATTCATCGACAGCTTCCGCTACCCGCTTGCCGGCGAATTCGCCATGCACACCGACATGGCGCGGGTGAACCGGATACCCTGGGACTGGGGCCTCGAAGTAGGGTCCCTTGCCGAGGTATACCGGAATTACTCTCCCCGCCGGGTCTGCCAGGTGGATATCGCGGACACTTACGAGCACAAGCACCAGGCATTGTCTTCCGAGGACCCGGAGAAGGGGCTTATGAAGATGACGATCGACATCTGCAAGTCGGTCTTCCGGACCCTCGCTTCGGAAGGGGTCGTTTTCAGCGACGGGTTCTTTAAATCACTATCCGTGGCCTATCTGCGACTTGCCGAAGACACGATCCTGAAGTACGAAGCAGACGCGGCCATAAACGGGCTGGAGTTCGACCGGCACGAGGAGGCGAAGGCCGTAGAGTCCTTTGCGCGGGCCATCACCATGGCGGCGGAGACATTCATGAAAGATCCCATGGGCACGCCGCTGATCCCCAACTGGAACCGGGTCACGTCGGCAATTCCCGGTATTCTTGAAATGCTGAAAAAGGCGGTGGATGAGGATAATAAATGACGCTCAACTGATTATTCATCGCTAAGAAAATGCCCCTCTCTCGCAGCCCCTGAGCATACCCTGGACATCATCCATCTCTTCTGGACTTTTGCGGCCACTTGTAGTAAGGTTTTCAAACAGTTGTGGCGATGTTCAGGGAGGGGCATGGCTGATTTACCCCGCTTAGAGGTCCCTGTTATCTTGCATTAGTAGGCGACAATCATTCTTGGTGCGGATAGAACGATCGTGCTTGAGAGAGGGATGGTTTCTTGACCTCTAACGGGGTGAACAAGGCAAAGGGCTCGGCCAAGAAATACACGGAGTTGTAACGCCCGGAATACTTATCAACTCGAGTCTAACGCGGGGTGCTGATGGGGCTGCCGAAGGAAATCTCTGAGCTGATCGAACGCTATGACCGGAACCGCGAGGCGTACAAGTCCGGGCAGTATAATGAAATGCAGCTCCGGCAGGAGTTTCTCGATCCGTTCTTTGCGGCCCTGGGCTGGGACATGAACAACCAGCAGGGTTACGCCGAGGCGTACAAGGAAGTTATCCACGAGGACTCCATCAAGGTCGGCGCGGACACCAAGGCCCAGGACTACTGCTTCCGCATCGGCGGCACGCGCAAGTTCTTCCTGGAAGCAAAGAAGCCCTCAGTCTACATCAAAGAAGATATCTCACCGGCCTTTCAACTTCGCCGTTATGCCTGGTCAGCAAAACTTCCGTTAAGCATCCTTACTGATTTCGAAGAGCAAACATCTTAGAAAGAAACATCTCAGGAAACATCTCAGGAAACATCTCGAAACATCTCAGCGAAACATCTCAGGGTCAGGTCTTTACATTTGACATTCACCGCTTAAGAAGGCAATTGGGGTTGTAGAATTTTGGGGACGTTCGTTCTCAGAGTGCATTGCGGCGGGATGGATCAAAGACCTGTTTCTTTGCACACGATATTGATTCTGTGAGATGTGAAAAGGCGACGTGAGAAGGAGCGCGGAAGTGCTTTATCTGTATCTTGACGAAAGCGGTGATCTGGGTTTTGATTTCTTCGCCAAGAAACCGTCGAAATATTTTACCGTGACCGTTCTCGCGGTAAGCGGGAAAGAAAACAATCGGCTATTGATCAACGCCGTGAAAAAAACGATAAAAAGAAGGCTGCGCAGACAGGATGCGGAATTAAAAGGCGCAAAAGATTCGCTGGCTCTTAAAAAGTATGCCGCTTCCGGGTTTAGTGTGGGATACCCCTATATGTTGAAATCAACTGTTTTCGCACTGTAAGGCATAACCGCCGGAGAATGCAGGCTTTCCCCTTTAACTGCAGGGGTTTATGCACTTTTCCCTATACTGTATTTTGGTGCTACCCACACTCGTTCCGGAAGGACCAAAAGTATCTGTATAACCAGCTTGCCCCTGTTCCTTTTGAGATCTATTCGCTTACGCTGAATAAGCAGCGAGTGTACGAAAGCCTCGCGAAGCAAAAGGACCGGGTCTACAACTTCATCGCCAGGAACGTGTTGGACAAAATTCCGGTTGAAAACGCCTCGACGAGAATAGAAGTGATCATAGACAAAAGCGAGAGTAAGAAGGAGATCAGGGAATTCAACGAATATATCATCAGGCATCTGAAGGGGCGGATCGATCCGCGCGTTCCCATCGACGTCTATCACCGGACATCTCATGAGAACCTGGGACTTCAGGCCGTTGACACGTTTTCGTGGGGGATATTCAGAAAGTACGAAAAGAAAGACGAAGAATGGTTCAGTATATTCAGGGAAAAGATACTGTTCGATTCGATGTATCTGCCTGAAAAATAAAAAAGAGCGTGCCGTGCGAGTTTGTTATGCCATGGCTTTGCCGACCTCCGGAAGGGAACACCATGGACAACCCGCAGTGGACTTATCGCTCGTGAATAATATGCCATACTGTTCAGAGATTGTCAAGAGCTTATGGCTGCATGACTGGAGTCTGAAAACCTTGGCGATGCTCGTTCTCAGAGTGCATTGCGGCGGGATGGATCAAAGGCCTGGCGACCTCGAATTGATTCTGTGAGATGTGAAAAGGTGCCGTGAGGCGGTAGTCACGGTAAATTTGCAGCCCGGCTCACGGCAACAAGCCACTACAGTAGCTGGTAAGTAGAGAGAGTTAAAGGGTCGTTTCATTACCCATGGCAAACCGGGCATTTATTGCGATATGTTAGGCCCGCATGGAAGTGCCAATCAGGAAGAAGTTGACGAATGACGCGTGAGGAGCTTGTGCAAAGTAATACTACCGCCATCCTCCGGCAGCATGAGCTGGAAAATGCGAGGAATTTGCGACCATGAACCAATTCTTGATTTACCAAAGCGAGGACGGACGCACCAAGCTGGATGTGCGGCTGGAGGACAAGACCCTCTGGCTCAACCAGAAACAGCTCACGGAGCTGTTCGGCAAGTCCAAAGGCACGATCAGCGAGCACATCAAGCACATCTTTGAGGATGGAGAATTGGAGGCCGATTCAGTTGTTCGGGATTTCCGAACAACTGCCGCCGACGGCAAAGACTACAAGGTGGCCTACTACAACCTCGACATGGTTCTGGCGCTTGGCTTCCGGGTGCGTAGCCCGGTGGCCGTGCGGTTTCGCCAGTGGGCGGGCGACAAGCTCAAGGAATACATCATCAAGGGCTTCGTGCTGGACGATGAGCGCCTGAAGAACCCGAAGCTGGGAAACGATTACTTCGAGGAACTGACCCGGCGGATCCAGGACATCCGCACCAGCGAGCGGCGGTTTTACCAAAAAATCACCGACATTTACGCGACGAGCGTGGATTACGACAAAGATCATCCGCTCACCAAGGAGTTCTTCGCCACCGTGCAAAACAAGGTTCATTACGCTATCCACACAAAAGATTACGAAAGCCTCGACCACATCTATGGGCGCATCAAGGACGTTCTGACTCAGGCGCGGTCTCGCGCATGGCAGGCCGTCAATGCGGCGATGGTTACGTCCTATTGGGAAGTGGGGCGGATCATGGTTGAAGAGGAACAGCGAGGTAAGGCTCGGGCTGATTATGGACAGCGTCTCTTGGATGTGTTGTCACAGCGCTTGACCGATGAATTCGGCAAGGTAATAGTGGTATAATCAAGCAGCGAGGTAGGGGGAGGCGAGAATTTGAAAAAAATACGGTGTTATCTCGATACCACAATCCGAACTGTATTGATTTAGCGAAAATATTCCGGTAAAATTGTTCCAAGGGGTGCGATATGACCGTGGTGGAAAAGACCATTCTTGACCGCTTCAAGGCCCTTCTTGCGAAGCGAATGAATCTGTACAAACTGATCTTGTTCGGTTCACGGGCACGCGGTGACGCTGAGCCCTCCTCGGATATGGACGTCCTGGTTGTCCTTGAGGACATGCTTTCCGAGAGGGATTCCGATTTTGTGAGCGATTGCGCCTGGGAAGCCGGTTTCGAATATGGGATCGTCGTCGTTCCGGTAGTTTATTCCAGAAGTGAATGGGAAAACAGCCCGGAGCGCTATTCATTGTTTGCTCGCGCCGTTGAAAAGGAAGGGGTGCTTCTGTGAAAGAGGAGGAGATCGCCGACCTTGTTCGCCATCGTATTGAACAGGCGCAGACGGCCCTTGATGATGCGGTGTATCTTCTTGACGGCAATCGCAGTCCTCAGAGCATCGTGAACAGGGCGTACTAGGCCATGTTCTACGCAGCTCTCGCCCTTCTGCAAAAAACGGGTAAGGTTCCCTCCAAACACACCGGAGTGATAAGTCTCTTCGACACAGAATATGCCTTGAAAGGCCTCCTCACCGAAGGAACTGTCGAAAGATTTGCATAAGGCATTCGCATTGCGCCAAGTGTCCGATTACAAAAATGTCCTTCCGATTTCCCCTGAGAAATCCCGCGATACCCTGAATAATGCCAAACGTTTCGTCGAGGCCGTAATAAAATATCTCGCCGTTGTGCCGTCTCAATAAAGGGGAAGAAACTGAGCTCATGGAGGCATGGGATGAACACTGCGGTCATACTTCAGGAAGTAAAAATTAAGAACCTTCAGATTACCGAGGATACCATCACCGCCCAGCTCGTTGACGGGAGGACGATCAGCATTCCGCTTGCGTGGTCGTGGCGGCTTTCGGAGGCGACGCCGAAGCAGCGAGAACATTATGAGCTCATCGGAGACGGACAGGGTGCGCATTGGCCGAATATCGATGAAGATATCAGCGCTGAAGGCCTGCTGTACGGTATTCCGGCGCACAAGTCGAAAAAGAAACCGCGCGGGTGACGTTGTTGCCGTTGCATTGATAGACGGAGTTTATCTTGGTTTGACTATATTGGATTGAATTTCTTGATATCCTCTCTCTATTTGATTATCATTAAAACATGACCACGATGAACGCGAATGCAACATTTAATCAATTTATTGGTCTGGCGCAGCAGGACATGAGCTTTGCAATGATCCAGTCGGCGAAGACCGTTGGAAAAGGCGTGGCCTGGCTTGTTGCGGCCCTTTTTTTTTATTGCCTACGCGATCCTTGCCCAGTTCGTGCCGTTCATATTCAAGAAGCATTTAAGCGTTATTTTGCCCGCCCTCCCGTATCTGAAAGACAGAAAGTCCATCACCATGCTGAGGGACATATTTTCCCTTTATTATTACGCCATGAAGGGCTACCGCCCGGTCAGCCTCTTCAAGGGGAAAATCGACGCGATCATAGATGATCTGGATGAACAGCTCGACTCCATCTCATTCGCGCTTGAACACGAGGCATTTCTTGCGGGAGAAGCAGGTAAAATCGAGTCCGCCGCTAAATGATGCCCGCCCTTGTTTGAGCGTCCGGAATTTCAGGACGAAGTCAAGCGCCTCAGCCGAAAATACCGCCATATCGAAAACGACCCGCAGAACTTCTCTAAGGACTTGCCTTGCTATGGTTTTTTTCTTTCCAGTTTGCATAGAGTTTGATTCTTTAGCAACTATTATATTTTCTCATAGACCTATAAAAAAACTTGCCAACATTATGAAATTCGTGTACAGTTTGTCCGGTATTGCTATTTCTCATCCGCAGCTCGTGCGTGTGCTTTATTTGCTGGTGCCGCGCTGACCACAGGTTGTTGTCCGGCGCGAGTTGCGCATCTTTTTTCCAAGGGCCATACTTTCGGAACAGGGGAGGCAGGAACGTTTTTTTCTCGGTCAAAAAACCTGAGATAAGATCGGATAACCTGCCTCCCTTTTTTTGTTGTTTGAACGGTTCCTGTTTTTCGCTTCCCGGACTTACCCGATGTTTATAAATTTATTTCACAAAGGAGGGAACCATGGGGGTATCGAGAAGAGACTTTCTGAAGATCTCAGGCAGCACGCTTCTTCTGGGTCCGTTGGCCGCCCCGGCTTCCGCTGAAGCGCAAGAGCGGGAGTCGAAGATCAAGGGCGCCAAAGAGACCAAAACCATCTGTCCGTACTGCGCCGTCGGGTGCGGCATCGTGGTCCACACGAAGGATGGCAAGGTGGTGAACACCGAGGGAGATCCTGACCATCCGATCAACGAGGGGACGCTCTGTCCGAAAGGCGCGTCGATCATGCAGCTGGTGCATAACGACACCCGCGTCCTGAAGCCGATGTATCGCGCCGCCGGCGCGAGCGCCTGGAAGGAAGTGGAATGGGACTGGACCCTGGACCAGATCGCGAAGAAGGTGAAGGACACCCGCGACCGCACGTTCAAGCTCACCTCCAAGTCCAAGGTGAAGGAAAAGCAGCCCGACGGCACGGACAAAGAGGCCGAGAAGGACTTCACGGTGAACCGGACCGACGCCATCGCCCATGTTGGCAGCGCGGCCCTCGACAACGAGGAGTGCTACCTGCTCCAGAAGATGCTCCGGTCCTGGGGCCTGGTATATATAGAACATCAGGCGCGTATTTGACACTCCGCAACGGTAGCGGCTCTGGGAGAGTCGTTCGGACGCGGTGCAATGACGAACCACTGGATCGATTTCAAGAATGCTGATGTAATCCTCGTTATGGGAGCCAACCCGGCCTCGAACCACCCCATTTCCATGAAGTGGGTGATGCGGGCGCGGGAGAAGGGCGCGAAGCTCATCGTGGTGGACCCCCGGTTCACCCAGACGGCCTCCAAGGCGGACCTCTACGCGCCCATGCGCTCGGGAACGGACATCGCCTTCCTGGGCGGCATGATCAAGTACATCCTGGACAACAACCTCTACTTCAAGGACTACGTCGTCAACTACACGAATGCCCCCTTCCTGGTGAACCCGGACTTCAAGGGGCCGGGCGAGCTGAACGGGGTCTTCTCGGGCTATGACGAGAAGGCGCGGAAGTACGACAAGAAGACCTGGGGCTACCAGATGGGCGAGGACGGGATGCCGAAGAAGGACCCGACGCTCACGAGCCAGAACTGCGCGTTCCAGCTCCTGAAGAAACAGTACGCTCGCTACACCCTCGACAAGGTCTCGTCCATCACGGGCACACCCAAGGACAAACTCGAAGCGGTCTATAAACTCTACGGCTCCACAGGCAAGCCGAACAAGGCCGGCACTGAGCTCTACGCCATGGGCTGGACGCAGCACACGGTCGGGACGCAGAACATCCGCGCCATGTGCATCATCCAGCTCCTGCTCGGCAACATCGGCATCGCCGGAGGCGGCGTCAACGCGATGCGCGGAGAGTCGAACGTGCAGGGCTCCACGGACCACGGTATCCTTTTCCACCTCCTGCCGGGATACAATGCCACGCCGTCGGCCGCGATCAAGGACCTGAACGCCTACATCGAGAAGTTCACGCCCAAGACCAAGGACCCCAAGAGCGTCAACTGGCTGTCGAACCGCGCCAAATACATCACGAGCTACCTCAAGGCCATTTATGGCGCCAAGGCGACGAAGGAGAACGACTTCGGCTACAACTGGCTGCCGAAGACCGACGAGGGCATGAACGCCTCGTGGCTCATGCTCTTCGACAAGATGTTCAAGGGACAGTTCGAAGGTTTCTTCGCATGGGGCCAGAACCCCGCCTGCTCGGGCGCGAACTCAAACAAGACGCGCGCCGCGCTCGCCAAGCTCAAGTGGATGGTTAATGTCAACCTCTTCGACAACGAGACCGGCTCATTCTGGCGGGGACCGGGCATGAATCCCAAGGACATCCAGACCGAGGTGTTCATGCTGCCCTGCGTCTCGTCCATCGAGAAGGAGGGGAGCATCACCAACTCGGGCCGGCTGGCACAGTGGCGCTATAAGGCCATCGAACCGCTCGGCCAGTCAAAGCCAGACGCCGAGATCATGAACGAGCTGTTCCTGAAGGTGCGGGAGCTCTATAAGAAGGAAGGCGGCAAGTTCCCGGCGCCTATCCTGAACCTTACCTGGAACTACGGAAAGAAGGTGGACATCCACGCCGTGGCAAAGGAGATCAACGGCTACTACCTTGAGGACGTGTACGACAAGAAGGCGACGCCGCCCAAGCTCCTCGGCAAAAAGGGCGAGCTCTGCGCCTCCTTCGTCCATCTCCAGCCCGACGGCACGACCTCCTGCGGCAACTGGCTTTTCAGCCAGAGCTATACCCAGAAGGAAGGCAAGGTCATCAACATGATGGCTCGGCGCGGCAAGATGGATCCGACGGGCCTCGGCCTCTTCCCTGAATGGGCCTGGTGCTGGCCGGTGAACCGTAAGATCATTTACAACCGCGCCTCCGTGGACCTGAACGGCAATCCCTGGGACCCGAAGCGGCCGCTGCTCAAGTGGGATGCGGTCAAAGAGGACCCCGTGAGCAAGAAACCGGGTGTCTGGGTGGGGGATGTGCCCGACGGTCCTGCGCCGCCGATGGCTAAGGACCCGGGCAAGTATCCCTTTATTATGATGGCCGAAGGCAAGGGCGCGCTCTACGGCCCCGGCCTGAACGACGGGCCGTTCCCCGAGCACTACGAAGCGCTGGAGTGCCCGCTTGAGGAAAGCCTGATGTCCAAGCAGCGCATCAACCCGACGATCAAGATCTTCGGCGAGAAGGAAGACGCCTTCTACTCCTGCGACATACGGTATCCCTACGTGGCGACCACGTACCGCGTGACCGAACACTGGCAGACGGGCGTCCTGTCGCGCCACACTCCCTGGCTCCTCGAAATGCAGCCGCAGCAGTTCATCGAAATGAGCAAGGAGCTGGCGGCGGAGAAGGGGATCAAGGGCGGCGACCGCGTCAAGGTGAAGTCCGGCCGCGGCGAGATCTCCGCGGTGGCCGTGGTGACCTCGCGGTTCAAACCCTTCAAGATCGGAGGTCAGACGGTCCACCAGGTCGGCATGCCCTGGTGCTTCGGCTGGCAGTATCCCAACGACCCGAAGGCAGGGGACAGCGCGAACCTGCTTACCCCTACCGTCGGCGACGCCAACACCATGATCCCTGAAACCAAGGCCTTCATGGTCAACGTCGAAAAAATATAGGAGGCAGTCATGGCGACGAATAACGAAAAAGCAAAAGGCGTGCTGGTCGACCTGACCCGCTGCATTGGTTGCCGCGGCTGCCAGGTGGCCTGCAAGTCGTGGAACAACCGGTCGGTGATACCGACGGCGCTCTCGGGGTCCTTTACGAACCCGAAGCAGCTCAATGCCGAATGCTACACGCATATCCGGTTCATCGAGAATGAGAAGGAAGGAGCGCCGGTCTGGAGCTTTGTGAAGGACCAGTGCATGCACTGCAAGGACCCGGCCTGTGCCTCAGCCTGCCCGGTCGGCGCGCTTAGGAAAACAGCGAGTGGCGCGGTCACGTATACCTTCGAGAAGTGCATCGGATGCCGCTACTGCATGCTGGCGTGTCCCTTCTACATCCCGAAGTACGAGTGGAGCAAGGCGGTGCCGTGGGTCCAGAAGTGCACCTTCTGCTCGGAACGTCTGGTCGAGGACAAGCAGCCCGCCTGCGTCAAGGTCTGTCCGACCGGGACCATGTTCTTCGGCAAGCTTGACGAGGTGTACGGCGAGGCCGAGAAGCGGATCAAGCAGAACCCTGGAAAATATGTCAACCACATCTACGGGAAGGAAGAGGCCGGCGGCACCTCCTGGATCTACCTCTCGGCGGTCCCCTTCGACGCCCTGGGATTCAACATGAAGATCGAGCGGGTCAAGTACCCGGACCTCACCTGGTCCTATATCTCGAAGATCCCGGCGGTCATCGGCGTGGTCCTGACCGCCGGTGCGGTCACCTGGGCGATCACCCGCAGGATGAATGCGGAGAAGGGGGATAAATCATGAAAGCGCACAGCGAAATCAAGATGTGGACTCCGTCCACGATAGTATTCGTCCTGCTCATTGTTCTCGGCGGCTTCGTCATCGCTTACCGGCTGGCGGCCGGACTCGGGGCCGCTACGAACCTGAATGACCGGTTCCCCTGGGGTCTCTGGATCGGCATGGATGTTCTCGGCGGCGTGGCCATGGCGGCAGGCGGGTTCCTGATCGCCGGCGCCGTGTACATCCTGAACTGGAAGAAGTACAAGCCCATCGTCAGGCCGGCGATCCTGAACGCCTTCTTCGGGTACGCGCTCGCGGCGACCGCCATCACGTTCGACATCGGCGTGCCGTACCGCATCTGGCATCCCGTCGTGATGTGGCAGATCGGCTCGGTCATGTGGGTCGTGGCCATCCACGTGGTGCTGTACACGACGACCCTGGCGACGGAATCGAGCCCCATGGTGTTCGAGAAGCTGAAAATGCAGGGGGCACTTCGGGTAGTCGAGAAAATCATGGTGCCCATCGTACTGTTCGGCATCCTTCTCTCGGTCCTGCACCAGTCTTCGCTGGGAGCGGTCTACCTGATCACCCCGGGAAAACTGTCCCCGCTGTGGTACAATTCTTCCCTGCCGACCCTCTTCCTCGTATCCGCGATCATGATGGGCCTCGCCATGGTCAGCCTGGAAAGCATCATCAGCGGAAAGGCCTTCGGGCACGCGCCGAACAGGGATATCCTGACCGGTCTCGCCCGCGGTTGCCTGATCACGACGGTCATCTATCTCCTGCTCAAGACCTTCTACCTGGCGACGGGGCCGGGGATCGGCGCGGCGTTCGCCGGTACCATGGAGGCGAACATGTACCTGCTGGAGATGGCGGTCGGTGTCCTCGCGCCCATGGCGCTGCTGCTGACGAAGAGCACTCTGGAGAACGACAATAAGATCCTCATGGTGAACATCCTGGTCGTAGCGGGCGTCCTGATCAACCGGATGAACGTCTCGATCTTAGGGGTCTATCGCGACCAGACGGCGACCGGCCTCAGCTATTTCCCGTCGTTGATGGAGTTCATCGTGACGCTGGCATTCATCTCGGTGGCGGTCGTGGGATTCAAGGTCTCGGTGAAGTATCTCCGGGTCTTACCGGAGACAAAGACATAGCGACCACAGGTATGCAAGCTGCGAGGGCGGGCGCCGGTTCGGGCATCCCGCCCTTGTTTTTTCTTCTTCTGCAGCGAGCAATATCCCGGAGGTAAAGACCATGAGTTTACCCAAAAAAGCCGTGATGATCGCACTTCTCCTGCTGTTCAGCGTTCCCGCCGGTGCCGCGGACAAACGCGTAAGCGTACCGATCGGCGGATCCCCTTCGCTGGGGCCGGAGAACGCGCCGGTGACGATCTTTGAATTCATTGACTTCCAATGACCGCATTGCGTGGCGGCCGGTCCGGCCGTCAAGAAGATCATGGATGCGTATAAAGGCAAAGTACGGCTGGTCATCAAGAACTATCCCTACCGCTACCGGGACTACTCGCGCATCGCTGCCGAGGCGTCACTCGCCGCCCGGGAGCAGGGGAAATACTGGGAGATGCACGATCTCCTGATCAAGCGTGCTCCCAAGCTCGGCCGGGCGAGCCTCATCGGCTATGCGAAAGAGCTGGGTCTCGACGTGAAGAAATTCACCGATTCCATAGACTCCCAGAAGTTCAAAAAGGAGATCGATGCCGACCTCAAGATGGCGACGGACATGGACCTTTACAACACCCCGACCTTCTATATCAACGGCAGGCAGGTGGTGGGGGAGCGGCCCTTCGAGTATCTGAAAAAGATCATCGATGAAGAGCTCCGCGCTTCGCGCTGATTGCGGAATTCGGAGTGCGGAATGCGGAGTGCGGAATGCGGAGTGCGGAATGCGGAGTGCGGAATGCGGAATTC
>CAYILT010000075.1:0-13559 GCA_964364055.1 uncultured Nitrospiraceae bacterium | reverse complement strand
CCGTTACCCGAAAGACGTTTGACGATACGGGCTTCGTAACCATAAGACGTTACCAGAAATTCCGCCATTTTTGGCAAGAATTTCATTTATAACTGACTAAGGAGTGCATGGTATGATGAAGATACTTCGTATGATGGCCGCAGTTCTCACGATGGTTGCAGGCGCTTTGTCCCTCGCAGGCGCCGCGGAGCAGGCGATATTCGGTCCGGAGAAGTATGATGTCAGGGAACGGTACGGAAAGGTGAACCGGTATACCGGAACGTTCACTGCCGGCGAAGCCCTGTATCTGATCAAGCTTCAGAACGGCGATAAACTTCCCGAGAGATCGGATTGGATCGAGCTTACCCTGAACGGGGAAAAGCTCCTGAAGGACGGTAAATACGGATATCGTTATTTCGGCGGTTTTGTGAACTTGAAGAAGGAAAACACCTTCGAGATCGTGCTGAAGGACGATAAACCGTCCGGTTTCCGGCGGCCGGCCCTTCCGCCCCGTTTCGTCACGCTCACGGTCCTTCCGGCAGCCCCTGCGCTGAAAAAGATGCAAGGGGTATTCGGGCTGAATATGTGGGAGGGCCTGAACAAGTATTCCGAAACGATCCTGAAAATAAAGAATACTGACGCGGTGTCTCTTGCCCTGTCCGCGTCAAGTCTTCAGAACGATGTCGCCGCACGATCGGATGCAATGCGGAAGCTCTCTGATCTGAAAGAGCACAGCGCACAGGATTACCTTCTCGGCATCTATGGGGATGTGAATTGTGTGCAGGATGTGCGCGGTGAGGCAGCCCTTGCCCTGGGTATCCTGGGCGACAAGGCCGTCATCCCGGTGCTGATCCCCGGGGTCCTTGATCCCGAGGACAAGGTGAGCATCGGTTCGGCCCGGGCGCTGTCTTTCTATAAGGAGGAAGATACGCAGGTGTCCCTCATGAAGATGCTGGAGCGGCTGGATTTTATGAGAAAGGACGCAGCCATCAACGCGATCGTGAGCGCCGGGTGGAAGCCCGTCGGAACGATCGTGAAACTGGCCGAGTCCAATGATCCTCAGGTGGCTAATACCGCCACGAAGCTCCTGGGGGGGATGCAGGAACCCCGGGCGACCGATCTGCTGTTAAAGCTGCTCGATCAGCCGGGCTCGCGGGACCAATCGGTGATCATCAGCGCTCTGGGCGACACGAAGGACCCGAGGGCGATGGAGCCCCTCCTGAAGATCGCGGGCGATCCCGAGCGACGGAAGGGGAAGCAGGCTGAATTAGGCGAGGCCCTGGCCAACCTTGGTGACCAGCGGGCCGCTGAGCCCCTGGCGGATATGATCAAGAAAGCGGACAGCCGGGTGTCCTGGGAGCGTCTTCGTGCGGCGTATAAGAAATTGACCGGCAAGGATTTTAAGTAGACGGTGCGCACTATGACCGAAGACAGCGATCCAATGAACGGGATATGAATCAGCGGAAAAAAGGTCTGGTCATCGCTATTGACGGGCCCTCGGGGGCCGGCAAGAGCACTATCGCCCGGATTCTTGCCCGGCGCCTTGGTTACACCTATATCGATACCGGCGCCCTGTACCGCGCCGTCGGCTGGAAGGCGAAGCAGGAAGGGGTCGATCTGTCCGATGAAGCCGCACTTCAGCAGCTCTGCTCCCGGACCGACGTCACGATCAAACATGACTCAAGCGTTCAGCGGGTCCTGGTGAACGGCGTGGAGGTGACCGGCGAGCTCCGGACCCCGGAGATGGGCATGATGGCCTCGGCAGTCTCGAAATCTCCGGCGGTGCGGGCGCGGCTCCTGACGCTCCAGCGGGTCCTCGGCGCATCGGGCGGGGTGGTTATGGACGGCAGGGACATCGGGACCGTGGTCTTTCCCGGGGCGGAGGTCAAGTTCTACCTGGACGCCAGCGCGGAGGAGCGGGGAAGACGGCGCTGGCAGGAACTTAAGGAAAAAGGAATGGACGTTGACCAGGCCGTCATCACCGCGGAGATACGGGCGCGGGACCTTCAGGACAGCAGCCGCGATATTGCGCCGCTCAAGCGCGCTCCCGATGCCTGCTACGTGGATTCCAGTGCCATGACGATCGAAGACGTTGTCGCCTCACTGCTGTCCGTGTGTGCGGAAAAGGACCCTCGGTAACCTATGGAAGTCATCCTGGCGGAAAAGGCCGGCTTCTGCTTCGGCGTCCAGCGGGCCATCAATACGGCATTCAAGGCCGCGGGAGAGGGCAAGGTCTACTGTCTGGGGCCTCTCATCCATAATCCCCAGGAGGTGGCCCGGCTTAAGGATGCGGGGGTGGAGACCGTCGAATATTTTAGCGGACTCAAGCCGGGAGATTCTTTGATCATCCGTTCCCATGGCGTCCCCCCGACGGTCCTCACCAGGGCCCGGGAGCAGGGCCTGACCATCATTGACCTTACCTGTCCATTCGTGGCGAAGGCCCAGCAGCACGCTGATATGCTTAGAAAGGAAGGCTATCAGATCGTGGTCGTGGGAGAAAAAAAACATCCCGAGGTCCAGAGTATCCTGGGATATGCCGGTGATAACTCCGTGGTTGTGGAAACGCCCGAGGACATGGGCCAGATACCATTTCAGGGCCGGCTCGGCGTGGTGGCGCAGACAACGCAATCTTATGGTAATTTTTCAGAAATTGTGCTAAGATTACTTCGTCTTTCCAAGGAGTTAAAGGTATTCAACACGATCTGCAGCTCCACGAAAGAACGACAGGATGCGACCCGCGTTCTCGCTTCGCGGGTTGATGTGATGTTCGTGGTGGGCGGCCGGAACAGTGCCAACACCAGCAGGCTGGTCTCCCTCTGCCGTGAGGCGGGGAAGCCAACCTATCACGTGGAGGTCGTCGAGGAGATCCAGCCGGAGTGGCTGAAGGGAGTCGGGACCGTTGGAGTGACGGCCGGGGCCTCGACGCCGGGCTGGGTCATCGATGCCGTGCTTAAGCGATTACAAGCCGGTGGATCATAGCCGGCGTTCAGATAAGCAATACAGGGTGTCAGGAGGGTTGGAAGTCTCATGAGCATGAGCATCGGAGATGTTGAGTTTGAGGATACGAACGCCGCGGAAGAAGAAAGCAGCGAGTTCGAGCAGCTCTATAACCAGTCGATCAAGAGCTTTCAGAAAGGTTCCCTCGTCAAGGGCAGGGTGCTCCGGGTCCAATCCAGCGCGGTCCTGGTCGATCTTGGTTATAAATCCGACGGGATCATCCCGATCGAACAGTTCACGCCCGAAGAGCTCGCAACGCTCAAGCCGGGTGACGAGTTGGAAATATTCCTTGAGCAGGCAGAGGATTCGAAAGGGAACCTCATCCTTTCCCGGGAGAAAGCCAAGAACCTGCAGGTATGGGATGATCTTAACGCCGCGTCTCAGAACGCGACCACCCTGAAGGGCCGGGTCATTTCCAGGATCAAGGGCGGTCTCATGGTGGATATCGGTGTTCCCGCCTTTCTGCCGGGATCTCAGATCGATATCAAGCCGGTGAGGGACCTTGACCAGTACCTCGGCCAGGTGCTGGACCTGCGTATCATCAAAATGAACTCCGGCCGCGGCAACATCGTCCTCTCGCGCAGGGCCATCCTGGAAGGCGCGCAGAATGCCCGGAAGGAAGGCCTGCTCGCCGGCCTCATCGAAGGGCAGACCGTGTCCGGCGTCGTGAAGAATATCACCGACTACGGCGTGTTCGTCGACCTTGGCGGCATTGCCGGCCTTATGCATGTTACCGACATGTCGTGGGCCAGGATCGGACATCCTTCCGAGCTGTTCAAGATCGGGGACGCCGTGGAAGCGGTCGTGCTCAAGTACGACCGGGAAAAGCAGAAGATCTCCCTGGGTCTCAAACAGAAGACGCAGGATCCCTGGCTGTCGGTGGTGGAAAAATATCCTGTCGGCACGCGGGTGCACGGCAAGGTGACGAGCCTTGCGGACTATGGCGCTTTCGTCGAGCTGGAGCGCGGGGTCGAAGGCCTCGTGCACGTGTCTGAGATGTCCTGGACCCAGAGGATCAAGCATCCCTCGAAGGTGATGGCGGCCGGCGACCCGGTGGAAGCGCAGGTCCTTGCCGTTGATCCCGCTGCCAAGCGCATCTCGCTCGGGACCAGACAGGTCGGTCAAAATCCCTGGGACACCATCGGACAGCGATACCCCGTCGGTTCCGTGGTCGAGGGCAAGGTGAGGACCATTACGGATTTCGGGGCATTTGTCGGGCTTGAGGAAGGGATCGACGGGCTGGCGCATATCTCGGACCTCTCCTGGACCCAGCATGTGAAGCATCCTTCGGAATTGCTCAAAAAGGGCCAATCGACCAAAGCCTTGGTCCTGAACATCGATTCTCAGAAACAGCGTATTTCCCTCGGTATCAAGCAGCTGACGCCCGACCCCTGGGACAAGGTCATTCCCGAGCGATATAAGGTTGGGAAGGATGAACAGGTGAAGGTCGTGAAAAAGACGGAATTCGGGCTTTTCGTGGCACTGGAGCACGGGATCGAGGGGCTGATACCCCTGTCGGAGATCCCGAAGGATGCAGCAGAGATCAAAGAAGGTGATGAGGTGACCGCCCGGGTCCTGAAGGTAGACCGCGGTGATCACAAGATTTCCCTCTCCATCAAAGCGCAGATCAAGGGGGAGGACAAAACAAGTCTGAAGGAGTTCATGAGCCAGCAGGATAAGTTCGATACCTCCATCGGCTCCCTGCTGAAGGAACGGGGGAAATAACGCTCCCTATGAATAATAAACCGGTCCTCATCATACTGGTCTCGGCCCTGGCGCTGGGGGTGCTTTTTTTCACCGTTCTGTATCTTGCCACACTTATTTCCGGAGGGAATGCGTCGCACTCCCTGTCGCCCCTGCCGGGAATGGAGAAGATCGCGCTGGTCAAGGTCGAAGGGATGTTGATCACCGCCGACAGCATCGTTGATGAGATCAACAACTATGCGGATGACTCGTCCGTGAAGGCCATTCTTATCCGGATCGACAGTCCGGGCGGCGGTGTCGTGGCGTCCCAGGAGATATACAACGCGGTGCTGACCGCCAGGAAAAAGAAAAAGGTCATTATTTCCATGGGTTCTGTCGCGGCCTCGGGGGGCTATTACATAGCGGCGGCGGGGGACCTGATCGTTGCAAACCCCGGGACCTTGACCGGCAGCATCGGCGTAAAAATGGAGTTCGCCAATCTTGAAAAACTTCTCGAAAAGATCGGCGTCAGGGGCATGGTGGTCAAGGCGGGAGAGTATAAGGACATGGGTTCTCCCTTCCGAGAAATGACCGATCATGAGAAACTGCTGCTGCAGTGGGTCATCGATGATGTGCACAGCCAGTTCATCGAAGCCGTGGCAAAGGGACGGAACCTGCCGGAAGCCGACGTGAAGGCCCTTGCCGATGGGAGGATCTTTACCGGGCGGCAGGCCCTCCATCTGAAGCTTGTTGACCGGCTCGGCGATCTCGAGGACAGCATCCTCGTGGCCGCGGAACTCGCCGGGATCAAGGGAAAACCCAGGGTCGTTAAAAAAGAGAAAAAGGCGCCGTTCCTCGAATACTTTAAAGACGAGACGGCGGCGTGGTTCTCTGATATTATCACCAGAAGTCTTGATCGCGGCAGGGTCAGTCTTCAGTATCGGTATTAAGGACCAGGACGCAAGAGGAGGATCGTGCATGACGAAGGCGGAACTGATCGACAGGATATCGGAAAAAAAGCCAGGGCTTACCAGGAAGCAGGTCGAGGTGGTTGTGAATACCGTCCTCGACAGCATCAAGTTCGCCCTGGCGAAAGAAGATAAGGTCGAGATCCGCGGTTTCGGAAGTTTCCGGATCCGCCATCGCCGCGCCAAGGAAGGCAGGAACCCGAAGACCGGCGAAACGGTCTCCGTCCCCCCCAAGAAGGTCCCGTTCTTCAAGGCCGGGAAAGAGATGCGCGAGATGGTCGACGGCAAGATCTGAGAGTGTCGCTCACCTGAAGCTCGGGTCCCCGGAAAAGGCTTCAGTCGATCTGAATGATGCCTTTTTGGATCGCGAACTTTATCAAGCCGGCGCGGGAATGGATCTTAAGCTTTTCGCTGATGTTGGTTTGATGGGCAGTGACCGTTTTCACGCTGATGTTCAGGATATCGGCGGCTTCCTTGTGCGTGTGGCCTTCGGCAATGAGCTTCAATACCTGCTTTTCCCGGCCGGTCAACAGGTCGTACGGGTCCTCCAGCAGTTCTCCTTTTTGGATCCCCAGATAACCATCAACCACCCCCGATGCAATGGAGGGGTGCACATAGACCTTTCCCGCCTTGACGGCCCGAATGGCCGTCAGGAGGTCCTCTCCCACCGCTTTCTTCAGGAGATATCCCGAAGCCCCTGCTTTGAAGAACCGTTTGATATACACCATGTCCTCATACTGGGTGAGCACCAGGATCCTGGTCCCGGGATGGTGCTTCTTGATCTCCAGCGTTGCTTCGAGCCCGCCGAGCCTCGGCATCGAGATGTCCATGAGCACGATATCGGGTTTATGCTTTTTTACGGCCTCGATGGCCTCCACACCGTCCGCGGCTTCGCCCACGACCTCGCAATCCTCGGACATGTTGAGGAAGGATGCGATCCCCTGGCGGACCATCGCATGGTCATCGGCGATCAGGATCCTTGTTTTAGTGGCCATGTATCCCCTCCGGTAACAGCGGTATGGTGCACAGGACGATTGTCCCGTGGCCGGGCGTGGAACAGACCCGCAGCTTTCCGTTCACCTGCGCGGCGCGCTCCTTCATGCCGAGAATGCCGAGGCCTCTCCCGGTATGGGTATTCTCGAACACCGTCGCCGTATCGAACCCCTGCCCATCGTCCTCGATGTTCATGATAAAGGCTTTTTTATCGTTCTTGATGGAGATGAAGACGTTCTTTGCCTGCGAGTGACGCGCTATGTTCATGGTAACCTCCTGGAACATCCGGAAGAGCGTGACCTGGAGCTCCGGCGGCAGTTTCTCTTCCACCAGGTCCTCCAGGTTCACAAAACAGGTGATGCCCTTTTCCTTCAGGTTCCGGTCAATGAGCCAGATGATACCCGCCTCGAACCCCAGGTCGTCGAGGACCGTGGGCCGCAGGTTCTGGATCACCTTGGTCGTCTCATTGATGACCATCGTCACGGTCTCTTTCATGGCGGCGACTTTCTCCATCGTGATCATCTCGGGATGCAAACGGCACATCTCGATATTCATAAGGAGGGCCGTCAGGGTCTGGAGAGACTCGTCATGGAGCTCGCGGGCTATCCTCTTTCTCTCGTTCTCCTGCGACGTGATGAGTTTCCGCAGAAGCGTCGCATTTATGAACTGCTTTTCCTCGAGCTGCCGGGTCCGTTCCCGGACCCTTTGCTCGAGCTGGACATTCTGGCCCTGGATGCTCTCGAGGGAAACGGCGAGCTTCTGCCGCATGACATCGAAGCTCTGGGACAGGGTCCCGATCTCGTCGGTGCTTTCGATGGAAACAGGTTCGGCGAGGTCCCCCCGGGCGATCCGGTCCGCGGCCCGGATAAGCTGGCGGACCGGCCTCACGATGCTCTTGCTCATCCCGAGCGCCAGCACAAAAGCCGAGGCCAGGGATATTATGCCGAGCATGAGAAAGCCTTTCTCCAGGGCGGTGGACGGGGCATACACGACGGATTTCGGGACCCGCAGGGCAATCCCCCAGGGGGCAAGGTTGAGCGGGGCAAATACCAGGATATCTTCCGTTCTTTTCCGGGCGTCCTTGCCGGTGATATGGCAGCGATGGCAGGAAGTCACGGCGCTCTTTTTATCGGCAATAAGCCTGCTCAGGAATTTATTGTGGTCGATCCCGCTCAGAATGCTCTCTCTATGGTTCGAGGCGATGACGATACCGAGGCTGTCCACCAGTTCGATGTTTATCTGTTTTTCGGTGGCGATAGCGGAGAGGATACGGGTGAAATGATAGTTCGTGGGGTCGATGAGGCCACCCGCGGTGCCCACCACCTCGCCATTCCGGTTTTTGAGGGGAACCAGGGCGAATATGACCTTTTTCCGCGTGGGTTCCATGGTGAAGACGCTGGAGATGACGGGCCGCATTTCCGTGATGACCTTGCTCACCGGGGGTATGCCGAGCAGGTTGATGGACCACCCCTCCCGCGGCGGGTAGGTCAGGAGAACGTTTCCCATTTTGTCCAGCAGGAATACACCATCGGAGAAGATAGAGTAATGGTAGGCCGCCTTGAGCGCATCCTGTTCAGGGACCCAGCTGTTGTCGGTTATGTCGATCTTGTCGGACAGGGATATGTCGTAGAGCCGGGTCAGGTTCTCTTCGAGGATATGATCGATGGAGGTCGCGAGGATCTGCGCTTCCGAGAGGCGGCCCTCATAGGACCGCTCTATGCTGTCTTCGATGTGGAAATAACTGACGAGCCCGAGGCTGACAAGGATGATCAAAACGCTCAGGAGGATGGAGATGATGATCCGTTTCTGCATAGGTCACGATCCCGGGAATGACCTTGATAGGGGGAAGATCATTGACGGGCAGTTTAGCACATTTTCGATGTTTCGTCGAGGTGGCAGAAGAGGTTTGCGAAAAAGTGCGGGGAAACCGCGAGGGGGCATTATGCCCCCTCGCCCGGCCGCGCGTTATTGTCCGCGCGAGCGGTATGATGATGTTTCACGATCTCTTCAACGGGCACATTCTCGATGCGCGCCAGTTCCAGCGGATGCTCATGGACCATCCGCTCCCGGGATATCTTGCCGGTGAAAATGGCGGTATCCAGGGGGAATACCTCCGGGCTGAATATCGAGTTATAGATGTGCCATATGATGATCACCAGGAACGCAAGCAGCGCCTCATTGGAATGAGCGGCTTTCGCGGCGGGGATGAACTCTCCGGGCAGGATCCGGGCCACCTCCACCGGGAACCAGAGGATCAGGCCGGTGGCGATCATCAGGAATCCGCCGGCAATAACTCCCCAGTATTCGAACTTCTGCTTGTAGTCATACCGGTCACAGAGCGCCGGGTGGTTC
The DNA here is from genome assembly GCA_964364055.1 of uncultured Nitrospiraceae bacterium. GTDB lineage: Bacteria > Nitrospirota > UBA9217 > UBA9217 > UBA9217 > JAAXXJ01. The sequence goes on along the minus strand of CAYILT010000075.1, from coordinate 4,587 downwards.
GTGATCCCGAAGTAGTATTTGAGGTTCTCAACGGCGTTCCGGAAATCGTTCATGTTGATCATCATGGAAGCGGGCCAATGCTTCTTGATGACGCCGTAGATCCCCGCGGCGATATGCACGATGATCAGCGTGGCAAAGAGTATCCCCGAGTACCGATGGATGATCCGCATGATATCAACACCCCCCAGGGTCTTGATGATCCAGTGGGAAACCTTGTATTCGTGGAACCGCTGCGATAGCCCGGTGAGCACCAGCATGGCGAAGACAAGCGCGTTCAACTGGTGCTCGATGATCCTGCCGAACCCGAACCGTTTTATTTGACTGTGAGGTGTTGTTGCCATGGCAAGCTCTCCTTCAGGGGATGGTTTCGTTCCGTTCAGCGGTTCACCGCATATCGCCATACATGCAGGAGGATCTGTAATATGAGCCCGATCAGCATGAACGGGATAAAGAACTTGTACGTCAGGTTTATCAGGAACACGAGCGGCGCGTTGGTGAGGCTCGGCTCGTAGTGAGAGAGCCATGCGTCGGGGAACTCGTCCGTGGCGCCGGGATGGCATTTCTGGCAGCGTTTCATGAGACGGGTTTTGACGAGGTTCGTTGTCGGCCCCGTGGTCTTGGTGATATCATGGATCCCATGGCAGTCGACACAGGTTGCAATGGATTTCCGGGAGCCGGCCGGCGCCGCGGCATCTTTCTGGTTCCTGTAGAATTTCAAAGTTACCCCGTGAAAATCCTGAAGATAGGAGTTCACGACCCCGGGGGAGAGGCCATATTTCTTCATCAGGGCGCTGTCCCCATGGCATTTTCCGCAGATCTCAGGAACCTTGTCCCGGTAGTCCTGGGTATGGGCCCCCTGGATGCTGTGCGCGGTGTGACAGTCGGCGCAGATGGGAACGTCGGTATTGTGCTCCTGGACCAGCGCGGTGCCATGGACGCTTTTCGTGTAGGTGCCGAAGATGTCCTGGTGACACCTGCCGCACCGCTTCGAACTTTTCAATTTGTCGGCCCGGGCCTGTACGACCGTATGGGCGCCGTGACAATCGGTGCAGACCGGGGCCTTGAGGTTCCCCTGGCTCAGGAGGGAATAGTGGATGCTCTCCAGGGTCTTGGTATATTTATCAAAATGACAGCGACGACAGGCCTCGGACTGGGCAATGGAAAAATCGCGGGGTGAGTTGAAATTCCGTTTGGGGTGCTGACTGCTGGAAAAGCCGAAGTGGCAATCGTAGCAGCCGAGCTTGGCATGGACCGAACCTTCCAGAGCCGCCGCATCGACCTTCAGGGAAACCTTGTCGCCGCTCCGGAGCCTGATCCCCATGGCATGCTGGTGACAGCGCAGGCACTGGTCCTTCTCGGAGCTGAACTGCCTGCCCCCTGCGATGGAGGTGAGCGTATGGGGATTATGGCAGCTCGCGCATACCGGGGCCTTGTTCTCCTTGGTCAGGAGCGAGGCGTGGACCGGGGACCTCTTCAGCTGTTCATCAGCATGGCATTGGCGGCATATCGCAGAGGACTTGCTGCTGAACTGCTCCCGGCTCCGGAATGAGAGCTCCGGGTGCCTCTGCCCGGAGAACTCCCCATGGCAGGAGGAACAGCTCAGGGATTGATGCACGGAAGCCTTGAACTTTTTCGCGTCAATATAGGCGTCCAGGCTCTCTCCGTTCTGGAACTTGACGGACAGACCCCGTTCTCCATGGCAGCCAAGACACGCCAGAACATCTTCCGGCAGGCCCTGTTCAGCGGAGAATCCCGCCATCGGAGCCGCTACAATTGCCAGGAACAACAGCATGAGGCAAACAGAAAAGCGTTTTCCTTCCGTCATGGTTGTCCTCCTTTTCGTGAAGAGATGGATTGGGTGGCGAAGCAGCCTTGCCGTTCCGTATAATTGCGGTAACGGCCGCATGGTCCTGCCCCGCGGTCTCCGGGCAACGGTCATGTGAACCTGTCATCGATACCGGTTTTTGTATCAGCCTGTTTTCTTGCTGTTCCCTACTATAGCAGAGGAACAGGAAAGGCGGTAGTGGGAAAAGTTCTTATCCGTCCAGGTATTTGTTCCTAGGACCCGGCATGAGCATCTGCCGTGTCATAGGGCCGTTTCAGCGTCCCGGGTGCTGGGCAACGATACTTTCCGCGATCCTGACCAGTTCAACGGGGGAAGACCGCATAACGAGGGAAAGGCGGAATTCACCTTCATCCCAGACCATGCGGCTGCATTGTTCCTCTTTCCGGCATACCCCGGCCTCAAGGACGGCAACTCTTCCCTTGAACGGATACTGGACCGTTTCGCGCACCTCCGTCAGCCTGAGTTTCAGCGCAAGAGGAGGATGTGAGCGGGCGGTCTGCGTAATGATGAGGATCGTTTCGTTGCGGTCATCGCTTTTCGTGAATTCGGTCAGGACGGCGGTATACGGTCTCGTCTGTGCCGCGATGAGGGCGGGGGGCCATTGGACGCTCCGTGGATAATATACCGGCGTGTACACGGGATTGATCTTGAGATGCACCCGGACCTCCTCGATGCTTGCATATTTCCGGAATGCGCCCTCCTGGACCGCCGCGGGTATCCAGTTCAGGACCTGGAGCATGCCGAGCAGAACGGCTATCATTATGACGAATACCAGCAGACCGCCGAGAGTTCTTTTCACAAGCGCACCTCTGACCTTTTTATACCAGGTAATAATTGATGCTGAGGATCGTCACGAGAACAATGATGAACGCCACGGCCCCTTTCATAACGGGGGCCTGCGGCTCTTCGAGCCGGGTGATCCTGCTCTCGATAAGCAAGGTGTGGCTGTATTCCTCGATCCGGTCACGGAGACGGGGAGTATCCGGCATCGGATGCTGCTGCTCCCCGGCATCGGTGTAGTAGAATTTGCGGAGCGCCCCTGCCAGGGCGGCCCGGTTCCCGGTGAGCGTTGCGGCCACGTCATCACAGATCTTTTCCTCCTCCTGCACGATCCGCCTGAACTCCATGAGGATGATGGGGTTGTAGAACATCAGGACCCGGAGCAGAAAGACGAGCACCATGAGGGGCCGCCGGCTCCTGCCGATGTGCCCGATCTCGTGGGCAAGCGCCGCCGCCAGCTCCTCGCCGGAGAGGGCCTCAACAAGGCCCCGGGACAGGAACACGCCCGGTTCTCTCCCGGTGGAGGAGAAAATGACCAGCTCATCATCGTCGATGATGAATACTTCCGGCTTCGGCCCCGGGATGCCCTCCAGTGCCCGCGCGACAGGGGACCCCGGCTCCGGCGGGCTCTCCGCGAGTTCGGAACCGGCCGAGGATATGCTGTGCCGGACGATGGGGAACATCTCCTGGAGAACAAAGATCACCGCGGTAAAGATAAGAAAGAGGAGGAACAGCGCCCCAACGGGTATCACGCCCCAGATCTCCAGGTTGAGCCAGCGGACGATGTCGAAGAGCGCGTCGAGCCTGAACAGCGCCGAGCCCCTGTCGGGGGTAATGATCTGATAGAGAGGAAAGGAAACGAGGGGTGCGATGATCACCATCAGGCGGAAACGCTGTCTCATGACCGGGGCCTCGATCTTCCATGCGATAAGCGCCGTATCGACGATGAAGGCGGCGATGAGCGAATGAAGGAACGACTGGACAAGATACATGCCCGGCCATGAATTGAAGATCGCGGAAAGGTTTATCATGCATGGAGATGGCCCTGACGGTCAGGAGATGATGTGTTCTTTCTCAGGGCCGTGACCATTATAGCGAAATTTTGTCTGGTTGTCATAAAAAAGCGATTAATCTATAATAGCGCCCTGTCCTGCTACGGTATAAGAAGCAGGAAAGGAGAATGGCCACGGAACAGTTCGATGTCCTCGATCGCACAGGCGGGAAGACGGGGGCCCTCATCGGCCGGGACGATGCCCACGCTGCCGGCGTATGGCACGGCGCGTTCCATTGTCTCATGATCTACGGGCGCAAGGGCAGGGGGTATGCCCTATTCCAAAAACGGTCTGATGAAAAAAAGATCGCAGCCGGGAAGTTCGATGTGAGCGTGGGAGGACATTATTCCGCAGGTGAGGACGCCCGGAGCGCGGGACCGCGGGAGACCAGGGAGGAGTTGGGCCTGACCATCGCTTTTCCGGACCTTGTCCCCCTGGGAAGAAGGGTCTTCGTACACTGTTTTGCGCCGGGTATTTCCGAATATGAGTTTCAGGACGTATTTCTGCTGCCCCTTGAGCAGAGGCCGGATACCCTTATCCTTCAGAAGGGAGAAGTCGATGCGGTGCTTGAGATGGAGATCGAAAAGGGCTTCGAACTATTCTCCGGAACGATCACTTCGACGACAGGCAGGCTGACCGGGATCAATGGTACGGAAGCGCCGGTCTCCGTCACGATCGCGGATTTCGTTCCCTGTGATGACCAGTATTATCGTAAGCTCCTGCGGCTTGCGCGGCGGTACCTGCAAGGGGATCGTGAAGCGCTGGCGATATGACTTGACTCCGCGGGGAGTTGAGTTACAATTGATTCATTGACGCTGCGTCCGGACGGGCATACCGTCCGGGACATTTGTCAATTATAAATGAAATTCTTGCCAAAATGGCGGAATTTTTGGTAACGTCTTATGGTTA
>CAYILT010000074.1:0-13580 GCA_964364055.1 uncultured Nitrospiraceae bacterium | reverse complement strand
GTTTACCCCGTTAGAGAAAGCCGCCGACTCCTGACCCGTTAGAAATGTTGCGCTATTGACATCAATCACGGTTACAATTCATAATTTGCGGCCTATGAATTTCTAACGGGTCCTGTCGGCGGTACGTATCATTCCTCAGATTGTGGTTCAAAGCCGCAATCTTATATCTTGGGGATCGAAGTTCTCTAACGAGGTAAACAAGGCGGCAGGAACTTCTTGCGGATTACGAAGTGATATGCTATGATGCTATCATAATGAAAGCACCGGAGGTCTTGTATGCCCAATATTCTCATTCGTGACGTGTCCCAGAAGACCGTCGATCAATTGAAAGCGCGTGCCAAACAGCACAACCGCTCGCTTCAAGGGGAGGTGAAGCACCTCGTCGAGGAAACCGTGAAGACGACCGGGGAGGTCGCACTTCTGCGCGCACGAAAGATCCGCGCAAGCTTCGGCAGGAAGACGTTTTCGGACAGCGCCGAGCTTCTCCGCGAGGACCGCAACCGGTGAGCCGCTTCGTCGTCGATGCCAGCGTGGCGATCAAATGGTATCTGCCGGAGCCGAACAGCGCCGACGCCGACAGGCTGTTAAGCAGTGGTTTTCAACTTCTTGCCCCTGACCTGCTGTTTCCCGAGGTGGGAAATATTCTGTGGAAGCGGGTCATGAGGTCGGAGATAACGGTCCAAAAGGCGCGGGTCATCCTGCATGCCCTGGAGTCCCTGCCGTTGACTCTGCGGCCTGCAAGCGTCCTCGCGGAAAACGCAATGACCATTGCCTGCGGCTTGAAACGGTCCTTTTATGACAGCTTGTATCTGGCCCTTGCCGTGATGGCGGATTGCAGACTGGTTACCGCCGATGGGAAACTGTTCGATGCCGTAAAAGATGCGCCGCCGATCAAGAAGCACTTACTCTGGATAGAGGACGTGCCTGAAAAAGGATGATGCCGGGTTATCTAAGGTATTCCCATTCGACGGACGAACACTCGCGGAACTGATGATCGATTATAGGTTGAGAACGCTTTTAACGAAACAACGGAAAGCACGGTTAGAAACACGACAGTTCTCCTCTCGCCGACCTTGAGGTAAGTGTATGAATCGCGAAACAATAGTAAAAACAGTGCTGAGCTGTTATCCTGATGCGGAGGCGATCTATCTCTTCGGCTCCTATCTGACGCCGGACCAGCAACAGGACAGCGACGCGGACATTGCCGTTCTCTTCCCCCATGAAAAAGCCAAGCTGTTGAAGAATCTTGCCATGAGCGATTGCCGGGACGCGCTCGAAAATGTTTTGAAAAGAACGGTGGACCTTATCAACATGCGGACGGTAAATACCGTTTTTCAGAACGAGCTCATACAGCACGGCAGGATCATCTATCAGCAGAATGAACGCGCCGTGGATGAATTTGAGATGCAGGTCATGTCTTCTTACCAGAAGCTGAACGAGGAACGGGCGGGTATCCTGGAAGATATATTGGAAACCGGGAGAATATTGAAATGATGATGGACGTGATTTTGAACAAAAAAGAGAGCATTGAGCGCTGTGTGCTGCAGATACGCCTCTATTATGCCATGCCGTCCGAGCTGCCTTTTGAGAAAGACCACCTGAAACAGGACGCCATTGCCGCGAATCTTCAGCGGGCCGCGGAACAGGTGATCGACCTGGCAAATCATGTCATCAGAAAAGGCAAGCTCGGCTTGCCGAAGGAGAGCAAGGAAAGTTTCGAAATACTCGCCAGGGCCAAGGTCATCCCCCAGGAACTTGCGGATAAATTAAAAGGGATGGTCGGGTTTCGCAATATCATGGTCCATCAGTACCAGGAAATGGATATTAAGATCATGGTGGATGTCATAGAGCATCGTCTTGATGATCTGGTCGATTTTACAACGCATGTCATGGAGTTTGGCCGCGGCCAAATGCGTTGATCGATTTATTAGCATAACCGAATGACAACAAAGTAGACGTGACCCTATGGGGTCCCGGTTAGAAACAACGCCACCGAAGTATTGGAAGTCTTGACAAAACCGCACTTTTCATTATAATGAAGACATGTTCGATAAAGTGAAAACATCTTCGCAAAAAGTAAAGGTCTTAAGCGGCCTGCTCGTGAAGACAACTCACCAGAAGGTTCTTTCGCTCTTTCTGGCTTGCCCGGCCCGTCACTTTTACGGCTCCGAAATATCCCAAAAAGCCCGGATCAGCATCGGCCAGACGAGCAAGATACTCGGCGAGCTGCTGCGCGCGGGAGTCGTTGAGAAGGAACGCAAGGGGAAGACCGAGCTTTACAACCTTACGGAAATGACGCCGGAACTGAGGCTGTACAAGGCAATGAACACGGTCATGAATATTGCTCCCCTTACCAAGCGCCTCGCGTCAATGTGCAGAATAGCCATGCTCTATGGAAGCTGCGCGAACGGTTTGAACACCGAGGAAAGCGACCTTGACCTCCTCGTGGTGAGCAACGACCGGGAACAGGTCCTTGATGCCGTGGCGCGGCACTCTCCGCGTGAACGGTATGGTTTTGCCGAGATCCATCCGGTCATTAAAACCCCTGCGGAATGGGCAGGTCTCGAAGCGAAGGACCCCGTGTTCTTCGCTGAAGTGCAGAAGGGCATCGTGCTATACGAGAAGGGTATTGATGAGTCGCGTCTTTAAAGACTGCCTTGACAAGAAGAAGCTCTACCGGTCCGACGCCGCAAAGGTGCTCGCCGGAAAAGAATTCAAGTCCGCGACCGACGACCTTGCCGACGCCGAAATGAGCTTGTCCCAGAAAAGGTACAAGTGGGCCACCATACAGGCGTACTATGCAATGTTCCACGCGGCCCGCGCCATGCTGTATTCCCGCGGTTATCGTGAACGCAGCCATTTCTGCGTTGTGGCAGGGGTCGAGCACCTCTTCGGCGAGACAAAAATGATCGATCTCACGTGGGTGCGGGCGCTCAAGAATGCAATGTCCCTTCGGGAGGATGCCGATTATTCCGACGCATATTCCCCTGATGGCGCGGAAACTTCAATCCAAAACGCGAAGGGATTTCTGCAGGAAGCTAAGCGCATTCTGGAGGGCGCGTGAAGGAAAGTCAAACCGCATGACCTGATTCTGCCGGGCTCTTTACCTCTTGTCGATCAATAAGGTCGCCGCGAAGCAGGGAATCCCTTATCAGACCCTGGTGCGGCAGTGGGTCGCTGAGAATATTCGGGATGAGCTGAAGATAGCCTAGGGCGAAAGCATAGTTAGATACAACGTCACCTATGTTCTGGTTGACTCATGGTACGGTCTTTCGTAGGGGAGAAGGGATGAATCTTAATTTCGCGAGGTTTTTCGGCAATGAAGTTAACTTCCAGGATTGCCACTAACCAACGTTTGCGCAGTGAGACGACATGGCGATTGTTGGCGGCTGGTAACGCGCCTACAGTAATCGGTCTCTTGCATGAGCATCTTTTTGAGAACGAACGTCGCCTCCCCGCCTCGATCCTGACTGAGCGCATCGGACGGGACTTAACCGCGTTGCGCGCGGAAGGCCATGATCTTCCTCAGTCTGCGCAAACTTACCTGAGCCAATGGCTGAAGGATGGGTTTCTTGAGCGATCATACGAACCAGGAGCTAATGAAGAAGTATACGAACTCAACGCCGCGGCTATTCAGGCGATACGGTTCGTCGATAACTTATCACAAAAGCGAACAGTTGCGACGGAAAGCCGCCTTTCACTGGTCATACAACAGTTGACTCAATTGGCCGCACAGACTGCAACTGACCCCGAGTCACGTATCCAAAATCTGGCCCGCGAAAAGTCACGCATCGAGGCTGAGATCGAAGCTCTCCAAACCGGTCATGTGGAACTACTGCCGCATGATCGAGCGTTGGAGCGAGTGCGGGAGATTCTTGGACTTGCCGACGAGCTGGCGAACGATTTTCGCCAGGTGCGTGAAGAATTTAACAAGCTCAACCGTCAGTTGCGCGAAAAAGTCATGGAAAGCGACGGTGCCAGGGGAAACGTGCTGAAGGAGTTGTTTGCCGGCGTCGATGTCGTCGCCGATAGTGAAGCCGGACGCACCTTTAAAGCCTTTTGGCGGTTACTTACCGATTCCAGACTAAGCTTGGAGCTTGAAGAAGCTCTGGATCAATTGTTATCTCGTGAGTTTTCGCAGGCATTGAGCCGTCAGGAACGACGCTTCCTGTCCCGTATGACCAGGCTATTGCTGGAGCGAGGCGGTGACGTGCATAAAGTGTTGCAAAATTTCGCGCGCAGTTTGAAACAATTTGTTCAGAGCCGTGAGTATCTGGAGCAACGTCTTCTGCATACCCTTATTAAAGAAGCACAGTTATTGGCATTGGAACTAAAGGATAGAATTAAGCCAACTGAAGATATCGAGCACATGCTTTATCTTACGAGCAGTAAAGTTTCATCACTCGCCCAGTATCATTTATACGATCCCGGCCAGGACAGGATCGATTCAGGCATCTCGGTCGCAGATCCGGCGGAAATTTCCCTGGAATCAGTAAGCGAACTCGTTGCGCAATCGGAAATAGATTTTCGTCGTTTGAAAGGACATGTCGTGACGATATTAAAGGAACGCGACCAGGCTTCGGTTGCGGATATTCTGGGGATTTATCCCGCAGAGCAAGGTCTCGGCAGTGTCGTCGGATATCTGGCCCTTGGATCGCGTCATGGAATAGCAGGCGGCGGTAGGGACCTCGTCCAGTGGCAAGGCCTGGACGGTGCCGAGCGTCAAGCGTATATTCCTTGCATATATTTTGTCAAAGGATGTTTTAATGGATCAACACAAAGAGCCTGATTTGAGCCTGAGTGGTACAGGAGAGCAACTGCTGGAGGCTGTTCTTTATCCCGGCGACACCGGAAGGCTTCCGCTGGATGCACGACGGGTGTTTGTGCAATTGCTTGCGGGTCCCTCGGTTGACCGTAAACGCCACAGTAATTTGTGGCCGGCATTACTACAACATCAGGAAGTGATTCGCTCACGTCTTTCGGAGCTTTTCTTGGAGTTGGTGCTGGATACCGATCTCGAAGTGGCATTTACTCGCCGTGCGGATACCGGCGACCTTGACGCGCCGATTTTATTGCGGCGTGCCCCCCTTACCTTTATCCAATCTGTCTTGATGCTCTATCTTCGCCAATTAATCACGGAGGCTGCGGCGCGAGGAGAACGGGCCGTGGTTTCCGGTGAAGAGATGTTGGAGCAGATGAGATTGTATGAGCATAGTGACAACTCCGACCCCGCTGGATTTGAAAAACGAGTCCGCACAGCAATCGATAAGGTGAAGGACAACAGCATTATCAGCCCGATCCGCGGCAGTGATGATCGTTACGAGATTTCACCGACGCTGAAGCTGTTGTTTAGCGCCGAGGAGATAAGCGCGCTGAAACGACAGTATGAGAAATTTCTAGACAAATCGTCTCAGGAGAATACGTGATGCAGAGAGATTTTCTCTCGAGCTCATCGCCTCAGCAATACCGCATGCGGAGATTGCAGGTTTTTAACTGGGGTACGTTTTCCGATCTACATGATATTCCCATCGCAGAAGAAGGCTTTCTGTTTGTCGGTCGCTCGGGCTCGGGCAAGTCCACGCTGCTGGATGCCCTTTCGGCACTGTTGGTCCCGCCGTTGTGGATGGGGTTCAACGCCGCCGCGCGGGAAGGGGACAAAGGTCGTCATGATCGCAACCTCGTATCATATATTCGGGGCGCCTGGGCGGACCAGAAAGACACTGATTCAGGCGAAATTGCCACGCAATATTTAAGACCCGCAACCACGTGGACGGCATTGTCGGTTGAATACGCCAATCCTTCGGGTCAGCACGTCAGCCTCGTACAGCTATTCTGGCTGCGCGGAAGCACCAACCGCAATACCGATGTTAAGCGTCATTTCATAATTGCAGAACGACCTTTCGATATTGCTCAAGAATTTCAGAATTTTCCAAAGGACTTAGATATCCGCAGTCTAAAACAGAAACTTATCGACGTTCGCCACTTTGACACGTTCAGCGCCTATAGTGATCGTTTCCGACAGTTGCTGGAAATTGAACAAGAGATGGCGCTCAAACTGTTGCACAAGACCCAGTCGGCAAAGAACCTTGGCGATCTCAACGGATTCTTGCGCGAATTCATGCTTGACCGCCCGCAAACGTTCGAGGTGGCGGAACAATTGGTGAAGGAATTCGCCGAGCTGGATGCGGCCCACCAGGCAGTCGTCGCGGCCCGCGAACAGGTGAACACGCTTCAACCCTCGCGTGATGCCTATCAAAGACTCCTGGCCGTCAAAGCGCAGGTAATAGAGTTGGATCAGTTGCTGGGGGGTGTTGATGCCTACCGGGATCGATGCAAAATTAAACTCCTTAAAGAAGAAATCCAACACCATCACACACAGGATCAAGGCTTAGAGGGTCTCGAAGGACAACAACAGGAGGCGCTGGATACGCACAAGGCGCAACTGAAGTCGTTGGAAGAACAACACCGGGAACAGGGCGGCGCGCGCATTGAGGAACTGGAACAGCAGAAGGACGCCTGTGAACGACAGCGTGATGAGCGTTTGGAGAAACGAAAGCAAGCGGACACAGCCTGCAAAAAACTTGGCTGGGTGCTTGCCGATTCGCCACAGAGCTTCGCAGAATCGGTTGCTCAGGCACGTGGCATTCTGGAGGGCTGGAGAGAGTCGAGCGAGCAAATTGACGAAAAAAGGTTCTCGTTCCGCAGCAGAAAACAGGAAGCAGAGAACGAGTTTGTCGATGTTCGCAAACGAGTCGAAGTAATGCAGCGCCAGCCTTCGAACATTAGGATTGAATTATTGGACCTGCGCCGGCAATTGACCGCAGCTATTGGTTTAAGCGAGGTCGATCTTCCTTTTGTCGGCGAACTTATCGAGGTAAAGACGGAGGAATCCGAGTGGCGTGGGGCAATCGAGCGATTGCTGCATGGCTTCGCGCTTTCGCTCCTCGTTGATGAAGATCATTATGCGGCCGTGTCCAATTACGTCAACGAAACACGTCTACACAACCGTATTGTTTACTACCGGGTGACGACAGAGGCTGGTTCACGACGTCTGCCGACACAAGCTAATTCAGTTATCGCCAAGTTGACGCTAAAAGATGACGTTTATGCCCCCTGGCTTGACTCGGAGCTTCGGCGGCGTTTCGATTATGCTTGTGTGGAGAGCATGAAGGATTTCCGTCAGATCGACCGTGCGCTCACGCGCCAGGGCCAGGTAAGACATGGCAAATCCCGGCATGAAAAAGACGACCGGCATGCCATAGACGACCGTCTGAACTGGGTGCTGGGGTTCGACAACCGGGACAAGATGCGGCTCTATCAGGAACAGGCCCAGCGCTTGGCTGCCGAGATTAGCCAACTTGACCACAACTTGGCGCAACTGAAGGGAGAGACTGAGAGGCAGCAGGAGCGTATTTTGGCCTGCCAAACTCTGACAAACATTCAATGGCAGGAGATTGATGTCGTCGCCATGCTGGACCGTATTCAGATGTTGACTAAGACGCTTGCGGAAATGCGCAGTGCCGCTCCAGCGTTGAAAGAACTAGGCGACCGCATACAACAGGAGAAAGACAGATTGCAGAGCGCGGAAGGTGCGTTGAACCGCACTCGTGCAGGTCGCATCAGTATCGGAGAGCTGATTAAACAGCGTCTCAGCGAGCTGAGAGAGGTTGATGTACAAATAGCAGACCCGCCGTTGAGTGATTATCAGCAGCAAGCGCTAAGTGTTCACTTCAATGCGCTGGGGACGCCGCTTACTCTGAAAAATCTGGAGCTCCATCGTGCCAGTGTTGAGCGGGGGATCAATAAGGAGCAAAAAATACTCCGAGAGGAACAGGGCGATCTGGAGAGGACCATCGAAAAATGCTTTGGGAAATTCAAAAGGACATGGCCCCTGGAGGGTGCCGATCTGGATGAGACGCTGGCATCAGCCGCCGACTTTATGGCCTTGCTGGAAAGATTGGAACACGATGGCCTGCCGAAGTACGAGCAGCGCTTCTTTGATATGTTGAAGGAGCAAAGCATCGAAAATCTGGCGGCGCTTAACAGGCACCTCGCTGATGCGCGGAAGGAAATCCGCGAGCGTGTGGAGATGGTGAACGAGAGTTTGGCCCAGGCGGAGTTCAATCCCGGCACGCATCTGAAAATCGACAGCAGCGACCGTATCCTCGGTGACGTTAAAACGTTTCGCGAGCAGGTAAAACAGGTTCTGGAGAACTCCTGGCTCATGGATCAAGAGGGCGCGGAAGCTCGCTTTACCGTTTTGCGCGATATGGTGAGTAAACTGGGTTCAGCTGAAAGCGAAAATCAGCGCTGGCGGGAATTGGTCCTCGATGTGCGCCAGCATGTAGAGTTTATAGGGCATGAATTCGACGCAACGGGGCAGCAGGTCGAAGTCTACCGATCCGGGGCGGGTAAGTCCGGCGGGCAGCGCGAAAAACTTGCAACAACCTGCCTTGCGGCCGCCTTACGCTATCAATTGGGCGGCAGTGAAGGCGGGGTGCCACTCTATGCGTCTGTTGTTTTAGACGAAGCCTTCATAAAGACTGACAATGAATTTACCGATCTTTCTATGAAAATATTTACAACCTTCGGCTTTCAGTTGATCGTAGCTACGCCACTAAAATCAGTTATGACGCTGGAACCTTTCATCGGCGGCGCATGTTTCGTCGACATCAAAGAACGTAAGCATTCAGCCACACTTCAGATTGAATATGATCAGCAGAGAAGGCGGCTCAATCTGCCGGAGAAAATGCATGGCGAAGTCGTTGCTGATTGATCCTGACGGAGTCAGAGAGCGTTTAAGGAAAGTGTACCGCTCCAGTCGTCGAAGATGGCTGGAGGGAACTGGTGCATGGCCGCTATCGATACCGCTTGGCGTTCCGACCGAGCGTCAAACTCGTGATCATCTTGCGGAAGTACAAACGTGGCAATCACGCTGGCATACTTGGCGGGGCGAAGGTGAAATCGTATGGGTGGAGCGCCGCTGGTTCGGACTCGGTACGCAAAAGTTGCCGGAAAAGGTACTGCTTCATGCCCCGATGCAAGTGGCCATCTGGATTGAAGAGGCGGAGCGATGGCAGCGAGCCACAGAGCGCCATGCGCTCATGACAAAGAACTGGCCCCGTCTATTCGGGACTCTTTCGAGTTATTTCGATGTGCTAAGCGACTACTCGGAAGACGCTTTCAAGCGTCTATCCGACATGCTGAAATGGCTGGAGACGCATACCGATTCCGGACTGTATATCCGTCAACTGCCGGTTACGGGGGTTGATACCAAGTGGTTGGAGGCCCGCAAAACCCTTATCGCCGGATTGCTCTGGGCTATTTGTCCAGAGAGCGGTGAAGGTGTGGACTTTTACGGATTGACCGGGATTCGTCGCGAACCTGTTCTCATGCGAATGCGTCTGCTCGATGCAGGAGTGCGTCACATCACAGGCGGTCTCGGGGACATTACGGCACCAGTAGAGGATATAGCCCGCCTGCATCTGCCTTTGCGACGGGTCTATATTGTGGAAAACCTGCAAACCGGGCTCGCCTTCGGAGAACTGCCGGGGGCGGGGGTTTTTATGAGATTGGGCTATGCTGTGGACTTGTTCGGAGAACTCGAATGGCTCAAGGAGTTGCCCTGCTACTATTGGGGCGATCTGGATACCCATGGCTTTGCCATATTAAACCGCCTTCGTCACTATTTGCCTCATGCCCGTTCGCTGCTAATGGACGAAGCAACTCTATTGGCCCACCAGGGTTTGTGGGGGCAAGAAAATGATCCCACGAGCAACGCCGAATTGACATTGCTTACGAACGAGGAACGGCGACTGTACGAGGATATATGCAATAATCGTTGGGGTGCCCGCCTGCGTCTGGAACAGGAGCGTATCCCTTGGGGGTATGCCTGGGAGAGACTATGTGCCATTGTGGAGTCTCAAGAATGACCTGTCGGATTTCGCTTTGTTCAACCCGACCAACGAAGGGATTCGTTTGAAATATTCATTATGACAGTTGATCTATCAAATACCCTGGATGTCGTTCGCAAAGCTTTGAACGGCACTACCTCTCGGCACGAGCGGTCGAAGATTGGCCAGTTCTTTACGCCCGCAATGATCGCGCGGTACATGGCATCGTTATTTCAAAAGGCGGGTGCGGAGGTGCGGATTCTCGATCCCGGAGCTGGGGCGGGGGTTCTGTTTGCATCATTAATAGAAGCATTAGTTGCTAAAAAACAACATCCGTTTTCAATCACTGTGGTTGCATACGAAAATGACAAGGGCGTTCTGCCCTATTTGAAAGATACGATGAACCGATGCCGGTTGATTTGTAAGGGGGCTGGCATTTCATTTCGCGGGGAAATACGGTCCGAAGATTTTGTAGCATCTGCTATTGTGCAATCGGATGAAGGGCTTTTCGCAACGCGTGGTGAACGATTTACTCATGCGATTCTGAATCCTCCGTATAAAAAAATCAGCAGTGAAACGGCAATGCGCAGATCGTTGAACGCGGCAGGGCTCGAGGTTTCCAACCTCTATGCCGCGTTTGTGTGGCTCTCAGCGCGGATGCTGGTGTCCGGGGGGGAAATGGTCGCGATTACCCCGCGGAGTTTCTGTAATGGACCGTATTTCCGCCGGTTCCGGGTGGGGCTGCTCGACATGATGAGTCTGCGGCATATCCATGTGTTCGAGTCGAGAAAAAAAGCCTTTGGTGATGATGACGTGCTCCAGGAAAACGTAATCTATCATGCGGTCAGGGCCGCGGAAAAGCCGGAGCATATCCTGCTCTCATCGTCCAATGGAGTGGACTTTGACAATGCGGTGACCCGCTCCGTACCTTATGATCGGATCATCCTGCCGGGCGATCGGGACGCTTTCATACATCTTGCGCTGAGCGAGGATGACACCCGTGCAACGGAGCGTATGGGCCGATTTACAACCACACTTGACGATCTTAGATTGGAGGTATCCACTGGGCCGGTTGTAGATTTTCGAGCGCAAAAATACCTCCACAAGAACGCTGCTAAAGGGACTGTGCCGTTAATATATCCCGGTCATTTCAAGGACGGGTTTGTTCAGTGGCCGATGGAATCTCAAAAAAAGCCGAATGCCATTGAAGCCTCAACGCATACGCAAGATATGCTGCTTGAATCGGGTTATTACGTTCTCTTAAAACGGTTTTCATCCAAAGAAGAAAAACGTCGGGTTGTGTCAGCGATATATGATCCCCATAGAGTAACAGCTTCGCTCGTCGGGTTTGAGAATCATGTCAATTACTTTCATGCTAAGGGAAAAGGGCTCACTCCGATTCTTGCAAAAGGTTTGGCCTTATATCTCAATTCCACGCTTTTTGACCAATATTTTCGTATCTTCAGCGGACATACGCAGGTCAATGCCACGGATCTGCGGAAGATGCATTACCCCACCCGCGATCAACTGCTCCGGCTCGGCTCGCATGTAAAGAACCACATGCCGGATCAGGAAATGGTGGACGTTATTCTCAAAGAGGAATGTGAAACGTATGGCTAAAAAAACGGATGCAAAGAAGGTGGCGAGAAAAATTGATGAGGCCTTAGCTGTCTTGGATGCTCTCGGATTGCCCCGTCAGCAACAAAACGAGCGCTCCGCTCTTACGCTTCTTTCATTGCTCGGTCTTAAACCCACTGATACATGGGGTAAAGCCACCGATCCATTGATGGGTATTACGCCCATGATGGATTATTTTGCTGAGCACTATGATAAGAAGTATGCTCCTAACTCACGGGAAACAGTACGTCGTTTTACCGTTCACCAATTCGTACAGGCATCTTTGATCTTGCCAAATCCAGATAAGCCGTCAAGGCCTACAAATAGCCCTGATGCGGTGTATCAAATCGAACCAACGGCGTTAAAGCTGCTTCGTGAGTTCGGAAAGCCCGGTTGGGAAACTCAATTGAAGAGGTATTTGCTCACCGTTGAGCCTTTGAAGAAACGGTATGCGCGGGAACGGGATACGCGCCGTATTCCCGTAAAGCTCGCGCCCGGGCAGAAGATAAAGCTTTCGCCGGGAGGACAGAACGTCTTGGTGAAAAAGATTATCGATGATTTCTGTCAGCTATTTACGCCAGGCGGTCACATAATCTATGTCGGCGACACCCAAACTAAATGGGCTTATTTCGACACTGATGCTCTGAGGGCGATAGGGGTAGAGATTGAAGAACATGGAAAGATGCCGGATGTTGTGATACATCATGTGGAGAAGGACTGGCTTGTTCTGATCGAGGCAGTGACAAGCCATGGCCCGGTAAACCCGAAGCGAAGACGGGAATTGAAGGAGCTTTTTGCCGGATCAAAGATCGGGTTGGTGTTTGTGACGGCGTTTCTCGAACGGCGAGCAATGATCAAGTATCTTAACGATATCTCATGGGAGACGGAAGCCTGGTTTGCCGAATCCCCGACGCATCTTCTTCACTTCAACGGTAAGCGGTTCCTCGGTCCTTATGAGGATTAGTTGCAGTCATTGAGCAGTTGTTCAGCCAACGCTACAGGATACTTTGGGGTTTCATGATGTCACTTGATCTTGTCGATTATAAAACAAAAGCCCGTGCTGCGGTCAAGACGTTCTGGCTTAGCAGGAAAAAAGCCGGAACAAGGAAGCAGGCTGGCGGCAATATGACCGGGTTCATCGACCTGGTTATCGATATTGTCCATGCAAACGGCCTGACCAATGCGGATATATTATGGAAAAACAAGCTCGCTGTGCTTCCCGGCCATTTCTGTCCTACGCAATCATGGAATCTACTCGTGATGAACAAGGGAATGTTAATCGCGGTCATAAAATTCGAGCCACTGATCAGTATGTCGTTCGGTAAGAATAGCAACAGCTGTTGTAGGGACGCGCTCAACATAGCAATGGATCTGCAGGCTGCTTACAGGCAGGGAACTTTTGGAGAGTACAGAAGACCTTTTGTGGGCTATTTGAGCCTCCTCGAAGACGGCCCGGCCTCGCGCACACCAGTAAAGGATGTTTCTCCGAACTTTCCGCTCTTGCCGAAATTTCGTAGCGCCTCATATGCAGACCGATACAAAATTCTATGCGAAAAAATGATCGCGGAAGGGTTGTATACCGCTGCAAGCGTTATTCTGTCACCAAGAACTGCTTCTAAAACCGGCGAATATTCGGAGATGAGCGATTTGACCGGGCTTAAGTCCTTTGTAGTGGCATTGGCGGGACAGATTGCGGCGGAAGCGGTGATATAGTTTCTCATCGGCATTGAGCCGGTCCACATTGTTGTTGCTATTGATGCGGATTTTGATAGAATATTGCTGGTGACGGTTTATCGGCCGTTGGCCGAGAGGTGGGAAAATGACTGGAAAGCAAGAAAAAGGAAAATTTAAACGCTGTCCGCTGTGCGGTGGAGAGATGAGAGACGGAACCACGACGGTCCCCTTTTTATCAGGCGAACGGGTTACCGTAATTAAGAACGTGCCTGCTGAAATCTGCGCCGACTGCGGCGAGGCGTATATGAAAAGCAGCGTTGTCGATAAGATCGAATCGCTCCTTGACCGCGTCGAGGCTTTGCATTCGGAGATGTCGGTCCTTCATTACGAGGCGGC
>CAYILT010000073.1:0-13669 GCA_964364055.1 uncultured Nitrospiraceae bacterium | reverse complement strand
GCCTTCACGGTGGAGGTAGGGGTGAAGCCCCGAGGGACGCCGACAAGGACCGAAACGCTTGCGAAGCACTGCATACCCAAAGCACGGCGAGAAGTTTTCGCTTAACCAGCCGAACCGCCGTGTACGGACCCGTACGCACGGTGGTGTGGGAGGGGAGGAGCCGAGAGGCTCCCCCCTATCCCGATTTCAGATGTCCGCCCGGGTGGCTCGCTCGTTCCCGGCCCTTCAGTTCAGCTTGTTTTCATCGTCGCTATTCCATCGGAAAGCGTCCTGAAGCGCTGATCGTTGCACTGGCTCCATGGACGTAGTGACCCGCTTTGCCCGGCCGTCCCCGGTCTCTTGAGCACATGGAACGATCGAGAGCTTCCGTAATTTCCTGCGTCAGGCCAGCTTCTGCGGGGATCTTTGGGAACGATCCTGAGAGGAAGACGATCTCCCGTTCTTGGTGACCTGTGAGGTGAAGGAGCAGGTTTGAAAGAAAATGCACTATGCTGAAGGTGGGGGATCGAACGATGTTCTCTTGAGGTTTCCAACAAGTGCAGCTCTATGCAATAAAAGGATCTGAACAGCGTCGGCTGTTTATACCCCGGTTACCGCTTTCTTCTTCGCCATGTGCTGTTCGAACAGCACTTCCTTCATCAACGAGCAGGCTTCGATGACTTTGGGATTGGCCACGCGGTAATAGATATTCACACCTTCCCGCCTGGTGGTCAGTATCCCTTTGTGGCGCATGACCGCGAGGTGCTGGGAGACGTTCGCTTTGGACGCCCCCAAGGCGTTCACGAGTTCGGTGACCGTCCGCTCGTCGGTCTTCAGGACGCTCAGGATCTCGATGCGCTTGGGATTCGTGAGGGTCTTGCAGATCTCCGCCTGCATTTCGAATATGGATTTGTCGGTCAGGGTGGTTTTCATAGTATCCCATTATCGCAAATTGGAAACTATTGTCAAGGGCTAAATCAAGAGTTCGCCTTCACTATAGATCGGGTTGATCCCGGAAAGGATGAGGTCTCGTGCGGAATCACCATTAGGATATGCTCCAGCCCCGGGCGGCTTCGGTCGCGAAGGGCCCGAGCGGTTCTCTGCAGCACCGTGTGCAGGCCGCCGTTGCCGGCCACATTTCCCTTGAACTTACAGCGAAAAATGATTATGATGTCGGATACTTTTTCAAGACAGGCGGTGAAAAGCAGCTCATGATTGGAACGATCCTCAAGAAGATCTTTGGCACCAACAACGACCGCGAGCTCAAGCGCATCAGTCCGCGCCTTGATGCGATCAACGCGCTCGAGCCGGACATCGCGCGGCTCACGGACGCGGAGCTCCGGGGCAAGACGGACGAGTTCCGGCGCATCATCCGGGAGCGTGCCGAGGGCATCAGCGATCCCGCCGGGCTGCGCATCATGGAAAAGACGGTCCTCGACGAGCTCCTGCCCGAGGCCTTTGCCGTGGTACGGGAAACCTCGAAGCGGACCCTCGGCATGCGCCATTTTGACGTCCAGCTCATCGGCGGAATCGTGCTCCATGAGGGGAAGATCGCCGAGATGCGGACCGGGGAAGGGAAGACCCTGGTGGCCACGCTCCCGGTGTACCTGAACAGCCTGACGGGCAGGGGTGTGCACGTGGTGACGGTGAACGATTACCTCGCCCGGCGCGACGCGCAGTGGATGGGCCCGATCTATGCCTTCCTGGGGCTCACGGTGGGCGTCATTGTCCACGGCCTGGACGATACCGAGCGGCAGGAGTCCTACAACTCGGACGTGACCTACGGAACAAACAACGAGTTCGGGTTCGACTACCTCCGCGATAACATGAAGTTCGACCTGGCGGACTACTCCCAGCGAGAGCTCAATTTCGCCATTGTCGACGAGGTGGACTCCATCCTGATCGACGAGGCGCGGACGCCGCTCATCATCTCCGGTCCCGCCGAGGAGTCCACGGATAAATACTACAAGATCAACCGGATCATCCCGAGCCTCAAGAAGGACGCGGACTACACCATCGAGGAGAAGACCAAGACCGTTGCCCTCACCGAGGAGGGCAACATCAAGGTCGAGAAGCTGCTGAACGCCGGCAACCTCTATGATCCGGCGAACGTCGAACTCGTGCACCACGTGCACCAGGCGCTGAAGGCCCATGCCCTGTTCACCGTCGATGTGGACTACGTGGTGAAGGACGGCCAGGTGATGATCGTGGACGAGTTCACGGGCAGGCTGATGCCCGGCAGGCGGTGGAGCGACGGCCTGCACCAGGCCATCGAGGCAAAGGAAAACGTCAAGATCGAGAACGAGAACCAGACGCTCGCGTCCATCACCTTCCAGAACTACTTCCGCATCTACAACAAGCTTGCCGGCATGACGGGCACGGCGGAGACCGAGGCCTCGGAGTTCGCGAAGATCTACAACCTCGACGTGATGGTGATACCGACCCACCAACCCATGATCCGGGCGGACAATCCCGATTTCATTTATAAGAACGAACAAGGCAAGTTCGGCGCGGTGGTCCGGGAGATCGAGGAGAAGCACAAGCAGGGCCAGCCGGTCCTCGTCGGCACCATTTCCATTGTCAAGTCCGAGGTCCTTTCCTCGCTCCTCAAGAAAAAGGGCATCAAGCATACGGTCCTGAACGCCAAGTACCATGAGATGGAGGCCGAGATCGTGGCCCAGGCGGGCAGGCACGCCGGCGTCACCATTGCCACGAACATGGCCGGGCGCGGCACCGATATCGTCCTGGGCGGCAACCCCGATGGCCTGGCGCGCCAGATGCTCAAGGGCAAAGAGCATACGCCGGAGGAATGGGAGAAGACGCTGGCGCAGTGCCGCGAGCAGTGCGCCGTGGAGAAACAGAAGGTCCTTGACGCCGGCGGACTGCATATCCTGGGCACGGAGCGGCACGAGTCGCGCCGCATCGACAACCAGCTCCGCGGACGGTCGGGACGCCAGGGCGACCCGGGGTCGTCAAGGTTCTACCTCGCGCTGGAGGACGATCTTCTCCGGATCTTCGGCTCCGACCGCATCTCGGGGCTTATGAACCGGCTCGGCATGGAAGAGGACGTGCCGATCGAGCACCGGCTGGTCTCCCGATCCATCGAGAACGCCCAGAAACGGGTCGAGGCCCACAACTTCGAGATGCGGAAGCACGTACTCGAGTACGACGACGTGATGAACCAGCAGCGGAAGGTGATCTACGAGCAGCGCCGCCAGATCCTGTCCGGCGAGAACTTGAAGGACGATGTGCTGGGGCTGGCCGAGGACCTGTTCGAAGGCCTGTTCGGTTTCTACTGCCCTGAGAACGCATACCCCGAGACGTGGGATATTCACGGCCTCAAAGAGGCCCTTGCCGCGAAGTTCTCCTTCCGCCTCACGGACACGGACCAGGGGACGCGCGACCGGCAGGAATACCGGGATGCCATCTGGCAGGCGCTCGAGAAAAGTTACCAGGACAAGGAACAGGAGATAGGGTCGGAGCTCATGCGCCGCCTCGAGAAGATCTTCATGCTCCAGGCCGTGGACCAGCAGTGGAAGGACCACCTCCTCGCCATGGACCATCTGAAGGAAGGCGTTGGTCTTCGCGGGTATGGACAAAAGGACCCCCTCATCGAGTACAAGAGGGAGGGGTTCGATATGTTCGAGGAGATGAAGCTGCGCATTGTCGAGACGACGGTGGAAAGCCTCTTCCGGGTCAAACAGGCGAAGGAAGACGACCGGGAGATCGAGCGGCGGCAGAAACGCCAGATGGCACAGCTCAGCTTCGTCGGCGCAGGAGACGCGGCCGCGGCGCCCCAGCCGGTCCACGCCGAGAAAAAGGCCGGCCGCAACGATCCCTGCCCCTGCGGCAGCGGGAAGAAGTACAAGAAATGCCACGGGAAGTGACGAATCCAGGAGCGAGCGCATTCCCCGTAGCTTGCTACGGGGTTAGCGAGCGATTAGAACAATGATAACTACCTTGAGGATCGAAGATTCCCTGCAGCTTGCTGCAGGGAGCTTCAATGATCCGGCATTCAGAAGACAAATGCTGACCGAAGCAGTGAACGAACTGCTGGCAGGGGACCTGGACGCTGGGAAGGCCATGCTCCGCGATTATATTAACGCGACCATCACGTTCCAACAGCTGGCAAAGAAGCTCAAGAAAACGGACAAGAGCGTGCACCGCATGCTCGGGCCGCGCGGCAATCCCCGGGCTGACAACATCATCGAAATCATTAAAATCCTGCAGACGCACGAACGTGTGCGGCTTCGCGTGGAAGCGCATAAGGCGGCGGCGTAGGGGAGACTTAAACATCAAATGGTGATCTCCCGGGCTTCGAGAAAATAACAGGAAATCATGTCTGACCCCATACAGTCCTTTCCTTCCTTCCCGTGAGTATGTTATTATCAGTTCATGGAAGTTCAACCGGGGCGAGTTTTATGGATGCTTATGAGCCAAGAAGGGGGTGGATAAAATGAAGTTTACGCGCATTACGGTAAATGCCAAACAAATGGGCGGAGCCCCATGCATCCGCGGTCTGCGCATTCCGGTGGCAACCGTTGTCGGCATGGTGGCGGACGATATGACGGAAGCTGAAATTCTGAAGGCATACCCCGACCTTGTGCACGAGGACATCCGGGAAGCCCTGCAATATGCAGCAGAAGCCGTGCGCGAGCGTGAGTTGCCCCTGGTAACGGTCGCGTGAGATTTCTTATCGACAACGCTCTGTCCCCGGTGGTTGCTGACGGACTCCGCAGAGCCGGGCACGACGCCGTGCACGTGCGGGATTACGGCATGCACGCCGCCGAGGATGAGGCCATCATGGAAAGGGCGGCAAAAGAGGATCGCATTGTCGTTTCCGCCGATACTGACTTCGGCACGCTTCTGTCCCTCCAAAAGGAGAGTCGGCCATCAGTTATACTCTTCCGGCGCGGAACAGAACGTAGACCGGAAAAGCAGATCGCTCTTCTTCTGGCAAATCTCCCAGCAATCGATGCTGATCTGCAGAGCGGCTGCGTTGCGGTGTTCGAGCAATCACGCGTTCGTGTCCGGTTGTTGCCTATCGGACGGGAAGAAGCGTAACTTATTTTTCGACACGCCATTTGACTCCGCTTCCATCCCGCACTCTGCGGTTCGAGTTTATCCAACGAAATCCTTGCAAACAAAGAGCAGTTATAGTACTCTCCTTTTAACGGGAGGCCCTGCCCGGTAGTCCCATGCCCATTCATCCTCCTTCCCCTGGTTTTGCGAGTGTGAACATGCACGAAGAACGACACAATCCTCAGCGGTTGATATAATCGAGATCATTATGATCCTGCAGGCGAACAAGCGGGTGCGGCTCCGCGTGGAAGAGCGTAAGGCGGCGGCGTAGGGGAGACTTAAACATTAAATGGTGATCTCCCGGGCTTCGATAAAATAACAGGAAATCATGTCTGACCCCATACAGCAACAGGCCACTGCGTCCTAAAGCTTTTCGTGGCAAGCAAAAGCTAAAAGCACTAAAAACATCAACGTCCCGGAGTTGGCGAACGTCCCGGAGTTGGCGCGTGGGATCAGCATCCTTTGATGGCTTATGCACGGAGAAAGACTTGACCCTGCGGGGGTTCCTGGCGGAGCTTGCACCGATTGTTGAAGGTAAACCGGATATCAGTAAAATATCCGCTATCGATCTTGAGGATTTAGGCAAAAAGTTCCGGATGCAGAAGATCATCTTCGAAACCGCGCGTGATGTATTCGATCAGATGAAACCGAGTTGGAAGGGGAATAAAGAATACCTACTGGCACAGGTAATTCGGCTGGTGGAGCGTATTATTACGTCCGATGTTATACAGATAGAGCCGCCGCTTTTCTATCAGGATGATGTCAAACGGCGAATATTGATAACATTAAATATGAGCAAGATCGTGCAGCATATTTGGGAGGCGATCCGTTTCAAGAACAGCGAGTCCATCGTCCCGATATTCGACACTGATAATCCGATACGCTCAACAGGTGATATGAGGTCGTGGTACACCGGCAAACCGTGCGAAGCGACAAGAAAGAGCCATATTAACCTTTGCGTGTTCGACAGCACCTGGGAAGCAAGCGAAGCATTTGAATTCGAGCGGAACCCCAATGTCGCAGCATGGGTGAAGAATGACCATCTTGGGTTTGAAATACTCTACGTCTTCAATGGTGTCATGAAGAAATACCGGCCGGATTTTATGTTGTTGCTTAAAACAGGAAGCCATTTTATTCTTGAAACCAAAGGACAGGATACCCAGCAGGACAAGACCAAGCGGGAATTTTTGGCTGAATGGGTAAATGCGGTAAGCGCACACGGGGGCTTTGGAAAGTGGGCGTGGGCGGTGTCAAAAAATCCGGCTGACGTGAAGGGGATCGTCGACAGGGTTTTTTAGAATCGCAGCTATGTGGGTGCGCAATGGAAACGACTGAGAAAATAGTTGAAGCATATGTTCGGTATGTAAAAGGATGGTTTACTCTGCCGAATATCAAGTGTGACGGCCAAATGGAAATTGATCTTCTCGCAATTGATGCTACAGATTCAAAAAACCTCCATCGTTATCACATAGAAAGCGGAATCTCTATATCAGGCTCTTACTCGAAACTAACGAATAAACCATACTCTTCGGAAGAACTGAAAGTCAGAGTAAAGCAGGCGGGACAGCGACGAACGCTTGGATACTTTACGGAGCGTAAGTTCAGTGACCCGAATGTAATCAAGAAGCTAATTGAATATGGTTTTGAGCCGGGTAATTATAAGAAGGTGATCGTTACTTGGGGCTGGGAAGATGATGTGCCAGAGGCCGCGCTACAAGCAGGTGTTGAACTATGGGACTTTCAAGAAAAACTCCGTGAAATAGCTCACAACGTGATAGAGCACCGTATGTATTTCACTGATGACACGATGCGGACCCTGCAACTTATGGCAAAGGCGATGGAGCGTGAATGAAACCAGACATATCTGAATTTTCATATGGGTACGCAGTAACCGAGTCATTTATTTGGGACACTACGTTGCCTGTTGTTGGTGCCCCGATTTTCCCTTCTTTAATCATGGAAGGCCGTGCAGGTGGCTACGATGTTGCTATCCCCTTCGAAGGAGTTGTGCTTTTTCTACAGTTTAAGTTATCGCATTATATGGTTCGCAACTCTGCATTTGAATCCCGAGGTGGTTACCTCTCGATGCCTTTTTATCGAATGCATCTTCGGCCAAGAAGACATTCTCGACAACACGACATGTTGTTAGAATTGGAAGCAAGTGGACATCCTGTTCTGTATGCAGCGCCCAAATTCCATCGTTCTCATGAGCTTAATCGAGCCTATCTGAGGCGGACAATTGTTCAGCAATCACTTCTAATAAGTCCCTCTATCATTGGTAGCTTGTCAGATGATGGTGAGCACCATCTTTCATTCAGAAACGGTTCTCCCGTTTACTTGTGTAGTAAGCCAAAAAAAATTCGGGATATTGAAAACGAAGAATCTTCTATGAAAGTGATTCTCGATCTCTTAGAAAAAAATAGACCGCATAAATACAACTAAAGAAGTTCTTCTAGAATTATCAGAAGTATTATTCGACATAATTTTGAAAAGGAATATTCAATATCATCCGTTTACATCTGATGATATTGCATTCTTGCGGGAAATGCATCCTTTGCAAAGGATACGTTTTCTGTCTAGATCATATTTGGGATGTGAACCTATTATAATTATGAAGAGGAAACAGAACCTATAGGGTCAGAAACTTCTTGGGCTCAGGTCTATATTGTTTAACTTCCCTCTTTTTGCCTGAAACAGCCAACAAAAGATGAAATTCCAAAAGCATCCATCCCCTGAACTGGTCCAGCTCTTTCATAGCAGGCCTTTTCAGGGACAATCTCCGGAACAAGCTGCAATCATCTTCTTAAGTTCGGACGCAAATTACTCGCCCGAGATTTCAAACCATCCTTTTTTCGAACATATCCTCGAATATCATGCGGACGGCGTCGCCTTTTGGAAGCGGCATGGGTGCCATCATCCGTTCCTGCTATCAAACTACCCATTCAAGAGAAATCAAGGTGGCGTTCCTTTTCACCGGAACTTCAGCAAGCTGGGCCTTGGTTCAGAGTACGCCGGGCACATATCATTCCTGGAACTCCTCGATATTCCGACCATAGGAAACAAATCGCAGGGGAGGACAGAGTATTTCGAACTGCTCTCGAAAGAACATTTGACGTACCTGGCGCGACTGATCACTGGCGGGGGGCATAAGCTGTTTTTTGTCTCAAGCGGTGTTTTGAAGGACCTACGCAGGATAAAGAGGTCCTATCCTCTTTATTCCTGGCTTGATGGTGAGGTTGGTTCAGGATGCCGGTTCACGAGATCAATTCAGGGAAATACCATCAAAGAGATCTATCATTTTTCTTCTTCCCAGATACACGGTCAACTCAAACAAATATGAAAAGACATCGATAGCTGGCTTGCATGAGCTTGAACATCTGTGATAAGGTCTATATCTATAAGTGAAAAAACCTGACCCAATGATTTCGAGAGGAGAACATGAAACAAACAGACGCGACGAAGAACGACCCGGCCCCGATACATCCGCTGCTGCCCTGGATCGCCGCCGCTGCCGGAGGCGTGCTGGCGTTCCTCGGCTATGTCGGCTATGACCAGTTCTACCTCGAGTGGATCTGCCTCGTGCCGGTGCTCTGGGCGATCAGCGGACAGACGCCGGGCCGCGCGTTCCTCCTTGGGTGGGTCGCGGGCACCGTGGGACACGGAGGCGGGTTCTCCTGGATCGTCACGATGCTCCGGCAGTTCGCGGACGCGCCCGTGTGGCTCGCGGTGCTGGGGCTGCTGCTCCTTGCAGCGGCGAACGGCCTGCTCTTCGCGGTCTGGGCAGGGGCCACCCGGCTGATCAGCCGCGACGCGGGCTGGAATGTGGCATGGGTCGCACCGGTCGTCTGGACAGCGGCGGAGAAGTTCTGGCCCCAGCTGTTCCCGAACTACCTCGGCGCGAGCCAGTACAAGCTTTCCCTGGTGACGCAGATCGCGGACCTTACGGGCATCCTGGGCGTCACCTTCCTGGTCATCTACGCGAACTCCACGGTCTTTGCGGTGATCGAGCGGGTCCGCAGCAGGCAGCAGCATCCCTGGCGGCCGGCTGCCGTGTTTGCGGTTGTTGCGACGATGGTGCTGGTGTACGGCGCGGTCCGCATCAGCATGGTGGACAAGGCCGCGTCTGCGGCAGGAACGCTTGCCGTCGGCCTGGTCCAGACGAACCGCGGCGCCGGGGAGAAACACGTCGACCAGGCCCTGTTCCTTCGCGAGCACCAGGATATGTCGCGCGAACTTATAGCGGCGCAACCGCTCGACCTCATTGTCTGGCCGGAGAGCATCCTCGGCATAACCCTTCCGGCCCGCGAGGGCGTGCTGCCGCCCGGCCTGCTGGGAGACCTGAAAACGCCTGTGCTCTTCGGCGCCCTCCTTCGCCTGGACGAGCAGGTCGAGCGCCGCACGTACAACAGCGCCGTTCTCGCGGACAAGACCGGTCGCATCGCCGGCACCTATGACAAGATGGTGCTGGTCCCCTTCGGCGAGTACATCCCCTTCGGCGACACCTTCCCCCAGCTGTATTCGTGGTCGCCCTATTCGGGCCGGTTCTGGAAAGGGGAGAATCGAGATCCGCTTCAGCTGAACGGCCACGGGCTGTCCGTGAACATCTGCTACGAGGATATCTTCCCCGGACAGGTCCGCATGCTGATGCAGGGAGGACGGGGAAAAGCGATACCCGAGGCGATGTTCAACCTGACGAACGACTCATGGTATGGCGACACGATCCAGCCACTGGAGCACCTGGTCCTCGCGAGTTTCCGGTCCATCGAACACCGGCGCTCTCTCGTCCGGTCCACCAATACCGGCATATCGGCCATCGTGGACCCGGCCGGGCGGATCGGCCATCGCACGGCCCAGTGGACAAAAGCATCCCTGGCCGGCAGAATACCGCTGATGCAGGGACGCACTGTCTATGCCGTGGTGGGCGATTGGATCGGATGGGTGTGCGCGATCATTGCCCTGCTCGGCATAGGCCGGTCATTCCGGACAACGGGACGGCTTGCCAAGAGCGGTGCTGCGCAGAGGGCAGGCGAAAAAGTCCGCTCCGGGAAGCACGCATCGTCAGGACGAACGAGAAGCAAACGTCATCGGGACAACGCTTGAAAGGAACACCTGCTCGCCGGGCTCGGGAATTTCTTGTGGTCAGGTCTTTAATGTTTGACTTCCGCCTTTTTGTCTGAGCCGGCGAACAAAGATAGAAAGATTGAAGACCTGACCCAGTGCCCCCCGAAAAGCGGCAGACAGATCGTTGAAGGCTTCGCTCAAGCAATGCCGGGATGATGTGCGCCAATAAGAACGCCATAGACAATATCTGAAACATCGTGCTAATATAACATCTGTTTCGTATTTAAAAGGGGTGTGATTCCGATCCGCAGTTATAAACAAGACAACAGTTTTCCATCACTGCTCGTAATCCTCCTATTCTTTCTCCTCGTCCATCTTGTTCAGCTCGCTCATGCAGCAGAGCCCCCCATCAAGATCGGTGTTGCCTCCATGATCACGCCGGTCGACGCAGTCAAATACTATCAAGCGGTTATCGACTATATCGGCGAGCAGATCCATCGGCCCGTCCAGATGGTCCATCGGAGGACGTATGATGAGATGGATTCTCTGCTTGAGCAAGGGCAGGTAAATGTAGCTTTTATCTGCTCTGCTCCGTACGTTAAGAACCGCGAAAAATTCGGCGTTGAACTCCTCGTGGCCCCCAGTGTGAACGGAAGGCCGATCTATCATTCATATATCATAGTTCATAAAGATAGTCCGATCAAGTCATTCGCGGACCTGAAGGGAAAGGTCTTTGCGTTTACCGACCCGAAATCGAACACGGGGAAGCTCTATCCAACCTACTTGCTCAAAACCATGAATTCAGCGCCGGATCGATACTTCAAACGGCACATGTACAGTTACAGTCACAACAAGTCCATTGAGTTGGTGGCCAAACGCGTTGTGGACGGCGCGGCGGTCGAGAGCCTCGTCTACGAAAATATGATAAAAACCGGATCGCCTTATGCGCGGCAGACGCGCATCATAAAGCGTTCACCTCCCTACGGGACCCCGCCAGTCGTGGTGACGAAGGACGTGAACCCCGCGCTTCGCGATCGGATACGGGACGCTTTCTTGACCATGAACAAAAGTGAAAAGGGCAAAGCGATCCTCGACGCGATGATGATCGACGGCTTCGTGCGGATAGCGGACTCTGCCTATGATCCGATCCGAAAGATGGAGCGGGCCGTGGACGAGGACATCGTTGTCGCGCGAAAGACCAGGGGAAAACAGACCGTCTATTTCGGCGTCATCCCGAGGGACAATCCCCGCATTCTCTATGAAAAATATCAGCCGCTCCTCGATTACCTTGCGGGCCAGACTCCTTATACCTATGAGCTGGTGCTGAAGAAGAATTACGAGGACACGGTCAATGCGCTGGGAAGCGGCGATATGGATGTGGCCCTTCTCGGGCCATTGACCTACCTTGAGGCCCGTGCAAAATACGGCGCAATAAGCATCCTGAAACCGAAAGGTGCGAACGGCGATGCCCGGTACCGGAGTGTGATCATCACAAAGAAAGGGGCCGCGCTCCGGCAGCTTTCATCATTAAAGGGCAAGAGCGTCGCGTTTTCCGCTTCCAAATCCACATCAGGAAATCTCATACCTCGCTATCTCCTGGCGAACTCGGGCCTGCACCTCAGCGATCTCGGCCGCTATACCAACTTCGACTATCACGATTCAGTGGTCAAGGCGGTCCTGAAGGGCCAGCAGGATGCCGGAGCGGTGCGGGATTCGGTGGCGCGAAAATACAGCAAGCTCGGCATCGAAATCATTGCCGAGTCCGATCCGATCCCGACAGGACCGCTCGTGGCCGGGCCCGGGACTCCTTATGCCGTGATCGAGAACATCAAGCGGGCGCTGCTGGCCTTGAATCCCGGTGATCCGGACCATAAGAAGATACTGCTAAGGCTTGACGAGGATTTGAAAAGCGGGTTCACGGAAGCAGCCGATGCCGACTATGCGGACATCCGCGCAAAGATAAACGCCGTACCCCGGACGTGCGGCCTGGGGTGTCATCCGAAAATACAATTATGACCCTGGCAAAATACGTGAGAATCGTAAACATCTTCGAGAGATTGCGCCTGCAATCGAAATTCATCCTGATCACCACGTCGGCCATCATCGTCCTGATGGGCGTGATCGGCTACGTTTCCGTGGAGCGGGAGAAAGCCATCCTGTACAGCGATGTTGAACGGCAGGGCAAGCTGCTCGGTGAGACGCTCGCCATTCCCATCCTGAACGACCTCATCTACGAGCGGCTCGGGCTGGTCGAGGAGGGCGGTCTCCTCGACAACTATATCATGGAAATATTCAACCGCCGGGACCTGGACCTTCTCTATCTCGTGATCATCGATGAGGACGGCAGGGTCATATCCCACAATGACATCACGGAATACGGCAAGGTCTATTCCGATCCTCTGACCTCAAAGTCCCGCACGGCGGATACTACCGTTATTCAGCGTTTTTCAAGCAAGGGACACGCTGCCCTGGACATCGGCGTTCCTCTGTCCATCGGCAAGAAGCGGTGGGGCACGCTCAAGATCGGTATCTCACTCGAACAGGCCGAGCACGAGATCATAGCCACCATCGGTAATATCGTCCTGTTGACGCTGATCCTTGTGGCGATCGGTTTCGCCGTCATCCTGCTTCTCAGCAGAAGGTTCATCAATCCCATCACGCAGCTCGCGAGCACGATGGAGAAGGCGCGCGGCGACTATCTCGACCTCAAAGTTGACGTGAAGGGCCATGATGAGTTGGCCGTGCTCGGGGAGCGCTTCAACAGCATGATCGAGCGCATCCGGCAGGCCAATGAGGATCTCCGGAAGGCCAATGAAAAGATGATCCAGTCGGAGAAGCTAGCGTCCATCGGTATTCTTGCCTCCGGCGTTGCCCACGAGATCAACAATCCTCTCGGCGGACTGTTCAACTGTGTCCAGATGCTGAGGCAGAGCGGCGACAACCCTGAATTCCGGGAGCGTTACCTCGCCCTGGTAAAAGAGGGTCTCGACAAGATTGAGACCACGGTAAGCAAGCTGCTCTGGATGTCCCGGAAGTCCGAGCATGCGCCGGTGGATGTTAATGTCCGGAATGCCGTGGACGGCGTCTACGCTTTCCTGGAATACCGCTTCAGCAAGAGCGGGATCGTGTTCGTCAATGCCGTACCTGACGACCTGCGAGTGATCGTGGATCTTCACGATTTTCAGCAGATGCTCCTGAACTTCATGATCAACGCAGTTCACGCGATGCATGGCGGAGGTCATCTTAGCATCAGGGGGCATCAGGATAACGGCACGATAAAGATCGATATCATCGACACGGGAATCGGCATAGCACCGGAGAATGTCCACAGGATATTCGATCCCTTCTTTACCACCAAGCCGCCGGGCGAGGGGACGGGTCTCGGTTTGTGGCTTACCTATGGGATCATGAAGAACTATAACGGCGAAATCACCGTGGAAAGCGAAGTGGGGAAGGGGAGCCGGTTCACCATGAGCTTTCCGAAGAGCTATTACCTGAATCCTGCATTGCGATGACCATAAAACGATAAAACCATACGGGTTACACT
>CAYILT010000072.1:11114-13692 GCA_964364055.1 uncultured Nitrospiraceae bacterium | reverse complement strand
TTAAAGTAACTGCCTTCAAAGAAAACGTCAACCAGAATTAGCCACGCTCAAATGAATTCGGCGATATAGTCGAAGATGCTGAGATGATACCTAGTTACACGGGCCGCGTTCGCAAATTGCGGATAAAACTCATTGATCAGACCTTCGTGGATGTTTGGTACACAGCTGACGGTGAGTATTCGTTCCATTGGGAACAAAGCATGATACGAAACAGCATTTACCGGCATGATAACGCGCCACATGGAAAATGGTCTCACCTCTCGACATTTCCCCGCCACTGCCACGACGGTGTCCAGGACAACGTTGTAGAAAGTCATCTTTCACCTGTTCCCGCGACTGCGCTGCGGGAATTCTTAAGCATCGTCAGAAAAAAGATAATTCAATCAAAACATATAGCATCCTGACATTATTTGATAGCTGAAACGACAATGTCTCAACCAGCGGCTCGACTCCGACCGGGCAAAAAGCGCATTAATGTTTCATTCCGTAATCCTCGCTAGTTTCTACTTTCCGCAATTGCAACCTTATAGGTGAAGTTCGTTATCCGGTATCCATTCAAGAAGGCCCATGTCGGAACCCCGGCACGGGCAGGGTCCTGTCATTGTTCGAGAAAACATATCGATAACAAATCCTTTTTTTGCATATCAACATCTCTATCCGTCATTCCGGCTTGTCCGGAATCATTCCCTTGTTTTTCAGAAGGATTCCCGACGCGCTTCGCTTGCGGGAATGACGCTACTGTGGGTTTACGAACGACTTTGACGTGACCGTGCGGCACGGGCCTTTGCTCTTGTCTAACGGGGGAGGTTGATATATAGTATAGGCTGATATGAAGGTCTGCCACGCATGCAGGAAGGAGCTTTCCCTTGGCCGGGAGGTCGGGCGCAAAGACGAGTGCCCGCATTGCCACGCCGACCTGCGCTGCTGCCTGAACTGTAAGTTCTTCGACCGCGCCGCGCCGAAACAGTGCCGCGAACCCATCGCCGAGCTGGTCCGGGAGAAGGACAAGGTCAACTACTGCGACCACTTCCTGTTCAAGGAAACAGCAGCGGCAGGCGCACTAGTGAAGGACGGCGAGACCGCCTCACGGAAGACCCTGGACGGCCTTTTTAAGAAATGATGTGAACCCGCAACCGCATGATCAAACTTGACAGACAATCCCTTCTTCAACTCGTCGCAATAGCAGCGGTCATTGCGCTCGTCTCCTATCTCCTCTATGCGTTCGGCATCATCGACCTGTTCCTGAGCAAACGCCGTATGCTCACGTTCATTCGCGAGCACCGCGCCTATGCGACGCTCATCTTTATCGGGCTGCAGGCGCTCCAGGTTGTTGCCGCGCCGGTTCCCGGTGAAGTGACGGGATTCGTGGGGGGGTATTTCTTCGGGACCTTCTGGGGGGTCATTTATTCGACCATAGGACTTACGATCGGCTCATGGATCGCGTTCATGCTTGCGCGAATGCTCGGGAGGCATATTGTTGAAGTCGTTGTGAATCCTGAGATCATCAAGAAGTATGACTACGTGATGAAGCACAAAGGACTATTCCTTGTGTTCGTCATGTTCCTTATTCCGGGATTTCCCAAGGACATTCTCTGCTATGTCCTCGGCTTAGGTCATATGGGACAGAGGAATTTCCTGCTCGTATCGACCAGCGGACGCCTTTTCGGGACTACGCTTCTTACCGTCGGCGGAAACCTGTTTCGGGACGCGCGCTACGGAGCGTTCTTTACCGTTGTGGGGCTCGGCATTGCCGCTATTTTGCTCGTCATGATCTATCGGGAGAACCTCGAGAAGTGGTTTCGCAAGATCCGGGCATCACAGCATCGGAAGACGCGGGCCGAGAAAAGAAAAAGCAAGCAAAACGGTGAGCCATAGAGAAGGACGTTGTTCCCGCTACACTCCCCTTCGATGGCCCGCCCGCTTGTCGCTCGGGAAGGATGCCGTGCGGTCCTTGTAATGTTTTGCGATGATCTCGCACACTTCCTCGGGTTCCTCGACCACGTGAAAGAGGTCCAGATCCGCGGCGTCGATGTTGCCCTGTGCAAGGACGGTCGACCGCATCCAATCGATCATTCCCGCCCAGTACTGCTTTCCTACGAGGATCACCGGAAAGCGCCTGATCTTCTTGGTCTGGATGAGCGTGAGCGCCTCGAACAACTCGTCCATAGTGCCGAACCCGCCCGGGAAGATGACGTAGCCTACCGCGTATTTTACGAACATGAGCTTCCGTACGAAGAAGTAGCGGAACTCCACCTTGATATCCTGAAAAGAATTTGCCGACTGTTCCATGGGAAGCGCGATGTTCAGTCCCACCGAGGTC
Source organism: uncultured Nitrospiraceae bacterium (assembly GCA_964364055.1). Classification (GTDB taxonomy): domain Bacteria; phylum Nitrospirota; class UBA9217; order UBA9217; family UBA9217; genus JAAXXJ01. Next base: position 11,372 of record CAYILT010000072.1, on the reverse strand, counting down.
CCGTTGCCGTTCTGGGCCCCTTTGTTCGCCGCCTCCATGATGCCGGGCCCTCCCCCGGAGATGACGGTGAAGCCTCCCCGCGCGAGGTGTTCCGCGACCTTCAGGCATTTGTTGTAGTAGGGAGAACCGGGCTGCAGCCGCGCGCTGCCGAAGATGGTGACGGCAGGCCCGACGCCGCTCAGCGCTTCGAACCCTTCGACCAGTTCCGCCATGATGCGGAACACCCGCCACGTATCGGATTTCGCAAGATCTTCCATG
>CAYILT010000072.1:0-11014 GCA_964364055.1 uncultured Nitrospiraceae bacterium | reverse complement strand
TTCTTCATGAACTCCTCACGGTAGATCTGGACGAACGCGGTGAGCAGCGTGACCACCAGGGGGCCGGCAAGGATGCCCAGGAATCCGTAGACCTTGAGGCCGCCCAGGATCCCGAGGAACAGCAGGAAGGTCGGGATCTTCGCTTTTTTCCCGATGATCAGGGGCTTCAGAAAATTATCGGGGAGGCTTACGAAGACCGTTCCCCAGACCGCGAGCAATATGCTATTGAGGCCGGAGCCGGTCACATACAGGTAGACCGCCCCGGGGAGCCACACAAGGGCCGCGCCGCCGATGGGCAGCAACGCGAGGATGGCGGCGAGAAATCCCCAGAACACCGGAAAGGGGACCTTGAACAGGGCGAGGCCCACCCCGGTCATGATTCCCTGGAGGAGGGCGATCATGAACACTCCGTTGACGACCGCACTGAAGGTGTCCTGAAATTTTCGAGCGATCGCCTTTTGGTGTTCCGGGGTAAAGGGCAAAAGGCCGGTCACTGTGGTATAGAACGACTCGCCATCCCGGAAAAAAAAGAACAGCGACAGGATCATAATGAGCAAATTCACCACGAGGAGGAGCGTGTCCCTGAGCACCGCCCCGATCTGGGACGCCATTCCCGATGATAATTCGCTGATGCCTTTGATCAGCATCCCTTTTACATCGATTCCCTGCAGGAGCGGCAGGCCGGCGAGGCGGTCGAAAAGCGGGATCGCCAGCCGGTCCCATGCTTCCGCCAGTTTCCCGGACCGTATAAGCTCAGAAGCCCACTGATAGATGTCCACGGCCTGGCCTGCAAGCACGACAAGCAGAGAGACCGCCGGTCCGATGACAATGAGGAGCGTGCCGACGGTCATGATGCCGGCTGCCAGCCCTTTCCTCCCTTTGACCGCCAGTACCATGCGCCGGTAGAGCGGCGCAAGGGCCATCGCGAGGATCGCCGCCCAGAGCAGGGCAGAGGAAAAGGCGCCACGATCGCGGCCATCTGGTACAGGAGAAAGATAAAGATGACAAAAAAGAAGGCAGCGAACAAATGGGGGCGGGTGAAAAGCGATGTTGGCTGTTCGTTCATGATTTCACCTCTCCGGTTCGGTTCCTGTGGTTCGCCATCTGTGCGGCAAGTTTTACCGCCGCGAGCAGGCTTGCCGGGTCGGCGCAGCCTTTGCCGGCGATGTCGTAGGCGGTTCCATGGTCAACGGAGGTCCGAATGACAGGAAGGCCGACCGTGACATTCACGGCATTGCCGAAGGCCAGCATCTTCAGCGGCGCCAGGCCCTGGTCATGGTACATGGCCACCACGATATCGTAGTGATCGTTCCGCGCCTTGTAGAAGAGGGTGTCGGCAGGAATGGGGTCGCTGGCGTCGATGCCCTCGCCCCTCGCCTCGATGACCGCGGGAAGGATCTCGTTCAACTCTTCGTGGCCGAAGAGGCCTCCTTCGCCGGCATGAGGATTCAATGCGGCAACACCGATGCGCGGCCGGTCGACGCCGAACTCCTTCATGGCGATGTTCGCCAGACGGATCGTTCTGAGGACCCGGTCCTTCGTGATAAGCCGCGGCACGTCCTTGAGCGCGTGGTGGATCGTGGCCAGGATGAGCTTGAGGCCTCCGCCGACGAACAGCATGCCGTAGTTCTTTGTGTCCGTCAGGTGCGCCAGAAGCTCGGTATGGCCGCTAAAGGCATACCCGGCCGCGTTCATCATCTCTTTGTTGATCGGGGCCGTCACGATGGCGTCAACCTTGCGCTGAAGGGCGAGCTCGGTCGCCAGCCTGATGTATTCCACGACAGCCTTCCCTGAAGCCGCTGTCGGCCTGCCCCATACGTGCGATGCAAGGTCCACCTTGCCGATGCTCACCACGTCGGCCTTGCCGGGCGCGGGATCAGCCCCGGCGAGATTCTCCAGGGAACGGATGGACACGGAGAGGCGCAGGTCCTCCACGATCTTTTTCATGACCCCGGCATGGCCGATAATGACCGGCCTGCAGAGGGAAAAGATCTCGCCCGTATCAAAGACCTTGGCAATGATCTCCGGCCCGATTCCCGCGGGGTCTCCCATGGTTATGGCGATGAGGGCGTTGGTGTTCACGGCTTCACATCTCCCGGTATACGCTGATCGGAAGTTATTCGGTACAGTTCCTCGGGGCGGCTCTTGACGTTCTTCGACGAGACCGGCACCGTGAGCACCTCGAGGTCGATGATGCGCGTTGAGTAGGAGAGACGCAGGACGTCTCCCGGTCCGATCTCTTTCGCGGGTTTTGCCTTCTGGCCGTTCACCAGCACCCTGCCTGCTCCGCACATCTCCTGCGCCACGGTCCTTCGTTTCACGAGCCTGCTTGTCTTCAGGAACAGATCAAGGCGCACAAAAGGATTGTAGCGTAAATAAAGGTTTTTGACAATGGTAAACCGGCTGTCGGGCGCGGGAGGAGCGGAAGGACTTTCCCGGGAAACTTCAGATCATGCATATGAAAACAAACCCTGACAAGCAGGAACCGAATTTGCCACAAAGACACTAAGGCGCGAAGAAAAGCAGGGTGACGGAAGATTTGGCAAACGCACTCACTATTAATGATAATCTCGTAAAAAGTCCGATCTCACACGAAGCCACGGAGATCACAAAGAGAATCTTTAATATTTTCAATGTGCCTTTCTTCGTGCCTTTGTGGCTTCGTGTGAAAATATTAGTTCTTACGACTGCATCATTAATAGCTTTACTTTGTGTCTTGGTGCCTTCGTGGCGAGATTATTTTATCCATGATGCATATGCCACGCGCCGACGTTCAGTTCTTTCGACGAGGACCGGGCGTTATTTCCCGCCGGAACGATGTTCCAGGTCCATGACGCGTCCGGCTCAGGCAGAACAAGGTCGTATATCGTAGAGCCCCTGCTGATGATCGAGCCGCCATTGTCGCGCTTGATAAATTCATGATCAGCTACAAGGCAGACGCCGCAGGACATAGAGCGCAAGGACGCATAGTGAGATTCCACGAGCTGCCTGCACCAGTCCTCGACCTGGTCATGCGGGAGGACCGGCCGCTGCTTTGCCGCAAAGGTCCGCGGGATGACCCAGAGCTGGGACAAAATGTTCAGGGAAACGACCAGTCCGGCGCCCTTGTCGATCTCCGATGGTGCTGGCACGGCCTTGGGAAGCTCATTGGTGCCTTGCTGTCTGTTCATATAAAGACGTTCAGCGATATTTGTGACATCGTGCTTAATGAACGATACATTACCATATCCCTTGATCTGCCTGCGGACCTCGGGCAGGCAGACGATATCCATCAGAACGACCTCCCGAAACATCGCTGAGAGCTCCGCAAGGGGAACATCCAGCAGGAGCCCGGACCCGAGGACAACGACTTTGTTCCTGTTTTGGACCTTCTCCGCCACGGCAAGGACGAACGCGTAGGTGCTGTCGAGATGGGGCTGCCACTCGGTCCTGTTGCGGCGGTATCTGCCCCGCATGGCGACCGTCTCGTCGAGATAGCCCAGGCGGCGGACGCAGGGTGAGCAGGAGGTTGTGAGATGCGTGAAAAGGTCAAGGAGCATCATAAGAAAAGAGGATTACATCACCAGCAGGAATGATCTGCCGATCAGTGGACCGTATCGCTGGATTTCCGGCCGTCAAGGGTTGAGATGTCCACATCGGCGACGGACATCGTCACACCGTACACTTTGCGCAGGGTCTTGTTGGCGGCCTCAAGAACGTCCGCGATGCGGACCTTTGTCTCCAACTCGCCGCGGAACAGGACCTTCCTCGTGCCGTCCAGGCGGTGCTGAAAATGCATCCACTCGTAGATCCCGTCCGTCCGTTTTTTCACCGCGAGCTTGTACACGCCGATCTGCGGTATCTGCGGCGTTGCCCACAGACCCTCGATCGACTCGTCCTTATCGACATGCATCACGGCTTGCGCCTTGAGATCGGGCTTTTTCATATTGTGGAAAACGAGAGAATGATTAAAGCAGTGGTGCGGTTTTATCGCGCCAGCTGTATTGATTTGTTAGAACCACGCCGCGTCATCATAAATAATCCCGGACCTTACAAAACCACTCGCTTAGTATTAGCAGGCATACAACAGGTAAGGCGGCGATTGTTATGCCAGGTTACGATAGGTTTTTTTCGATGATTTTCTTTACGTAGGCGGGCATATTTTGCTGAAGCTTCTCGGTCTTTTTCTTAAGCCGGTCATATATCTCAACTTCAGCGCCGGTCCACATGAGGTCCAATCTGCGGGCTTGACGCATAGCTATGTGGGTATAATCCTCGGGGTATGCCCAGTAGCAGGACTGACAGATGCTCGCGTCTTTTTGCTCAAGCCAATTCGCGCAATGCTCGCATGACCATGACTTGGCTCGGTTGGCGGAGACGCAGAGTAACATGAAATCTTCAGGATTCAGCTTAACCTTAGCTACATCGCCCACAACCTCAAAGGGTATGCGGTGGTCAATCTGCAAATCCCGTTCAACGAATTGTTCAAGGTAAATGGCGCACCGTGAACCGTACTTTGCAATCAAAGCTTGTTTCAGTTCCTTGGTTAAAACCGTACGCCCCGTGAATTTTCCAAATCGCGCTTTTTTCGGATCGCCGAAACGATATGCGGCGATCTTTCGTCCTTCAACTCCCTCAACACGAAACATCTCAATGGGAATGCCGTTTTCTTTGACGTCTCGCACTGCCCGTGGGGGATGATTGTACCCGTATTTGTCTTTTAACTCTTGGGTGGTAATAAATCCGTGTTTGAGGATGTGATCTATGACAGTTTTGGGACGCTTGGCCGTTACTTTCTTGCACAGCTTTATAAAATCTTTTGGAAGTCGCGGTTTTGTCACGCTCTCGTCTCCAAAAGACTCATCTGTTCGCTGTGCGTGAAGTGACGTATCGTTTTCATTTTACTGAGTTCATCAGCAAGTGCCGGAGACAGGTAAAGAGCTTCAAAGGTTGCGTCCTCTCTTCCGAGAAGGGTAGCTTGTGTTGAACGGCCTGCATTGAGTTCCATATGGGTCAGATTCAGGTGCTCGGGAAGGCGAACGCCGTGAATTTTCTGACCCGTGCGGCCATCGTAACTTACGATATACCTAATGTGTTTCTCGTTCAATTGTTCAAGCACTTCAACGAATTCGCAGAACTGAACACTTGCGAGATAGCGAGTGTCCCGGTTGCCGCAAACACCTTGATAAGGGGGGTCCATGTAAACCAGGTCCTCTTTGGACGCATGGAGCACAACATCCCGATAGTTTTTGGATGAAAATGAGGTTTTACCCTTCAGCAGGTATGATGCGCCAAGAAGTTGGTCTCGCATAGTGGCCGGGGCTGCGCCTCGCCTCCGGTTGTCCGGACTTTGATTGAACTCTCCGTTGGCGTTGTAACGCACGGAGGCCTTCACGCATCGTGCGAGAAGGTACAGAAAGTAGTCCGGCCTTCCCGTCAGATTGAATTTATCTCTTACTTCACGGTAAAATACCTTCGGGTCGTCAAGCTGTTCATGCCAAAGACCATCGTATTCCCCGGACAACTTGTCCGGCGTGTTGATAATGGCACGCCATAGATCAACAAGCGGCTTATTCAAGTCGTTGATGTGAAATCGCTTTGCTCGTTTGTGTGCCGCAGCGGCCAGTGAAATCGCCGCCGATCCCGCGAATGGCTCGTGCAGTGTTTCCACCTTGTCAGGGAAATATCGCAGGATGGCTTCTGCCAGGTTCCGTTTGCTCCCTTGGTACGGTATGGGATGTGGCACATTCATGTCGGCATTCTATCCGGGATTAGTCTGCGTGTCAATTTCATCTTTTTGATCAGTTATTGAGCGATTTCCGGATATCACCGCATTTGGAATGCTATCCGAAACCTCATCATAGTCAATCCTGTCAAAGATCCTCTACGTGCCGATCATCTCCACCGCTGCCTCGATCCGCCTGATGACCCTGTCCCTGCCCATCACTTCGATCACGTCATAGATGCCGGGGCTGACGGTACCGCCCGTAAGCGCCACGCGAACGGGCTGGGCGAGCTTGCCGAGTTTGATGCCCTTTGCAGTCACGAGATCGTTGAAGGCCTTCTCGATAGCGTCATGAGCGAATGGTTCGAGCGCCTTGAGCGCTCCCGCCAGTTCGGTCAGGAGCGGCGCAACATCCGGTGTAAGATGCTTTGTCTTCGCTTTTTCGTCCATGGTGATGTCATCCTTGATGAAGGGAATGGCCCCGGTCTTCATCTCTACCAGCGTGTGGCTTCGCTCCGTAAGGATCTTCACGAGCTTTAACATCCATGCAGCATCGGGTTCCTTGCCTTCCGTGATGACGCCGTCCTTCTTCAAAAGATCGAGGACCAGTCCGGCGAGCCTGCCGTGGTCGGCCTGCTGAATGTAGTGATGGTTCAACCAGATGAGCTTCTCAGGATTGAACACGGCCGGCGCTTTCCCGATATTGTCGAGGGTGAATTTTTCGATCAGTTCCGCGATCGGGAACACCTCCTGGTCGCCGTGCGACCAGCCGAGCCGGGCGAGGTAATTGACGAGCGCCTCGGGAAGATAACCGAGGTCGACATACTCGGTAACCGCTGTGGCGCCGTGACGCTTCGACAGTTTCGTCTTGTCCGAGCCGAGGATCATGGGCAGGTGCGCGAACTGGGGCGGCTCGAAGCCGAACGCCCGGTAGATCTGCATCTGGCGCGGCGTGTTGTTCAGGTGATCGTCGCCGCGGATGACGTGGGAAATTTTCATCGTCACGTCGTCCACGACCACGGCGAAGTTGTACGTCGGAAATCCATCAGAGCGCATGATGATGAGGTCGTCGAGCTGCTTGTTCTCGAAGGTGACCGCGCCCCGGACGATGTCGCGCACGATGGTCTCGCCGTCGTCGGTCGAGTGGAACCGGAGCACCGGTGTCCTGCCCGGCACGGGCTCTTTCAACCCGTAGCACTTACGGTCATACTTCGGCGCCTTCCCGTCCGCCATGGCCTTCTTGCGCCGCATATCGAGCTCTTCAGGAGAGCAGTAGCAGTAGTAGGCCTTGCCTTCCTTCTGCAGGCGGTCAGCATACTCGCGGTAGATGTCCATCCGCTCGGTCTGGCGGTACCCTTTGACCGTTCCGTCCGGCAAGACGGACGGACCCTCGTCCCAATCCATGCCGAGCCACTTCATGCCGTCGATGATGACCTTGATGGAATCGTCGGTGGACCGCGCCTGGTCCGTGTCCTCGATGCGGAGGATGAACGTACCTTTATGATGGCGGGCAAAGAGCCAATTGAAGAGGGCGGTGCGGACCCCGCCGATATGCAGAGCGCCGGTGGGGCTGGGCGCGAACCTTACGCGAACGGTATTCATGTGCGGATTATGCTCCTTAAGGGTGGCGATGTTGTCAGGGCGCTATTATACCGAAATGGGGAGGGGGGAAAAAGGGAAAAAGGGGAAGCGACTGAGGAGCTGAGCGGAGGGGGAACGCGCGCGTGAGGGACGCGGTTTTCGCGACCCTCTCGAAGCGCTTGTTGGGAATTTCTGTGCTGTTTAGTGCACAGCTTTTCCGATCAAACAATCCACACCGCCGACAGTAATCGGTCCATATAGGGTTCCTGTGATAACTGGCTCATGGGAATCGGTGATGACAGCCATGAAGGCATTGAAGTCCTCTGCATTTGCACGGATATTGTCTGTGGTTGTTTTGCATGTGTGAAACTCATGCACCACGAAAACGGCAAGTGCAGAACCGTCTCGCCGGGCTTGGATTGCAGTGCCGCAAATGGCGGTCAGAAGTTGGTATCTGATATTATCCCATCGGTTGTCCCCTGCGGGAACAAGGGAAAGCAGTTTAGAGATTCTTTCTGGCACTCTGGTTGATTTACCAGATTCCCTTCGTTTGTTGGTCGACCGTCTGTAATCCGCGACCGTTTCGTTCCCAAAAGGTTCGTCTGCCTTTGCTTCGATACAGATTGTGACTTGTTCCTGCGTAGTCCGGCCGATAATCCAAAGGTCATGGTTACGTCCTTCTCCTCTTTCAGGGAGAGAAGTTACGTATTCGGGAATCCCACGCAAGAACTGCAGGTCTGTGAGCCGACTTGAAGAATTCAGCAGCTGCACTAATTCATCTGGTGGTGATACCGCGGATTGACGAAACCACGCCTTTGCAAGTTCCATTGCGCTTCGTTCGGGTTCCCATTGGTAATCTTTTTTCGGTCGGGTCCACATTTCCCAGTTTGCAATGGGTGTGCCATCTGGCCGTGATAGAGTTAGTAGAGTTGTCATAGTTGTTGTCCATGTCTAACGTGCAGGTAACCGACCGGGCGGGTTCACCGACCGGACTGAGTCGAGCCACTTGTTGAAAATATCGTTAGTAATGGAGAGGGCACCAGCATATACCTCATCTGAATCTGCTGGATCGCGATTGTAATCAATGCGTAATAAATCATCTAAAAATAAATATATTCTTTATACGACATCGCAGCTGCTGTTTCAGGTATGTGGTCATTTCCTGTATTGCCTTCTATAGCAGTACTCATTTGTATCTCTCCCACGGAGGAGTGTTTGAGACAAAACAATCCGGATCGGGGCTGTTGTCCCTCTTCATTCTCTTTTGATTTAGGAGCTGCTTGCATGCCGCATTTGCTTCTTTCCTGGCTGCTGCACCAGCTGCCCACTCGTCTTTGGCTATCTTCTCAGCAGCACGCTTCTCTGCTTCCGATTGCTTATAATCTGCCTTAAGTTTAGCGGACGCTGCAGCGCGATCGTTCTGGTCTTTCTTTACCCGGGCATCATTTTCTTTTAACCTCTGATTTGCAATCTCCCGATCGGCAGCTTGCTTGGCTTCAGACTGAGCTTCTTGTTCTTTCACCTGCTTGTCAACATACCCAGGACGCTTCTGAACTGCTTTTTCACACTCTTGGGTAGAGATAGCCTCCAACGCATACACATTCATCTTACCATCCTTCGGTATCTTGTTCAGAATGTTCAGGTAGATTTCTCGGGCCAACGCATCGGAGCCCTTCGCGTACTCGGCACGGAGATCCTGACTGTTGGTCGTCACAAGCGAACGAGCTACCATGGCTCCCACATTTACATAACCTGAACAATACCGCTTCTCATTCGTGGTAAGCTCACCCGCCATTGCACTTCCTGCCAACATACAAACCATCGCTACAACCACAACCATGATTTTTTTCATTCTACTGTCCTCCAAAAGATTTAATTTCTAAATGAAAATGCTCCCCATATTATCATAGCGTCAGTGCATGTTTCAAGCCGAACCAGTTATTATCCATACGGGACTATATCACGGGAACAACGATTTATCAATATGCTACAAAAACACTCATGCCTTGGACGGTGAGATTGCTTCGCTTTGCTCGCAATGACCGGGTTAGGGCTTTTCTTCTGATCTGAGCTTGTTCAGCAGACAAAAAAAGAGGGGACGGTTTTTACCGTCCCCTCTTTGGTACGACTGTGCCTGTTGAGCCTACGCCTTAATGAAGATGATGACCAGCGTGTAGATGGCCGCGATTCGATCAGTGCGAGACCGATGATCATGGTGGTCATGATCAATTGATCATGTTTGGGCCAAGGCATGCATACCGGCAAGGCGTTTACCGATGCTCGCCTTCGCGATCTTCAGGTCATACGATGCCTGAAGATTGAGCCAGTATTGCGGCGACTGGTCGAAAGCGCGGCCAAACAGCAGCGCCAGCTCTGCGGTCACCGGCCGATCACCCCTGATGACATGCGAAATCCGCATGGGCGATACCCCGATCGCGCGCGCGAACTCAGCCTGCGAGATCCCCATATCACCCAGGATCTCCGCCAGAAATTCCCCCGGATGGATCGGACGTACTGTTCTATCCCGCGTTCTCATCGGCCATCATCTATTTAGCTTCCACCTCACTCCAAAAATCCGCATGAGAAATGCCACCATGCTCTTTAATTTGCTGTCGGGCCAGGGTGAGTATTTTTTGTAGCTTCGGCGAATACGCCATGGTCAGACGCTCGAGCTCGGCTTCGTCTTCCACGGAGATCAATACGGCTGCCGGCCGGCCATTCTTGGTGACCACGATAGGGCCCTTCTTGCTGTTATTCAGGAATGTGCTGAAATGCGCCTTCACTTCCGCTACGGATGCGATCTTCATAATTTGATCTCCTGTCCGCCGATAATCAAACGGTCCCGATCCTTTGCCCCAATGGCAAGTATGTGGACTTCACGAGTTGTCATATCTATATCATAAAAGACCCTGAATCTATTGTCCGGTCCAAAACGCAGTTCCCATTCGGCCTCAAAGGCGACCTGCCGTTTCAAGGGTTTGCGATTTGTCGTTTCTTTATCCGGTTCAAACAGCAGATTGCTTTCGATCTCATCCCGGATGAGAGAAAAATACTTGCGGTCGATAGTCTTGAGATGCGACTTCGTGACAGGTGCGTATATCAGGGTGAATCTTTGTCGCCTCGTCATGACCATAATTATAGTCATCTGTCGGATGCCTGTCAATAGGCAATTCGATGTCCGCATGAAGACAAAAAAAGAGGGGACGGTTTTCACCGTCCCCTCTTTGGGTACTGCTCTTTCTGTCCGGCTTAGGCCTTGATGAAGATGATGACCAGCGTGTAGATGGCCAGCGATTCGATCAGCGCGAGACCGATGATCATGGTTGTCATGATCTTGCCGGAGGCTTCGGGATTGCGCGCGATGCCTTCGACGGCCCTGCTGATGCTGAGGCCCATGCCGATGCTGCCGCCGAACGCCGCGATGGCGATGGCGAAGAGCGCGGCAACGCCGGTGGTCAGGCCGCCTGCGGCTGCTGCAGGGGCTGCTGCACCTTCGGCAAATGCCGCCGTCGCGGTCAGGGCGATCGCGAGGCTAAGAACGAGAACTGTGAACTTTTTCATCGTTTCGTCTCCTTTCTTCTCAATGTGGACATCTGGCCGGAATCGTGCCGGGTTGCTACCTCCCGGGGAATCCCGCGTTCGCGGGAACAGCATTACCCGGGGTAAAAAGCCTATTTAATCAGTTATAAATGAAATTCCTGCCAAAATGGCGGAATTTTTGGTAACGTC
>CAYILT010000071.1:0-13745 GCA_964364055.1 uncultured Nitrospiraceae bacterium | reverse complement strand
GGGCTGCGCCTTCAAGGAGAAACTCGTAAACTTGTGACGGATGTCTTGGGTAGGGACCGCCCGTTGGAAAAACCATTGCCCACCGGACATCGGTAACCCTGCCGTAAAGCTCACCATTTATGAAGTTTCCAAGTCTGCCGAGCCCAAGTCCAATAGGCGCGGTAACCGCAACAAGATCCGCAATCCGCCAGAAGTCAATCTTGAATTTTCTGCAAACGAGAATCCCGGCTAAAATACTGCCGATTAAGCCGCCATGAAAGGACAGACCTCCGGACCAGAGTGCAAATATTTCGAGTGGATGCCGGAGGTAATATGAAAGATTGTAAAAAATTACATACCCCAGTCTCGCTCCTAGTAAAAGACCCACTATGATATATGAATAAAGGGTATCAACAAAATCCTTGCCTGGATTAAAACCTTTCTTCTTCATCTGATATCCGACCAGGAGATAGGATGACGCAAATCCGATGATGTACATCATCCCATACCATCTGACCGATAACGGGCCCAGCTTAAAGATAGCGGGATCTATGTTGGGGAAAGAGATCATAACTCTATGTCCCTTCTTCTCCGCGCAAACTCCTCGGCGTCGATCTCACCAGAGGCGTATCGCCTCTTTAAGATTTCCAGCGGCGTTTCCTGTTTTCCGGCATCCTCCGTCGGCCGCTTTGCCAGCCGCGAAAATAGAATAAAAATCCCGTATATCACCGCTCCCCAGAAAACAACGCCCACGATCATACCCAGAAGCCCGCCGAAGAAATGCCCCGGCCAGCCCCACCAGCAACCTGGTCCCATCATATATATTCCTCCTCTCTATATCCACAAACAGGCTGTGGTCATCTGTTACGAATTACAGGTTATTACTACAGCGGACTTTTGAGCGCCTCATACCATTAATCCTTCATTTCGGCATGGTTCAAGCCGGAATCCAGTGACTTTGGTTTTCTTATTATCCTGAAAAACCTGGATTCCCGATAGAAGCATTCGGGAATGACGAAAAAGTGTCGCTGTAGTATTATAAGGTATTTTTAATAGATCGAGCGTATCCTGCCTGTTCTTTTATCGATGATCACCACGTCAACCACCTTATTACTTTTGTCTTTTATCTCCGCCTCAAAATACCATTCTCGCTCATTGACAGCGCCGATGGCCACGTCTTCGCCCTCGAAATATTTTTTCAGGAGTTTCCTCGCATCCTCCGCAGTTTTGACCGGGCTTTTCGCCCCGTACCATCCCCACCGCGGCCCCCGGCAGTAGCCGCCATAGGGACGGCGGTCACGCCATTCGCACAGGGGCTGGGAGAAGGAATCGGCAGGCTCAATGAATATCCCTGCCGTCACAATGAGTGTTGCTATGAGAGCTGTTCGTATCATGTTCATTTAAAACCCGGAGGGGACGTTGGCATCCCCTCCTTTTGTTGCATCTCGATTTTTTCTATTGGCACATGGGGCAGGGACAGCCTGCTCCCATCATCATGCCGCGGCCCATCATCATGCCGCCACGCGAACCAGGACCCCATGCAGGGATACCCTGCTTGTCCGCAACAACCTGGGTCTTCGCCTGGATGTCGATGATGTCTTTCTTGAGCGTCGCGACCCGGGCCGTATCGGGCACGGGCTTGTCGTACTCGGCCTGCAAATCGATCTGCTTGGTCATGAGATCGTCGCGCAGGCTGAGCGTCTCCTTCTGGAACTTCTTCATGGTCTCCGCGTTCGCGCCGCTGTAAGAGCCCGGCCCGTAGCCCATGCCGGGGCCGTCCCACCAGGCAAATGCCGCGCCAGCGAATACGAGCACCATCATAAGCGTAAGAATCATTCCCGTTACCTTCTTCATGTCTTTTCACCTCCCTTCCGGTTCGTTGTATGGTTACACTCTACCAGACAATTGTGAAGAAACGGCGAAGGAATTATGAAGAATTGTGAAGGTTACTGCGATGGCAGATAGAGGGTAAAGACAGAGCCTTTTCCGTATTCGCTTTTGGCCTCTATCCTGCCTCCGTGCGCCTCAACGAGTTCCTTGACGATGGCAAGTCCGAGACCCAGGCCGCCTTCGGAGGCGCGATAGAACCGCTCGAAGATGAAGTGGAGGTCCTCCGGTTTTATGCCCGTACCGGTGTCCCGAACTTCGAGGACAATCTCACGGCCCCTCGCGGCTGCATGAATAGTTACCGTTCCTTCATTCTTTACAGCCCTGAGTGCATTGTCCAGAAGGTTGATCACGATCTGGCTCAATCTGTCCGGGTCGGCGTCGATAATCAGCCCGTCGTTGCATTCCAGCTTCAGGCGAACATTTTTGTCTCTCACGGTTCGTTCGGTCCTGCCGATGATATTGTTCAGAAACGGTTTGAGAAGGATGGGCTGCTTCTTGAGTGTCAGAACGCTCGCCTGGGCCTGGGCAAGCTCCTCCATGCCGTCGAGCAACTTTCTGAGCCTGCCCGTCTCCTCATGAAGGGATTGAAGCTGCTCCCTGTCGGAAGGAATAAGCCCGTCCATCATGCCTTCGAGTTCGCCGCGCATGGCGCCAAGAGGGGTCCTCAGCTCATGCGCCACGTTTGAGAGGAGCTTTTTCCGGAGCGCTTCCTGGGTCTCCAGAGTGTGGGCCATCTTATTGAAACTTTCAGAGAGTTTGCAGAGTTCATCCTTGCCTGTGACCGGCACCCGCGCCTTCAAATTTCCTTCGCTGATTTCGGCGGCTGCGGACGAGAGACGCTTTATGGGCCGGGTAAGTTTTCTCGAAACGATGATGCTCAGGATAAGGGCAAGTCCGCCCAGGGCAAGAAGGGAGAAAAGAAGAAACTTGTTTGACCGATCGATGAAAACCGATTCTTTCTGAGGTTGCAAGAAGCGGACCTCAATCCGGCCGATCTCCTTTCCGGCCAGAAAGAGCGGGTAGGGCAAGTACGGTCCGGCCTGTTCCCGGGGCGCGCGTTCGGATACGCCCAGAAACCTGCTCCGCACAAGGGGCGAAAGCGCGGCCAGGGCACTTTCCGTGTCCATGACCACCCTGCCGCTTGAGTCGAGTATTCGCGTCTCGAACCCGAGCATAAAGGCCCAGACCGCGTCCTCGCTCAGCTCACCCAGGATTTCCCGCTTCCATCCGTTATATTTTTCGTAGGTCCGCTCTATATCCGCAGTGATCCAGTACACCCGGTCCTCGCGTTCGCCTTCGAGGTATTCCCGGAAATCATGAATCATCAGTTCCCGCAGGATGAACGCGGCTGAGAGAGCGATGACGGAAACAGCAAAAAGAAGGATGAGAAATTTAATCCAGAGGCTCTTAATCATCTCTCTTCCCGATGAACTTGTATCCCACACCGTAGACGGTGAGGATGAAGGAGGGGTTCCTGGGATCGTCCTCGATCTTCTGGCGGATGTTCTTGACATGCGCGTCGATGCTCCGCTCGTAGCCCTCAAACTGATAGCCCAGGGCCTTTTCCACCAGCTCGTCCCGCGTCATAACACGCTCAAGATGAGATGCAAGAGTAAAGAGCACCTTGAACTCTGTCGGCGTGAGGCTCACGGGCTCGCCTTTTTTCTTCACCTCATACCGGTGTCCGTCCACCAGGAGGGAACGCTTGTTAAAGCTGAACGGCTTTGCGCCAGCCAAATCCTGCTTCGCTGCCCGCTTGAGCACCGCCTTGACCCGGAACATGAGCTCACGGGGGCTGAAGGGCTTAACCACGTAGTCGTCCGCTCCCAAGGCAAAACCCGCTACCCGCTCTTCCTCGGATGACTTGGCGGTAAGCATGATGATGGGAACGTCGGCAATGGCCTTCAATTCCTGGTACACTTCCTCGCCGCCCATGTCCGGAAGCATCAGGTCGAGGATTACGAGGAGCGGCGGTTCCTTCTGCGCGGCTTCGATGGCTGGACGACCCCTGTCAACGTGAATCACCCGATAGCCTTCGCCTTCAAGATATACCTTCACGACCCGGGCGATTTTTTTATCATCTTCTACAACGAGAATAGGATGGATCACGATTTCCCCGTGAGTACGTTATGACTTTTCCGTATATCGAATACAGCAGCACTAGTATTTTAACATATCTTTATACAGTTCACCATTGTATGCTATTTCTTTGTATGCTATTTCTTGGGCGCGCTGTCATGCCACTGCAAGCTCGAATTCCTGAGAAAGCGTCAGCCCCCGGTTCGCCGCTTTTTCGCCGCCTCCCGGGACCGTGTCTTTCCTGGACAGACTCCCTTCGATGACGGGATTGCTTCTTAACAAAAGCCCTGCCTGATCAAGCCTGCCCTGGGCCGCATCCTGCTCCAGCCTGACAGTTTGAAGATCGGGATTGTTTTTCAATGTTGATTCAACCGCTTCTCCCAGTGTTATGGCATAAGCTGTCTGCGCGGACAGCAAGAGAGCGCACACAAAGATAAGCATTCGCGTCATGGATACACCTCACCTGTTTACAGCAAATTTAATGCAACGGGGGTCGTGAGCGCGCAATAGCACAACGCGCGACAAAGGTCGCTCGCGGTGCAATGCGGCTGCATGAATAAAGCTGTGGGGGTTAGTTCTGAGGCGGCTTGGTGATGGAATACGAGGGGCCTGACAAAGCGAATAGCTTCGGAAGATGGTTCGTGTGACTGATCATGGACGGAGCGCCGCAGCACGCGTTGCCCATGGCAGCGGAAATATTGGCGCAAACAGGGCAGAGGTCCTGTGCAGTGCCGGTTCCCTTTGGCGCGGGATGACCGTCATAGAACGACAACAGATCGCCATCTGAATGATCCGCTCCCTTCGTCAGGCTCTGCTGCATATCCCGAAACATGATGACATCCTTGCAGTCGTCGCAGGCTATTGCGTCCACGATGGGGGCTGCGATAACGATCGCCAGAAGGGACACTATGAGGAGCACATTCAGTCGCATAACGCAGACATGGTACGTCAATTTTCTGCGTAAATCAAGAACAACTTCATTCCGGTATTCGGGGTCCCGGTTCATTATTCGTAGCTGCAGGCTATGTACCTGGGTGGAACCGCGAGCTGATGTATTGTTTGAGCTCCGCTGTTTTTAAAGACAGTCTTTTGCACGCTTGCTCGATTACCGGATACAACGGTGCCAGAGCATCGAATGCCATGATACAGATGGTCAAGGAATTCAATGCCACCGCGGCGGAGTTCACGGCATCAAAACGCATTTCCGCGTCATCCTCGGACCCTATTGCCCTGAACACTTTTGCCGATACAACCGTGTGGTGCCACGTGATGTCCTCAAAAAAGCCTTGCCCTTCGAACAGGATGACCGGCTCGGCTGTCTTCAGAAATTCCCGCACCTGCATCGTAAAATCGAATGCTGATACATAGAGAGGGTCTTTCTTAGCCTCTTCGAATATATCCCGAGGACCGGCAGCAACAATTTCATCGAGATCAATGCCGAGCTCGGCCGCTTTCTCCGCGAGCATGTCCTTCGTTTCACTGAAGATCTCGCCCACGTCCCGCAGTGCCGCGTCGAGACCGCCCGAATCCCTCCCGAGGGCGAAGTTGCGCGCCTCGCGTCCCGAGAGATCCTGGAACACCGCGCAGCGCTCGGTTGCCAGGCATCGTTCACAGCGGTAATCGCAGGCGTTGAAGGGTAGGGTTTCCATAGCTTGCGGTATGGCAGAGGAAAGACCGGAAGAACTTCGCTGCTATGCTTTTCGCAGATACGACTCAATTCTTTTTACAAAATCTAACGCCTGTGGCTGGATCTCTTCGATATCCTGCTTTGTGACTTCCGTCTGTTCCATATAATCGGCTTTCTGACGAAGTTCAAAGGTTCTATGCAGAACCTTTGAAAAGTCCTTCTCAAAGATTCCCGTTTTTATGAATTCCCTGTCAAAGAGAGAGATAGCGCCGCTGTGCTTGGATGAACCAAGCTGCTTGTCTTGAAGAAGCGCAAGAAGAGCATAAAATATCGCATAGTACAGCCTGTTCATCACGGACCGGTTGCTCATCCCTTCGCGCAGGAGGACATCCGCCTCTTTTAGCGAGTCCCGCGCTTGCGAAAGGCGGGACTCTACCAATGTGGCTTTATCATCGCTCATATGAAAACACCTTCACGATAAACCGTGCGGATAAACGCCGATTCACGAAGGGGAGAATTTGTCAGATTGTCCAATGTGATCGCTACCGGCATAATGACGATCTCGTCAGGGAAACCAGCCTCCCATGCGCAATCGCTGATATATTTTTCCGTTGCATGGTCCAGTTGATCCACAACAACGAGCACATCAAGATCCGAGTCCTCGGCAGCATCGCCCCGCGCGCGAGATCCGAAGACCCGCACTTCATGTACCATGACCCGGCGCTTTACCAGCTGCTTGAATTTTTCGACGATTTTGAGTTCTTTTTCCAGCATGGCCATTCCTGCCGACTTTCAATAAGGTTCTATTGCGTAATTGTACCTGAACGCCCCCGCGAAATCAATCGAAGTTCATCCATCCGGATGGTTCGCTTCGTAATAATCATGGTCGGGATATACTTTCGACGCAGGGCCGAAATACTCAGACGCGGATATTTTATACAGACTTGGATCTTCGATCCGGTCAGGTTTCAACTCCAGTTCCTCCGGATGCGGCATCATGCCCTGTGATATGGCGAATGCTTCAGGATTGAACGATTGTTTAAGCTCGGGCGGCATGTTGAGCATCGCCTCCGCCGGCGCCAGGAAATCAATATCGAAGAAGAAAAGATCGACGACATCCTCGAAATCGATGTACTCGATATAGAATGGATCGACAAAAGACGTTTCCCTCCTGTCCTTCTTCGTGCGGGAAATAGCCACGGCGTCATTGTGTATAACAACATAGCATTCCAATGCTTCGTAGAGCAGAAGATAATGGTAGTCGTTGAGATAATATATTTCCGGCCTGTCCAGGCAGTCGCGCAAGCGTTTAAGCGTTGCAAGCGCCAAACGCGGCGTGAACACCTTTGCCATTATCTGGTAGGTGTTGTTGAAATCCTCTTTAACGAGAAATTCATCATTCTGATGGAGGTTCGGCATGGAGACGATATCATCCACGACAAAGTCGAGGCTGTTACGAAGGATCGCCTGGAACACGGTATCCGGCGGATTCTCGAATCTTAACAAATCATTCCTCGTTAAATCTTAAACGGATGATATATGATTCTGTAAGCCTGCCTTCATCCTGCCGCGTCCTTCAACCCAACAGCAAAATACAAGACGCGACCCTATGGGTTTTGCTATGGGTTTTGCTCGCCACTGCGAATGCGGATTTTGTTTTCTTCGACAATCCAAAGATGATGTTTGAGGGGCTCGCGGTCAAGAAGTGAGGTGATGTGACGAATGATGTGCATAACGTGCGGCTTGGACTGGTTCGCTACCCGCAGCACAATGATGCCCTCGTTCTCTTGCGGCGGATAGGTCCGGATATCAGAGAAATCCAGGTCGAGCGTTATTAAGACCCGGTGTTCGTGACGGCAAACGTCGAGCAGGGCGGGGTCTTCCGAGCCCTGAAGGCGCTGATCAACTACCGTCTTCGCGTCATGACCGCTTTGAATGAGCAACTCGGCGATCTCGACAGGAAGGTTTTCGTCGATCTTGAAAAGCATGGCGTTTATGCAGGCACCGATATCAGGCGCTCACGGCTAAGTTCCGCGGCGTATGCGATGGCAGCCTTGATATCTTCGGATGTTAATGAGGGATAGCTCTTGAGAATCTCCTGCTCAATTATCCCTTCCGCCAGGTTATCCAGAATAACGGAAACCATGATGCGAGTTCCCTTTATGCACGCTTTTCCGTGGCAAATCATCGGGTCGACGATTACTCTCTGTTTCCAGTCCATAAATGCCTCCTTGATCCGTTGCGCACAACTGCTGACGTCTGCCTGATTAATTATAGTGTTCCTTCGTCTTTTTTCAAGGTTTTTTTGCTGCTTCTCATAAAGTTATGCACCGTAAGAACCAACGTCCCGAAAGTTGCTCCGGTGTCCGGTGGATTCTCGAATCTTAACAAAGCATTCCTCGTTAAATCTGAAACGGACTATATATGATTCTGTAAGCCTGCCTTCATCCTGCCGCATCCTTCCACCCAACAGCAAAATACAAGACGCGACCCTATGGGTCCTGGGTCTCTCGACCCCATGGGTTTCTGTATAGGTTTCTTCGAGTAGTTTTCTAACATTATCCCATGACATCCGCCGTTATACCCTTGACACCATCTATAATAACAATTAATATGACTCATACACGGTCGATCTGTTCCGGGGGTAGCCATGCAAAAAACTATGCTGCTGAATGAAATAAAACTCATGGAATTAAAGCTTCACGCCCTCAAAGCCCAAGTTGAATCCGAGAAGCAGAAAGTCAAGGAACTCTCGTCGGCAAATCTCTACGGACTCCTTCAAGGCAGCGAAGATATATCTGCTGAGGATATCGACGCGGTCAGAATAAAACTCAAGGAGACAGCCTAAGTGCACGTCGTTACTGATACCCATCCCTGGGTATGGTTTCTGACGGGAAATTCTCGCCTTTCTCCAAAGGCCAATGCAGCCTTGGCAGATTCTTCCAACCTGATAATCATCCCGTCCATCGTAATGATGGAGATTAGATATCTTTATCAGCACAAGCGCATAACCCTTTCTTTTGAAGAGACCCTGCAAAAGGTCGAATCCTGCGCCAATATTCTCATATTCCCGCTCGATATATCCGTCGTAACCCTTTCTCCGACTTCCCTCGATATACACGACGCAATAATCGTCGGCACCGCCCTGCAGTCGTCCGAAGAGTTGGGCCAACCCTCCTCACTCATTACCATTGACAAGGCAATAACCGAATCACGGCTTGTGCCGATAATTTGGTAGCGCCTGTGCCATTCCACAGGCCGGAGGCTGTCTTTCCGCCCGTCATCTTTTGATGTTCCAGACGCGGCGGCCCCTTTCCAAGTCTGCGATGCCGTTTCCCCCGCCGAGGTTCAGCACTCGATTGATTGAGAACAAGATTCAGGACCCTGTGAGATTTATTTCTTCCTGATGTCGCGAAGGTTCTTCAGCACCCGGCCGCGCGAACCAGGCTCCGGCTGGTCTTCCATCAAATCCTTCGTATCATATCGCCCGCGTTTTTGCATCGTCGTCAGTTTTCTCATTCGACGCCTTCGTTATGCGCCATAAACTTCAACGTCTGCTTTTGCGTCCGCGCTTACCGGATAGCAAGATACAAGATGCGACCCTATGGGTCTTTTTCCGTGTTTTGTCCGGTCCGATATTTCTCCGGGGCCTTACGCACAGCGGGATGAGGCATGGATCCAGCCGCTTCACGGAGCGCGAGCGCGCGTTCACGCAGCGCGTCGAGCATGGCGAGTTTCTCCGCCAAAGGGCGGCCGGCGAGTTTGCGGCGCAGAGCTTCCTTGCTTTCAAGCATTCGTTTGAGATCAAAGGTCATTTCGCACCCGATAGTCGAGACAGCCGCCATGCGCACAATTCCGCCTAGCAGCAAAATACAAGACGCGACCCTATGAGGTTCGCCAACTGTGTTGTATCATATCGCCCGCGTTTATGTATCTTCATCGGCAATATCTTCCGGCTTCTCCGCTATGCACTCTGAGAACGAATGTCCCCCAAGTTTCCTCTGGATTACGTTCCTCCTGTTGAATACGAGGCAATGCTGATAAATAAGAATCAAAAAGCACCCTATCCGATGACTCTAAGTTAACTGTCCAAACTCAGGGGTGCAGTTCACACACGCCAAGATAAAAGACCTGACCCTGAGAACTTTGAAATCAATCGCAGATACTATGCTGCTTCGCAAAGCTTACGCCAGACGCGAATCATCCGCGCCGGATATGGAATTACTTCCTCTGCAGCGTCTGTCCCCGCGACACGTTCTAAAAATCCAACATTATAGACCGGCCCATAAAATCGCACACGCCAAGATAAAAGACCTGAACCTGGGAACTTTAATTCTAAACCCGTTCACGAAAGTCTAACATTATAGACCTGGCCCCAAGATGTTGCAAGATGTTCGGGACCTCGTGCACGGCGGAATGGCGCAGATGGTCGCCTGCCTCGCGGAGCGCAAGCGAGCGTTCGCGCAGCGCGTCGAGCATGGCGAGTTTCTCCGCCAAAGGGCGGCCGGCAAGTTTGCGGCGCGGCGCTTCTTTGCTTTCAAGCATTCGTTTGAGATCAAAGGTCATTTCGCACGTGAACGGAATATTCGTCTGACTAATCGCCAGCCTAATCGCCAACCTCACGCGAGGACGTATATAACGCTTCGTCCTCTCCCTTCGGATTTTATGACGCCGAGCTTTTCGAGCTTGCGTATTTCCTTGAGCGCGCCTTCATCGGAGAGCGTGAACATCTCCCGGATAATCCTGTTCGTGATGCGTCCATCCGCATGTATCTTTTCCACAATCCTCATCTGTCGTTCCGTAAGCGCGATCTGCCCCTTCTCCTGTTTTTTCTTTGCGTCACGGCTCAGGGACACAACCCGTTCCTTTACCTTGGCGATCTGCAATGCGACCCCGTACGTGAAGTATTCAAGCCATTGCGTCAGATCAAGCGTCTTCTGGTCGACGCTCTGGAGCGCCCGATAATACGATTGCCTGTCGCTGTCATAATAGTCGTCAAGCGAAAAAAATGGGCATCAAGGAGTCCTTATGTAACTTGAGTTTCATTATTTCCACGCTATGTAACTTTACGGGCTTAAAGTTACATAGCATTCGGCCAAAGTAACTTCACTTTCATTCCATATGCGTTCTTATGGACAATTCAAAGTCGCCGGTCCCGACACTCCTTTGTTCCGGTTAATTAAACGACAACTAAATGACAACTTTAATGACAACCAGTTTCACTTTCTGACATAGTACGCCCCTCTGCCCTTTCCGACGAGCGCAATAACGTTCAACGTGACCAGCTTGGCGACCTCCTTGAGCGCCGCCTGCCGGGTAAATTTGAAAAGCTTCGCGATCTCGCCGATGGTAATTTTTTGCTTGCTGTTCAGCGCTTCTATGATTCGCATCTGCCGCTCTGTCAGCGCTATCTGGCCGAACTCCTTTTTTTTCTGAACATCCATACTGAGGCCGATAACCCTCTGCTTGACCTGCTCGATCTGAAGCATGACGCCCCGCGTGAAATATTCAAGCCATGCGGTCACATCAAGCGATTTAGAATCCACCGATTGCAGCGCCTTATAGTAAGCGCTCCGGTCGCCGTCATAATAATCATCCAGCGCAAAGAACCGTTTGGTATCAAAGCCTCTATTATAGAGAATGAGACTGGCCAGCGCCCTCGCTGTGCGTCCGTTCCCGTCGATAAACGGATGAATCCTCACGAGTTCGTAGTGGCTGATTCCCGCTTCCAAAATCGGGTTACGCTGTTTCTCGGGACGGCTGAGCCATCCGACAAAGGCCTGCATAAGCGCGGGCACGTCGTGCGCACGCGGAGGGCGGAAGGATATTTCACCGGTAAATCGATTGCCCACGACAACCTGGGTCGTCCTGTATGCGCCGCTGTCCACGGGCCTGTCCAGCACATCCCTGGTAAGCCGCTTGTGAACATCCAGAATAAGCTTCTCGGAAAACCGCTTTTTTGCGAGCACGGGGATGTCTCCAAGAACGGAGAGATAATTCAGAACCTCCGCCTTGGCCTTGCGGTTGACCATTATCTCCCGCCCCGCCGCCAGATCGCTCACCTGCTCCAGAGACAGGGGATTGCCTTCAATTGCCGTGGACGCATGCGCGTTGCGGAGCAATGCGTCCCTGCGGATGGAAAGCTCCCACTTGGGGATCAAAGGCGCGTTTTCCACCGTAATAGCGGAAGCCGCAATCGTCGTCAAATGATGCAATGTTATTTCACTGATTTTATAGACAGGCTTGAACTTCATATTGCTTTCATCCTCCTCGCCGGCCCCGCACATTCATCGATTTCATCGTTGAAGCCTTGCCACGCTGGGTCATGCGGTGAGCTCACTGCGATAATAGTAGTTATGCACCGTAAGAACCAACGTCCCCGAAAACTCGCGACCGGGACCGGCGACCCTATAAGGTCTCCTTGGCAGGATTATTTTCCGGATATACTTGATTTATCATTTCAGCCACAAACTCAATTGTACTCAGATCTTTACCGCGATGCATCGAAGTTCCATGAGCATAGTGATTTCTCAGACTTGGCAGAGACTCAAATAGTATTTTGACGAAATCAAAACGCCGATCCGCATCCGTTATTCCAGCCTCCGAATAATCAAGTTCAATTGATTCCAGTTCCTTGTCTCGCATCTCTTCATACTTGTTATTCTCGTAGCGATTTATTGCCTTTCGCCGTATTGCATTATGCCACTTTTTGAATCCTTCGTTTTTGATATGACCGCATTTGATGGCATATCGTAGTAAGGACGATAATGAAGGTTTTCCTCCGCGTCCCAAATCGCGCTGAGGAATTTCCTTTTCATATCGTTCGCGGAGAGCCAGTTCGAGGCAGGCGAGAGCAAGAAAGTCCGCGACAGGATAGAATCTGTAAACAAACCAGGCATAGAGATAAAGGTTTTTTGCGGTTTCGAACTGTTCGACAACGTCTTCGGGAACGGTAGAGTTCAATCTATATTGCGCTATGTTAGCATGATGTTTTTCAATGCTGGCTGGTTTAAAGCCTACCTTTTCCCAAAGAGGGGACACGGGCTGAACATTTCTCGGATCAGGATCAAATATTTTATTCAAAGGCCGCAAATGCTCAGCTTTGAATTGTGGTCGTTCATCCATAGTTAAAATCCATCGTGTTTCCCCAACTCATTTAGCAGCCACTACTCTCATGATGCGCGTTAGTCTTTCCAAACATTCCAGACTTCATCCTGCTTACCCACCCACCCGCTCAAATGACATCTTGATATATTCACGCGCGGATTCGGCTTCTTCCTGCGTTCTGATGGACAATTCAAAATCGCCGGTTCCGTAGTGCCCGATATCCCGGACATCCCGCGCATTTGTCGGTATGTTTTTCACTTCCGACGCATCCAACTTCAGATACAAAATGACCTTGTTCTTCTTTACTTCCATGCACACGAAATTCTGGGAAACCTTATAGGCAACGTAGAACTTTTTAGGCGACTCCTCAACAGCCTCGTCCAGGCTCATAATATAGTCGCGGAGATCGAGGACGATATCCTTGACACTGCCATCCGCCCCATTGATATGCGCGTCGAACGTATACGATCCGGTGGCTCTCGTCATGGCGGCCTTTTTCCCCGCCGCCACCATTACCGGATTCTTGCCGTCGGAAATAGCGGAGACATCACCGGTCAAGGCCGTGCTCCTGCGGAAAACCTCGTCAAGGTAGAACGATCCGTTTTCAAACAGCCGGTACTGCCAAAGCTCGATATTCGCGCCCATCATCTGGACGGCATGAAGATCAAACTTCTTATACCCCGGAGCGATGCAAATCACCCGGATATCACTCCAATCAATCTCGGTGTTCTCGCCAAGCTTCTTATTCGCCGCAACCTGAAAATCGCCGCGATGGTCCTTGATCCAGGAGAGGTAATAGAGGCTCTGGTTTATCAGTTCAGAGGATTCTACTTTCTTATATTCGATGACAACGGGATTCTTATCTTCCGACAATGCAAGCGTGTCGATCCTTCCGGCATGTTCGGACCCGGTCGAGAATTCAGAGGCAATGAACCTGCAGTTAAAAACCGTTTCGAGGTTCTTTTCGATGAGAGCCTGGATTTCTTTTTCCTGATTGAAATTTGTCGGTCTCGTCAGCGATAACTTTGCGCCGTTAATTTGAAACAGCGGCATGTTTTTATCC
>CAYILT010000070.1:0-13813 GCA_964364055.1 uncultured Nitrospiraceae bacterium | reverse complement strand
AGCATCAGGCTCGCCACGGAGGCTGCGTTCTGGAGCGCGAACCGGGTCACCTTGGTCGGATCGATGATGCCCGCCGCCAGCATGTCGACGTACTCTTCCTTCTGTGCGTCGAAGCCGTAGTTAGGTTTGTCCGAGGACTTCACCTTGTCCACGATCACCGACGGCTCGAGTCCGGCGTTGTTCACGATCTGGCGGATCGGCTCTTCGAGGGACTTTTTCACGATGTTGACGCCGATCTGCTCGTCGCCGGAAAGCTTCATTTTGTCCAGGACCGGGATGCAGCGGAGCAGCGCAACGCCGCCGCCTGCAACAATACCCTCTTCCATGGCCGCGCGGGTCGCATGGAGCGCGTCCTCGACACGGGCCTTCTTCTCTTTCATTTCAGTTTCCGTGGAAGCGCCCACGTTGATGACCGCAACGCCGCCCACGATCTTGGCGAGCCGCTCCTGGAGCTTCTCTTTATCGTAGTCCGAGGTCGTTTCGGCGATCTGCGCCTTGATCTGCTTCACCCGGCCCTGGATCGCGTCGGTTTTGCCCGCGCCTTCAACGATCGTGGTGTTGTCCTTGTCCACGGTGATCTTTTTTGCCCGTCCGAGGTCCGTGATCTTCACGTTCTCGAGCTTGATGCCGAGGTCTTCGGAGATCACCGAGCCGCCGGTCAGGATCGCGAGGTCTTCGAGCATTGCCTTGCGGCGATCGCCGAAGCCAGGGGCCTTGATGGCGCAGATCTGGAGCGTGCCGCGAAGCTTGTTCACCACCAAGGTCGCCAGGGCCTCGCCCTCAACGTCCTCGGCGATGATCACCATGGGCGCGCCCATCTTGGCGGTCTGTTCCAGGATCGGAAGCAGGTCCTTCATGATCGAGATCTTCTTCTCCGAAAGGAGGATGTAGGCGTTCTCGAGAACGGCCTCCATCTTTTCGGCGTTGGTGACGAAATAAGGAGAGATGTAGCCGCGGTCGAACTGCATACCCTCGACCACGTCAAGGCTGGTGGTCATGCTCTTCGCCTCTTCCACGGTGATGACGCCGTCCTTGCCCACCTTGTCCACCGCCTCGGCGATCAGATCGCCGATGGTGGCGTCGCTGTTCGCGGAAATGCTGCCGACCTGGGAAATTTCCTTCTTCTCATTGACAGGCTTGGACATCTTCTTGAGGTTCTCGATGACCGCGATAACGGCCTTCTCGATGCCGCGCTTCAGGTCCATGGGGTTCGCGCCGGCGGTGACGTTCTTCATGCCTTCGCGGTAGATGGCCTGGGCCAGGACCGTTGCGGTCGTGGTGCCGTCGCCGGCCACGTCCGAGGTCTTGGAGGCAACCTCGCGCACAAGCTGGGCGCCCATGTTCTCATAGGGGTCCTTCAGCTCGATTTCCTTTGCCACGGTCACGCCGTCCTTGGTGATCGTCGGCGCGCCGTACTTCTTGTCGATCATCACGTTGCGGCCCTTGGGCCCCAGCGTGGCCTTCACGGCGTCGGTCAGGACATTAACTCCCTTCAGGATCGCCGCACGCGCATTTTGGTCGAACATCAACTGCTTTGCCATATTCATTTCCTCCTTGGAAAATCTTTGTATTTAAATTTGATCGATTTCGCCACTAAGGCACGAAGTCGCAAAGAAAATCTGACCCTGTCATTCCGTGCCGTCTTCGTGTCTTGGTGTCTTCGTGGCCCGAATCTGCCCTGTCGTCCTTACGCCAGGATCCCGAGGACGTCCTCTTCCTTAATGATCAGATACTCCACATTGTCGATGCTGATCTTGGAACCGGAATACCGGTCGAAGAGGATCTTGTCGCCGACCTTAAGGGACTTCACGTCGTCGCCCACAGCCTCCACCTTGCCGCTCTGCGGCTTTTCCTTGGCGCTGTCCGGGATATACAACCCGCCTGCGGTCTTCTCCATCTCCTCCGTGTAGCTTACGAACACCCGGTCCTTCAACGGCTTAAATTTGACTCCCATGTGCACAACTCCTTTCTGAAATAGTAATAAGTTTAAGTGATTAGCACTCAGCTTTGAGGAGTGCTAATATATTGCCCCCACGAAAAAAAAGCAACCCTGATTTTAGGCAATTATAGGTGTTTTTTGGCTATTTTATCCAATTTTGCCCCATTTTTTGCTTTATTCCGACCATTTCAAAAAAATAAAAAAAAGCAGGGCTGAAAGCCCTGCTTTTGAATGCTGCTATGGTGGATCGAGGCGGTCCTAACCTATGATTTTTCCTTATTTTCCGCGACCGGCTCTTTTTTCGGAAGGTTCTTGAAGATGTCCCCGGTCTTCAGAAGCTCGATGGCCTTCTGGAGCTGAATGTCTTCCTTGTCGTCCTTCGGCACGGTCTCCAGAACGATCTCGTCCTCACCGGCCTTCTCCTTCGGCTTCTTCACAGGGTCCTTGACCGTCTCGTTCTTCAGATGGCGCTCCAGGTCCTTTTCGCGAACGATCATGTGGGCCGCTTCGCCATTCTTGGGATCCTTTATCTTGGGAAGCTTCACCTCGATGTCCGGTGCGATCCCCACGTTCTGGATGGAACGTCCGCTTGGCGTGTAGTACTTTGCAGTCGTGAGCCTCATGCCCGTGTTGCCGTCCAGGGGGAAGACGGTCTGGACCGAGCCCTTGCCGAACGTCTGGGTTCCCATGATCACGGCGCGCTTCGAATCCTGCAATGCACCCGCCACGATCTCCGAAGCGCTGGCGCTGCCCGTGTTCACGAGCACGACGACCGGGTATTCGCGGACGGATGAGACCCCGGCGGACAGGAAGTCCTTGCGGTCGTCCTTCCTCCTGCCCTGGATGTAAACGACGAGCTTGTCCTTGGGCATGAACAAGCTGCTCACTTCGACCGAGGAGTCGAGGAGCCCGCCCGGGTTGTTCCGCATGTCAAGCACCAGCCGCTTCATGCCCTTGTCTTCGAGCTTCCGCAAGGCACTGTCAACGTCCTTGGCCGTCTTGCCCTGGAACTGGATGATCTTTACGTAACCGATGTCCCCGTCGAGCATCCTGGACTTCACGCTCTGGACCTTGATCACGGCCCGGGTGATGGTGAAGTCCTTCGGCTTGTCCCAGCCCTCGCGGTGGATCAGCAGCCGCACCTGGGTGTTCTTGGGGCCGCGCATCCGGTCCACTGCGTCCTCGATGCTCATGTCCTTCGTCCACTCGTCGTTGATCTTCAGGATCTTGTCGCCTGCCGCGATCCCCGCCCGGTCTGCCGGGGTGTCCTCGATGGGGGAAATGACCGTAAGCTGCTGGTTCTTGATGCCGATCTGGATGCCGACGCCCTGGAACTCGCCCTTGATGTCCATGTTGATCTCCTTGAACGCCCGCTCGGACATATAGGACGAGTGGGGATCAAGGCTGGAGATCATCCCGCGGATGGCCCCCTGGATAAGCTCCTTGTTGGTGGGATCCTCTACATAATTGCTCTTGATGAGCTCGAGGGCCCGCGTGAACGCCCTGAGGTCGTCATAGGTGTCGGACTTGGCGTGTGCCGCCTTGTGCCCGATCACGAACCCGGTCGTGAACAGCGTGATCGTGCCGATGACCAGCAGGATCAGCAGAGTGACCAGAAAACGCTTTTTGTTGATCTTGATCATTTCGTTCTCCTCCGAATACAGCTTCATACGATATCTCCCTGTTCAGGAATTAATATACTACCACAGTCGCCTACCGTTTCGCCAGCCAAAGCAGAGGGTCCTCCGCTTCGCCGTTCCGCCGGACCTCGAAATAGAGCTTCGAGCCCTTGAGGCTCCCCGTGTCTCCGGCAAGGCCGACCACCTGGCCGCGGCTGACCCGGTCCCCGTTGTTCACGTCCACCTGCGAGAGGTTCCCGTAGAGGGTGTACATGCCGTCCTTGTGGTCGATGATCACCAGTTTGCCGTACCCCTTGAACCAGTCGGCCTTCACCACCACGCCGCCTTCCACTGCCCGGACCTCGTCGCCGATACGGGCGGCGATGTCGATGCCCCGCCGGAAAACAATGGTCCCGAACTGCGGGTGTTTCTGCGAGCCGAAGCGGGTCAGGACCTGGCCGTTCACGGGCCAGGGCAGCCGGTTCCGGTCGGAACCCGCCAAAGAGGCTTCTCGCGCCGGCGGCGTTATCTTCTTCGCGGACTTCTTCTCCCGCTCGGCCAGCTTGATCATGGCCCAGAGGTTTGCCGAGGACTCCTCGAGGTCCTTGAGCGTGGCCTCGTAGACGGTCTTCTCCTGCTTCACCGAGCCGAGGATCTCGCCCTTCTTGCGGCGCCGCGCCTCGAGGGACAAGCGCTTCTTCTCCACCGACTCGCGCCGGGCCAGGATCTCGGCGGTCCGCTCCCGCGTCTCCCGCTCCCGGCTGGCCAGCCGCTCCAGGATGGCGCTATACTCACTCATCATCCGCTGGTCACGCGCGGCGATAATGCCCAGATACCGCACCCGCTTGTATGCCGTGGTGAAACTGTCCGACGAGAGGACCGCCAGGGCGTAGCCCCCGGTCCTGCTCATCTTGTACAGCGCCCGGAGACGGGCCCCGTAAAACTGCTTCAGGCGTGCGAGCTCCCGCGAAGCCGCCGTGTTGCTCAGTACGATCTCGGTGATCGCCGCTTCGGCCTCCCGCAGCTTCCGCCGCTGGTCCGCAAGTTCCGCGCTCCCTGCCTGGATCTCACGGTCCATCTTCTCCAGCTCCGACAGGATCGAGCGTTCCCTGCGGTCCGCGCGCCGGAGCTTCAGCTTCTTCTCCTGCATCTCCTGTTTGATGCGCTGGAGTTCCTGCTTCTTCTCCTCGCTGTCCTCGGCCGGGACCGCGGTCGCGGTGAGCAGCGCGAGAAGCACAAGGACGGCTATGAGCATTCGTCGTGTCATGACCGGGACCTTACTCCACAACAGGAACAGAAACGGCAACAGCGTTTTTTCACCGCAGAGGACGCAGAGGAAAGCTTAAAGGTCCTATTTAAAAAAATATTTCTTCGCCTTGATCCGAATCTAAAGATTTGATCCGCGTTCATCCGTATAAATCCGCGTCCCATGAAGATGTTCGTTCTTATCCGTGTTGATCCGTGTTCATCCGTTACTTAAAGGTTTTGATCCTACCTCTGCGTCCTCTGCGGTCCAAAAGATCCCTGCCGTTCCTTCGTCCTATTCCAGAAACTTATTCACCGACACCAGGCCGCCCACGAGACCGAGGGCCCCTCCCCCGCCGATCATAGTGGCGATCACCGGGGGCGGAAGGAAGTCCAGCCCACGCGGGCCCGAGAGGAACAGCACGACCTCCTGGGGCAGGGCATGGAACAGGACCGCCAGGATCCCCACGGAGAGCGAGGTCCCCAGGACCACCACCAGCATTCCTTCCACGAGGAACGGCCCCATGATGAACCAGCGGGTAGCGCCGATCCACTGCATCAGCTCGATCTCCTGCCCCCGGGAATAGAGGGCGAGGCGGACAGAGTTCGATATAATGAAGACCACGGTAACGCCGAGGAGGACCGCCAGGGCAATGCCGCCGTAGGTCACCAGCTTGAGCATGCGCTCCAGGACGGCCACTCCCTGCCTGCCGTAGGACACGTCCTCGACACCGAAAAACCTCGAGATCTTTTTCGTCAAGGCCTCCATCTTCACGGCATCGGCATACTTCGCGTCGACGGTCACTTCGTAGGAATCAGGGAGCGGGTTCTCGCTTAAGCCCTCCATGAGCGGCTCCTGCCCCTTGAGCTCCTTCTTGAGCATAGCCAGCGCCTCGGCCTTCGGCAGGAAGACCGCCTTCTTCACGCCGGGCTCGGCCTTAAGCCGGGTGAAGATGAAATCCTTTTCCTGTGCGGTCAGTCCGTCCTTCAGGTACACCGATACTTCGAGCCGCTCACCCATGGCGCCGACCGCGGACTGGAGGTTCAGGAACACGACAAGGAAAAATCCGACGATGAGCATGGCCATGCTGATGGTGCCCGTGGCCAGAACGTTCACCAGGCTGTTGGACCGGAGTCCGTGATACGCTTCGATGACGGTGTAGATCGGTCCGTATCCTCTCATCGTGAAGAAGGCTCCTGTTTGAATTTGGTCGTAGCCGCCCGGTCCAGCACGGGGTCCTTCGTATCGCTCACGATCTTGCCGCGCTCCATGGCAACGATCCGTCGCTGCATCTTCTGCACCGTCTCCCAGTCGTGGGTGGCCACGAGCACCGTTGTGCCTTTCATGTTGATGTCCTTGAAAAGACGGAACACCTCCTGGCCGCTCTGGGGGTCCAGGTTGCCCGTGGGCTCGTCTGCCAGCAGGATCTGAGGCTCGTTCACCAAAGCGCGGGCGATGGCAACTCGCTGTTGTTCGCCGCCTGACAGCTTCAACGGCGTGAGGTGTTCCTTCTTCTCCATGCCCACCTTCTTCAGGGACAGGAGAGCGCGGCGCTCGATATCGCCGTGGGGCGCGCCGATAACCTTGAGGGCCAGCGCAATGTTCTCGAACACGGTCTTGTGCGGAAGCAGCTTGTAATCCTGGAAGACAAAGCCCATGTTGCGGCGAAGATAGGGTATGCTGGAGGAGTTGAGCCGGAAGGTGTTCATCCCCTGGATGATGATCTGTCCCTCGTCCGCGTGCTCGGCGCAGAAGAGGATCTTAAGGAGCGTGGTCTTTCCGGCCCCGCTGGGACCGGTGACGAAAACGAACTCGCTCTTGTCCACGCTGACGGTTATTTCACGCAGTGCCGGGATGCCTTCGTAAATTTTGCTGACCCGATAGAGATGGATCATTTTTCAATAGACCAGAAGTAAGGTTCCCTCTGCGGTAAGAGGCATTACCGTTTCTTCTTCTTGATCGCCTCTTTCACACCCTCGCAGATATCCGCCGCCGAAAGCTTGTAATGCTTCAGCAGCCCGTCGGGTTCGCCGGAGGTGCCGAACTGGTCGCGGACCCCGATGCGCACGAGCGGCGAGGGTGACGATTCGGCCAGGACCTCGGCCACGGCGCTGCCCAGGCCGCCGATGATGGAATGCTCTTCCGCGGTGACGATGGCGCCGCAGCGTTTCGCCGCGGCCTTTACCGCTTCGTCGTCCAGCGGCTTGATGGTGGACATGTTGATGACGCCGGCGTCGATGCCCTCGCCCAGGAGCGTCTCCCGCGCCTTCAGCGCCTCGGCGACCAGGATGCCCGTTGCGATGATGACAGCGTCCCTGCCTTCATGGAACACGTGGGCCTTCCCGATCCGGAACCGGTAGTCCGGGCCGAAGAGGACCGGCACCTTGTTCCTCCCGGTGCGCACGTAGCAGGGGCCCTTGTGTTCGGCCACGGCTTCGATGGCCAGCGTCGTCTCCACGCCGTCCGCGGGGACGATGACGGTCATGTTGGGAAGCACCCGCATCACCGCGATGTCCTCAACGGACTGGTGTGACCCGCCGTCCTCGCCTACCGTCACGCCGGCGTGGCTGGCCACGATCTTCACGCTCAGGTTCGGATAGCAGATGGACTGCCGGATCTGCTCCCAGGCCCGGCCCGT
Source organism: uncultured Nitrospiraceae bacterium (assembly GCA_964364055.1). Classification (GTDB taxonomy): domain Bacteria; phylum Nitrospirota; class UBA9217; order UBA9217; family UBA9217; genus JAAXXJ01. The sequence continues at coordinate 6,371 of CAYILT010000070.1, read as the reverse complement.
GGCGAACACCGCGAACGTGCTCGCGAAGGGCAGCTTCCCGCCGATGGCAAGTCCGGCCGCCGTGCCCATCATGTCCTGCTCGGCGATGCCGATGTTGAAGAACCGCTCGGGGAAGGCCTTGGCGAACTTGGAGGTCTTCGTGGACCCCGACAGGTCCGCGTCCAGCACCACCACGTCGTCCCGTTTCTTTCCGAGGTCCACCAGCGCGTCCCCGTATGCGTCCCTTGTTGCGATCTTCTGTTGTGCCTGGCTCACATGACCCCCTTGTTTCAGTTCGGAGTGGCGAGTGCGGAGTTCGGAGTAAGAATCAGAAAACAACTTGCTCCACGCTGTTCATTCGTCACTCCGCATTCCGCACTCCGCACTTATTTGCACACTGTTTCATCCAGCTCTTTGAGCGCCATCTCCAGCTCTTCCTTCGACGGCGTCGTGCCATGGAACTCGACCTTCCCTTCGAAGCACGTCGAGCCCTTGCCCTTCACGGTGCGGCAGACGATTGCCGTGGGTTTTCCCTTCACGGTCTCTGCCTTGTCCAGCGCCGCCACGATCTGCGCCATGTCGTGGCCGTCGATGTCCTGTACGTCCCAGCCGAAGGCGCGCCATTTATCGGTGATAGGCTCCACACCCATGACCTTTGCCACCGGGCCGTCGATCTGGAGACCGTTATTGTCGATGAGCACGCAAAGATTGTCCAGCTTGTAGTGGGCCCCGGTCATGGCCGCCTCCCAGATCTGGCCTTCCTGCAGTTCCCCGTCGCCCAGGACCGCGTACACCCGGTTCGGCGCCTTGTCCAGCTTCTGAGAAAGGGCGATGCCGCAGGCAACGGACAGTCCCTGGCCCAGGGACCCCGTGGAGATCTCCACGCCCGGCAGGTACTTGCTGTCAGGATGGCCCTGGAGCCGCGACCCCAGCTTGCGGAGCGTGCACAGCTCGGCGGCCTCAATAAATCCCGCGTGCGCCAGGGTCGTGTACAGGACCGGCGCCGCGTGGCCCTTGGACAGGATGAAGTAGTCGCGCCCCTTCCAGTCCGGTTTCTTCGGATCATACTTCATCTTGTAAAAATAGAGCGCGGTCATGATGTCCGTGGCGGACAGGCTGCCGCCGGTGTGGCCCGAGCCGCACCCGTGCAGGGTCTTCAAGATGTCGATGCGCATCCGCCGCGCCCGGTCCTTCAGGGACCGCAATTGCTCTTCAGTCACTGCCATGGATCGTTCCTCCCCGGGAAATGGGATCTGTGCCTGCGATAAAAGATCACGAGTGAGACCTCAGCCCGTGTTCGTTCGAATTACTTCCTGGCTTGCCAGGGGTCATTGTTCTGACTCCCGCTCTTACTTGTTCTTCGCCTTGTTATCCTGCTCCAGGAACTCGAGGATGATATCATCAAGGCTCTTCTCTTTGACCTCCTCAGGCTTGGGCGGAGGAGGCGGCGCCCTTTTCACTTCCGGCACGGGCGGGACCGGGGCCGCGGCCTTCGGGGCAGGTTCTTCATGGTGCGGGGCATTGACATTAACCTGGAGCTTGTTCTGCATCAGGTCGCGGATCATCTGCTTGTGCTGCTCCATCATCAACTCGCGCACGACGTCCTCGAGGCAATCGGCCTTGAGAATGTCGTCATAACTGGTCTTGCGCGAGGCGAGAATGGCCCCCTGGTGGTACATCAGCGAGGTGATGAACGGACTGTTGACGCCGCCGTCCTCGGTCTGGCAATGGTAGATCTTGCCGTCGAACTTGAAATCCGTGTTGTATCCCGTCAGCATAGCCGTGGTATTATACTGGTACCCCTTTGAAGTTGCAAGGCCTTTTCGCTTGACAGGACCGGCGCTTGGTGTTACTTTGTGGCCGTGCCGGCGTGGTGAAACTGGTAGACGCAGAGGACTCAAAATCCTCCGGTCGCAAGATCATGTCGGTTCGATTCCGACCGCCGGCACCAATAGATAACCCTCAAAAGATCGGCTGTATGCCGGTCTTTTATTTATTTTTCAGTGGTCGGAATCGAACCTGGGGTATAGAAAAGGATTTACCTTTGCTTCAAGAAGGGGCCGCAACCGGCGCCACTTGGATCAGTCAGTTAGGCATCTTCAATCAACGGCGCGAGGCGTCAAAGCTTTCCGGTGTGTCGCACACGCACATCATGGAGATCGAGGACGGGAAGAAGTCACCCACTTTCGACAAGGTGATGAATATCCTCCAGGCATACCATGCGGACGTGCAGGAATTCTTGAGAGAGACGGGTTATCTGCCGGTCAACGTAGAGCCGACGGATTTGGGCAAGAGGCGCAGGATTCCGATCATTTCTTCGGTCATGGCGGGCAAGTGGTCAGAGGCAAGCGATTCGTTTCAACCCGGCGATGCGGATGATTGGACCGAAACCGAAGTGAAGGGGCCGCATGTATTTGCGCTACGGGTGAAGGGCGACTCAATGGCCCCGGAGTTCAACGAGGGCGACATCGTCGTCGTGAGCCCGCATAGCCGGGCCGCGTCGGGCGATTATGTGGTTGTGAAGAATGATGAAGAGGAAGTCACGTTAAAGCAGCTCAAGAAGTATGGGACGAAAAGGATACTGCATCCGCTCAACCCCAAGTATCAGGACATCGAGCTGTCGGATAAGAAGCAGTATCGCATAGTGGGAAGGATTATGGAAAAGCATAAACGGTATTAATCCTCCACCCGCCAAACTAGAATCCAAAGACATCGCACTTTGAAAACAAGAAGAAATGGGATTTCGGATTATAGGGGTCGTGGTTGAAAAGAAGAAACGATACAGATAAGATTTGCAATCGTATGGCAGACGGATACCTCGTCGACACACCAGAACGAGAACATGAAGCCCTGCAAAGGCTGTTGCAGGTACCTGCTTTATACTGGAATATTTTCAGCGAACTCGGTCTTGCGCCGACTCAGTCTTGGTATCTACTGCAAGTAAAGCACTCGCGTTTAGTTAAGTCACTCGATGGAGATGTAGATATATTAGCCGGACGACTTCAGTTTAAAACAGGTGGGGCAAATGAAGTACCAACCATCGATACTGCGTTGTCATCAAAATATCTTGTTGGTATTGAAGCCAAATGTTCATTTCTACCTGCCGGCATTCATCCAGATGAGAGATCTGTCATATCATTCAAATCAACAAAATCATCGACAAAGAATCTTCAAAAGGTCCGCCGACAGGTTGAGAAGTTGCAGAGTATGGGGTTTGATAGGGTGGCCCTCCTGGATATAATCGCAAATCCACCGGCCACAGGAGAAGATCAGAATGCGTGGTTTGAAGCGCTAGAAAACGCTGTTACCTCAATAGAACACATGCTTCCTGTACTTAAATATAGACTCCCCAAATTCTCAACAGCAGGTCACTGGGTTTGGTCATGTGGTGCTGTAGTCGGTGGAAATGAAGCAGTAAGGGGTGCGGGGGCACCTTTTGAGATGAGAAGGGCTAGGTATAATCGATTATATTCTTGCCTCAGCAAGGAAGTACGAGCAAGAAGACGCGAAATGGAAATAAATCTTCAAAATATTTTAAAATCTATACCTCTGGCTCATCCACTTCCTCTTGTCGGTATCGACTGCAACAAATGTGGCGAAATTCATCTAGTAGGAGACTGCCGCGAAAATGATGTTTGAGCTTAGCCCCGGAGTGAGCAACCTCCGAGGCTAAATTGTCGAGCAAATATTATTTTTTCTCTTCCGCAGGCATTATGATTATTTTTTGCCCTTTTGAATCAGTCGCAGCTTGACCAGATTTCTTCAGCATCTTTTGCGTAGCTGACCCCACCTTGATCGGCACAGCACCAGCGCGTGTCATTTGCTTTCCGTTGAACGTCCCTGATAAAAATATGTTTAAGTATAACACGCCATCGGTACTAGGTGTGACCGCCACAGTTTCAGAAATAACTGCTTTGCGGAGTTGATCGCCATAATTTTTAATAAACTCTCCAGTTGTCATGGACAGCCCCTCACCGGCTGTAAGTTTGAGAGTTAACCCGTTCACATCAGAAAGCGGTTTAATCGTTACTGTTACTTGGACGTTATCATTGATAGCGTTTGTTGCCGGGACTGAATAAGAAACGGATACTGGAGCCGACGTTTTACCCGAACGTGGCAGTTCTTTTTTGATTATGCCAATAGTATCGGCAGCATAGCTAAATTGCCACGAGATGCAAGCAATGCTTATTAGCAATAGGATGGTGCCCAGCCATTTTATATGTAACTTTTTCATAAATTAATCCTCCTGGATTGTTTAGTATATATCTTTTGTCGCATATCAATTGAGTGTTATATCAAAGCAAACCTCACCGATAGTTGGGGAGCTTTCCGTATAATGCCGATGGTCAAAGATCTCAGCATAATAGATACCCGATGTGAAAGTACCCGACGCTGTCAAAATTACCGATGCTGAATTATTCAATTCACTGACGATTTCTTGACCATTTGAATAGAGGCTGTAATTGGGAATTCCGCCCGCTGTTGCAGGTGATATGCTTAGGGTGTAGTTTGCGGTCGAGGATATCTGAAACACTATGTATCTCCGATTCATAAGTTTATTATACACCCCGAACTGATCATTACCGCATACTTGCACCGTCGAAGAACCTGCGGTCACCAGAGCATAAACAGGCAGCGCTTTTGGGTCGCCACCGTTATTTGTTTCCGTTTCACTACTATCCCATATATTTACAAATGACGAGGAAATATTCTTTGCCGAAAGCAGGCTGTTTATCGTTGTCGCGGCAGAAGGATTATTCGCCTTCAAGTATGCAATGAAGGAATATATCGTGGTAAATGAGTTGGTCGTTTTTTGCTGAGTCGTAAAAACAGTGTAGAGCGGCGAAAACCCTAAGTTGTTATAAAGCGAATACAGAATATACTGCACCGAATCTTCACTATACCATCCAATCGAGCTCGGGTCTCCATTGCTATTAGATAAATCTAATGCAAGATTTACCGTTGTCTGCGATGCTCCACCAGTATCAACATAGTTAGGATCATCGGTGACCATACCACTGAAGGCATTACCGAAACCTTCTCCAAAAGCAATCCTAGGATCAAGCATGTCACCGGGACTATGACTTCCCCCTGGTGAATCGCTTCTTGAAAACTTCGCCTCAAAGTAATGACCCCATTCATGAGCAATTACATGATCGTCATATTCATCTGTATCGTTATCAGCTTTACCGAGAATATATAGCGCGGTCCCGTCGTAATGAGATGTCCCTATTTGCCCTAAAGTCTTGTCACCGTCTGTCCCTATATTATTGACACTCCAATTAATCAATAATGGTGAAAAATGTACTGAACTGTCAGCTGAACTAATTTTCGACATAGACTTGTATACTGTGTCTAAAATGGCAAACGGCGCAGCAGCTCTCGCAGAAGTATAAGATGACCCTCCCCAGCCAGACGGCAGGTTATAACTCTTGGAAAGATTACTTGTTCCTGAATCGAAGGATGCAGAATCAGCCACATATAAAGACTGGCTATTCGTGTTATCAACAACCTGGAAGTCCCAAGATGGCGTACCTGTCTTTACCATCTGCGCCTTCATTCGGATTTTGATATTTGTACTGACGGGGACTGTGGCACTGTAGTTTCCTGAACCATCAGTGTTCGTAGTAGTCAGGATAGAAGAGTCAGCGTTATTAATTGCCTCGATAACAATACCACGGGCAGGTTTTTGAATCGTATTTGCATAGACAAGCCCGGATACTTTATCAGCAGGCACAAAATCGAATGAGATAGTCCCTGAGACCACAACTGTAGTTGGTTGTGCCGGTGGTGGTGGCGCAGCACTGCTACCGCCACCCCCACCACAGCCCGCGGAAACCACGAGTACTGTCAGGAAAACCATCAACAATATCCCTATCTTTATCCTCATAATATGCCTCCCCTTTTTTGATCGGGTGTGCTGCACAAGCCCGAGAACACCTTAAATGATTTCATTGTATTGTCAATCAAAATGACTATAGTAGTTTTCATGAAGAAAGAGGTAATCATAACCGCTCGTGTCACCCCAGATACAAATGAAATTATTCAATCACTCGCAGATAAGGACGAGCGCACGCTTGCCTGGATGGTCCGCAAACTTCTCCTTGAAGCATTGGAAGCTCGCAGCCTCCTAAAAAAACAGAAGCAGATCAAATAAAAAACCCATGTATCCGCTAAGGACACATGGGTTCGTCATTCATCTATTAAGATCAGGCTCGCGCATATCTGCGCGTCGTTGATTACAGCGTGCTTTACAGCATGGGCATTTCTGACTGACTGACTGACTGACTGACTGACTGACTGACTGACTGACTGACTTTGCAGTAATAATGCCATCGCTGCTATCTCCGCGTCATAATTAAGTAAATTCGCAACAAACGTCTTATTCTATA
>CAYILT010000069.1:0-13864 GCA_964364055.1 uncultured Nitrospiraceae bacterium | reverse complement strand
TTCCGGCTTGTCCGGGTTAGGATTAAAGAGAGATAAATTCTCATAGTTTAGGTCTTGAATGTTTACATTTCCATTATTCTGTTATTTTTCGTATGATTTTTGTATGTATTTCACTACGTGATAACTCATCCATATATGATATGCTTACATCCTCTCCACTCTCTCGCTCGTCCAGAGAATCGCAGGTGACGTTGTTTTCTACGTTGCTTTCATCTGACACCGTCAATTAAGTACTCCCATCAGCTACGTCTTTCCTATCGCTCTTGTTACTCTAACTGACCGCAATCTGCCAGGGTCAAATCTGCCAGGGTCAGGTCCTTTGATATTGTGTCAGCCATATCACAATGGATTATGTCTTTTGGGAATATTTCCTTTGAGGCGGTATGAGCGCGCTGCGCCGCCGACGCTGTACCGTTTACAAACTTGTACATAGCGCCGTTTGCCCCTGCCCTGGGAATTGTGCACGATGATCTGCTTCTCCGGAAGTAAAGAGCCGCTCCCTGCTCGCTTAAAGCAGGGGCGGCAGCCTATACCTCATTTTTGATTACATGCAAGATCGTCTCGCCGCTCTTGCAAAGACCGTGAAAGGGTTTTTTCGACAGCCCGCAAAGATCCACCGCAGCGAGATCGTATCTTCTTATCAATTTGCCTTCATGATCCTTAGCGTTTTCTCATCTATGACCTTCTTTTCCAGCGCTTTATTGATAAGAAGATCTTCTATTTCGTTTCCTTCGTCTCTCAGGAATTTTTTTCTAACATCTTGCGCCTCGATGTTCCCCTTGTAGATGTTGAGAAACGCGGGCAGCTCTTTTACCGTCATCCCCTTATTTTCAACGACGACTCCGTTGTATCCCAGGATCGAAGGGATCACCGTGTCCTTTTCGTATTTTTCATGGGCCGGCGCCCTGCCGACAAGGGTCTTTAATTTTTCGATTACATCCTTGTCTTCGAGCATATAGGTCGGGTTGGGACGTCCCGAATAGAGCAGTATGGTTACTTTTAACCCTTTTTGATCTTTGTCATCCTTCCCCTCCTGCGCATAGCAGGTAACTCCCGACAGGACAACAAGCACTGCGGCAAGGACCAGCACCTGCATCCGAAATAGTCCTTTTACTTGTGCAATCGTCATCATGTTCTTTCCTCCATTCGTCAGGATTCTTGCTACTTGATAGTTTGATGCCCCTTGCCCTGTTCTTTGTCGGAACAGGTACACAGATAACCACAGAAGTCGGTATAATAACCTCTGTTTGCCGTCTCGGGATTCGAAATGGGATTCCCCGAATTATCGACATTTGTTGCTCGCGTACCTCCCGGCTTATGGGACCACATCCCGCCGCTGTCGAGCCGGTACCAGTGATAATCCCAGCCAGGCGCTACAACGAGAGCGATTTTACATTTTTCACTGCTGGAACTTTTTGGACAAATGCCCGAGGCCGGCATGGGGGTCAAGCCGTCGGCCACGGCGGCATCATACGTGGACTTACACGCAAGCTGCGTGTACATGGCGCCTGCAGCAAGACCGGGCTGTGCGAACGTATCCGTTCTCTTGTTGTTTGCGTAATTGTAGCAGTTATTGTTATGCTGAACTACACCTCCGTCATTCCAATAGGCGGGGCTGTAAGGCGGCACACTGCAGCAGCCGGCGATCATGGCAAACGACGCAAAGGCCAAAACGACAACTACCATCCTTCTTGTTTTCATAGAATTCTCCCTTCAATAAGATTATGCAAAGCATGTATTAAACTGCACACCTTACGGGTCTTTTACATTTCACCTCCTTTCAGTTCACCAGGCATTTCTTGATCACAGAGCATCATGAGTCAGACTTAAATATTGAGATTACCAATCCGTTCTTCCCCCTACGATATACCTTTACTCGCGCGGCACATAGACCGCGTACCCTCTCGGTGGCGCGGAAAATTCTCCCCGTCCGTCCCCCTGGGTCTGCTGCTCCTGCGGAATGCGGGCACCATCACGTCCGCGCCATGCAACAGGAACGAACTTCGTGTTGTTCCACTGCGTCCCGACCCATGCCTCGTTCCCTGCATCTCCCCGGATGTTCATGACGAAGATGAGCCCCTTTTGCGCACCGATGCCGCTCCGCTGCATTGTGTAGAAGTCGCAATTACGCGCTCCAAGCAGCTACGTCTTTCCTGGCGCTCTTGTTACTGTCACTGACCGCGGAAATCTCCTCTAAGGTTCTTCAGCGTTAACGGATTTTCTGTTGCCGATAGAGCTTGTAAATGTTTGCGGCGGCGTACTGTCCTTTCGACTCAGCGGAAATGAGACCATCGAAAGCATAGCGCGGTACATCAAAATACTGATACGTGCTGCCATTCTTAAAATCGATTTCCATTATCGCGTTGTCATTATCGTAGCGGATTTCCTGCAAGCTGGACAGGTCAACATGAACGCTTTCCATATTTTACCCATCCCCTATGTTTATTCTCGCCATGTGAAGACTTAGGAAGACTTGGGGACGTCCCCGAAATATGTACGGGTTCGGCTTTCCCTTCGGCAAACACCAATCTTTATACCGTATTAATACATAAAAAGGAATCGGTGTCTCGGCATTCGTTGCTGAATCATTCGGCATTTATTGCTATTTCACCTATTTTTATGAAAATAATACCGTGACTTGGCGCCGTAAGGCAGAGGGAGTCAGTGATCCTGTTATTCTCCATTCGCTTCACGAAGGGAGAATGCGGCGGGCCGCACCTGAGCATAATAAAATGAGAGTACCGGGAAGGTGAGGACGGAGTGAAACTCGGCAACAACTACGGGATATACTAGCTTGAAGCAGGAAGAGAAGAGGTTCGACGTCTAAACTGAGAGGGGGTGATACCGGTAAGTTTCTTGAATATTCTCTCGAAGTGTGTGAGATCGGAATAACCGACAGCATATCCCGTGTCCGTGATGGACAGGGCGTCATCATTCAGCAATTTCTTTGCCTGCTCTATCCTGACGCGATTTAGATAGCTTTGATACGTCAACCCGGTCATCTCTTTAAAGAGGCGGGAGAAATGATATTTGGATATACCGGCCGTGCCTGCCACTCGGTCGAGACTGATCTCCGTCGAAAAGTTGTTGTGGATATATTTGAGGGCCTGTTGCAGATTATGGTTTTTCCTGCTTGGCTTCGTGCGGGAAACAAAATCAGCCGCAAATTCGTCGGCTTCGTTGGTCAATACCTTTCTGTGTTTAGCCTGTTCGATGATATTCAGCGACAGGCAGAAATTGATCCGCCGCAGTAATTCATCATTACTGAACGGTTTTTTGACATAATCCCTTGCCCCGCATCTGAAGGCCTTCACGGCAACGTTTTCGCTTCCAAATGCGGTTATGATGATGATGGGAACACAGGGTTTCATTTTTTTTATTTCCTTCAGGACTTCGATACCCGATATGTCCGGCAGCTTAATGTCCAGAAGAACGAGATCTATATCAGGATTATCCTTCAAATAACTGATGGCACGCATGCCCGAGGGCTTTACGATGACCGTGAAGAGATCGGAGAGCAGTTCCCGATGGACCTTGATAATATCGGCATCATCTTCGACAACAAGAATTCTTTTTTTATCGTCATGTACGCGCGCGCGCGAGGTCATCGGGTGCATTCCTCAAAGTGTCGTGAGAGGCCGCTTGCGGCAAACCATTTCGGATCTGGCGCATGTATCCGTCAGGACGCCAGCGACAGTCCCGGGAACCTGCTCCGGTCAAAGAAATATCTGGGGCAAATCTCAGATGAAGACAGCATTATGCTCAAATGGTATTTGACCACAATGGCCCTACACTCGATCTGGCTGAGGTTACAATAATCGCTGAAGATTGTAAAGAAAAAGGTTGGAAAGTGGGAACGAGACCGGAAAAGGTCGTTGTCCTGGTAAGAAGGACGAGAAAAAGCGGGTCTGTTATCTGCTCAGCAGTTTCGCTGCTTCCTTGGCGTGGTAGGTCAGGATCATGTCCGCGCCTGCGCGCTTAATTGAGGTAAGGATCTCCATCATGACGCGTTCGCCGTCGATCCAGCCGAGCTTTGCCGCGGCCTTGACCATGGAGTACTCGCCGCTCACGTTGTAGGCGGCCACGGGCATGTTGAACTCCTGCTTGATCTGGGAAATGATGTCCAGGTACGACAGGGCGGGCTTGACCATGACGATGTCGGCGCCCTCCTCGATGTCGAGCTCGACCTCGCGCAGCGCCTCGCGGCCGTTCGCCGGGTCCATCTGGTAGGACCTGCGGTCGCCGAACTGGGGCGTCGATTCGGCCGCCTCCCGGAAGGGGCCGTAAAAGCCCGACGCGTACTTCGCGGCATAGGCCATGATCGGGGTATTCTCAAACCCTTCGTCGTCCAGGACCTCGCGTATGGCGCCTACCCTGCCGTCCATCATGTCCGAAGGGGCGACCATGTCCGCCCCCGCCTTCGCGTGGGACAAAGCCTCCCTGGCGAGGAGTTCCAGCGTCGCGTCGTTCTGGACCGTTCCATTTTTAATGATGCCGCAGTGTCCGTGGCTCGTGTACTCGCACATGCAGACGTCCGTGATCACCATGAGGCCGGGGAGCCTGTTCTTGATGGCCTTGATGGCGTGCTGGACGATCCCCTCGTCCGAATAGGCTTCCGACCCCAGCTCGTCCTTGCGCTCCGGTATGCCGAAGAGGATCACGGCCGGGATGCCGAGCCCATGAACCTCCTCGCAGTCCTTTACGAGATTATCAATGGACTGCTGGTAATTGCCCGGCATGGACGATATCTCTTTCTTGACGCCCTTGCCATGGGTCACGAACATCGGGTAGATGAAGTTATCGGGTGAAAGCGTGGTCTCGCGCACCATGCGCCGGATGGTCTCGTTCGCCCGCAGCCTGCGGGGACGGTACTGGGGGAAATACATGAAAAGTCCTTTGTGGTGCCGCTAAGATCGCGGAGTGTCTTTTACGAAGGTGGGAAGGTAGGAAGATGAGAAGGTATGCGGATTTGTCCTGCTTTCCCAACCTCCCAGGTTCTCACCTTCCTGTTTTCTCAATTCCTCTGCGTTAAAAAAGGACTACCCGCAGGCGCAGCCGCCGCCTGACTCCGATCCCGAACCGCATCCACCGCTGCTCTGTCCCCCGTCCGGGCCACAGCCGCAGCTTCCGCCCTGGGGCGCGCCGTTCGGGAAGCCCAGCACAAAACCCTCGCCGCGGTCGTCGGCAATGAATCCCAGCTCGGCGCCTTTCAGCGATTTCGCCGTCTCGGCGTCCACGTAGAGCTTCGCCCCTTTGTCCTCCACCACCGTGTCGCCGTCGCCGGCCTTGTCGTCGATGGCGATCTCGAACGTCGGTCCGCTGCAGCCGCATCCCCCGCCGCCCGTGAACACGCGAAGGCCCGCCTGGGGCATGCCCTCGGCCTTCAGGATATCTTTGATCTTGTCTGCAGCCACATCAGTGATCGTTATCATAAATACTCCTTTTTCTTGCCACGAAGGCACGAAGGCTCAAAGTTTTTCTTCGGGTCTTGGTGTCTTTGTGGCGGGCTGCGTTACGTTTTCTTCCTATAATACTCCACCATCGCGTCCACCAGCGCCGGGATGGTATAGTCCTTCGGCATGATGTCCACCTTCATACCGTACTCTTCCGCGGTCTTCGCCGTCACCGGCCCGATACAGGCCACGGCAACGCCGCCCACGAGCTTTATATACTCTTTTTGCCCCAGCATTTCAACAAAATTGTGGACCGTCGACGAGCTGGTGAAGGTCACTGCCGCGATCTTTTTCTCCTCGAAGAGCTTCCGCACGCGGTCCACGTCGGTCGCCGGCCGGACATTCTCGTAGGCAGTCGCCACGGTGACCTCGGCGCCCTGCTCCCGGAGCTTTTCAGGGATCAATTCCCGGGCAACCTTCGCGCGGGGTATCAGGAACTTCCTCCCCTTCACCTGCCCACCGCCCAGCGCGGCGAGGACGCCTTCGGCCTTGAACTCCGCGGGAATGAGGTCCGCCTTGAGGCTGAACTGCTCCAGCGCCTCGGCGGTTTTAGGCCCGACGACGCAGATCTTGCTGGCATGGAGCGACCGGATGTCCCTGCCCCGCGACCGGAGCCGCTTGAAGAAGAACCGGATGGCGTTGGCGCTCGTGAAGATGATCCATTGGAACGATTCGAGGCTGTCCAGGGCTGCATCGAGCTCGCTCCAGTCCGCCGGCGGCACCACGTCGATGCTCGGGAACTCGATGGGCGTCGCGCCGCGGTCGATCAGCGTCTCGGCGAACACGCTTGCCTGGTCCCGTGAGCGCGTTACGACGATGCGCTTTCCGAAGAGCGGCTTCGATTCGAACCAGTTGAGCTTGTCCCGCAGCGTGACGACCTCGCCCACGACGATGATGGCCGGAGGGCCGAGCTTCGCTTCTTTAACTTTTAGAACAATATCTTTCAGCGTTCCGGTGACGACCCTCTGGTCCGTCCGCGTGCCCCATTGGATGAGCGCGATCGGCGTATCAGCGCTCCTGCCGTTGGTGACGAGGTTGTTCACGATGTTTTGGAGGTTCTTCATGCCCATGAAGAACACCAGCGTTCCGATGCCGGTCGCCAGCTCTTTCCAGTGCAGTTTCGATTCGGGCTTGGTAGGGTCCTCGTGGCCGGTGACAAAGGCGACGCTGGCTGTGTGATCGCGATGGGTCAGCGGAATGCCCGCGTAGGTCGGAACGGCCGTTGCCGCCGTTACGCCAGGCACGACCTCGAAGGGTATGCCGTTGTCGACGAGTTCCTCGGCCTCTTCTCCGCCGCGGCCGAAGATGAAGGGATCGCCGCCCTTAAGCCGCGCCACGACCTTCCCCTCTTTCGCTTTCCTGACGATGAGGCTGTTGATCTCCTCCTGGGGAAGCGTGTGGCGGCTCCCCTGCTTGCCCACGTAGATAAGCTCGGAATCGGGCCGCCGGTGCTCCAGCAGCCGCTCGTTGGCGAGATAATCGTAGATTACCACATCGGCCTTCTGCACGCACTCCAGGCCCTTGACCGTGATGAGGCCGGGATCGCCGGGGCCGGCGCCTATCAAATATACTTTGCCTGTTGATTGATTCATAAAGGTTTTCACCGAAGAGGAAGCCTATAGCGCGGAAGATTGTTTGAACGTGGGAAGATGGGAAGGTGAGAGGTTGCGACAAGAAAACATCCTAACATCTTACCTTCTTAACTTCTCATCTTCGATATTTATCAGTTCTCCAGCAATTTATCGCCGCTGGTGTCCGCGTTCGCGCCGTACACTTCCCGGAGGATCACGTCTGCACCCTGCTGGAGCAGTTTTTCCGCCAGTTCCACACCCAGCCGCTCCGCATCGGTCTGCGGACCTTCGAGGGAATCCTTGATGATCCGCTTGCCGTCCACACTGCCCACAAGACCGGCCAGAGATAGTTTTCCATTTTTGATCTGGCCGTAGCACGCGATCGGCACCTGGCACCCGCCTTCGAGCCTGCGTAGTAAAGCCCGCTCCCCGGTGACGCAGACCCGGCTCTCGGCGTGGTTGAAGAAGGCGATGAGGTCGTTCAGTTCCCGGTCATCAACCCGGCATTCGATGCCCAGCGCCCCCTGGCCGATGGCCGGCAGGCTCACCTCGGGGTCCATGTACTCGGTCACGTTCTCCGCGAGGCCCAGCCGCTTCACGCCGGCAGCGGCGAGGATGATGGCGTCGTACCGCCCTTCTTTCAATTTCCGGAGGCGCGTGTCCACGTTGCCCCGGAGCTGGTGGATCACAAAGTCGGGCCGCAGACCCATGATCTGCGCCTGGCGGCGAAGGCTGCTGGTGCCGATGTTGGCGCCCTGCGGCAGGTCCTTGAACTTCACCTTGTTCCGCGACAGCAGCGCGTCCCGGGCGTCCTCGCGTTTGGTGATGGCGCCGAGGTGCAGGCCGTCGGGGAAGAACGTGGGTACGTCCTTCATGCTGTGTACGGCGATGTCGATCTCGCTCCGCAGCATGGCCTCCTCGATCTCCTTCACAAAGAGCCCCTTCCCGCCCACCTTGGCCAGGGGCACGTCGAGGATCTTGTCCCCCGTGGTCTTGATCTTGGTAAGGGACACCGACATGCCGGGGTACTTTTTCTCGAGCTCCGACTTCACCCACTCAGCCTGCCAGAGCGCCAGGGCGCTGGCGCGGGTGCCGATCCTGATCTCTTTTCTCAATGAAGGCTCCTTACCATATAATTTGCAGGGGTGGCCCTGTGTGGCCGCCCGATTCAGGGCAACCTGCCGTCCGTTTCGCGTCTGCTGCCGTCCCTAACAGACGTCTTTGCGCGTCACCGGCGTTGCCGGCGCCTTCTCTTCCGCGGGCTGCTCCGGCGCCCTGCAGTGGACAGGCCGCTTCAGTTCCATGTCCAGATTGAACAGCTTGCGCGCGACGGCGATGGTATTGTCACCGGCGCCCGGCGCGGCGGCGGCCAGCTTCAGCACAACCAGCGGCGCGTGCAGCAGCTTGTTCACGATCGCCTGGGACATTATGTCCACGGCCCTGCGCTGGTCGTCGGTGATGCCGTTCAGCGAACCGAGAGTCTTGTCCAGCTCGCGCTTCCGGATGTCCTCCACCTTCTCCCGGAGGTCCACGATGGTCGGCACGGCGTCGAGGCCACGCTCCCACTGGAGGTACGTCTCCACCTCCTGGGTCACGAGCACCTCGGCCCTCTCCGCTTCCTTCGCCCTGCCCCCGGTGTTGACGTCAACCTTGCTCTGAAGGTCGTCTATGTCATAGAGGTACACGTTGTCGACCTTGTCGACCTCGGGATCGATGTTCCGCGGGTTGGAGATGTCGATCATGAAGATGGGCTTGTGGCGGCGGTCCTTGATGACCTTAGCGACCATGTCGCGTTTGACCACATAGTTTGGGGCGCCGGTGGCGCAGATGAGGATATCCACCATCACGAGGGCGTCGGGGAAATGCTCGAACCGGATGGCGTCGCCCTTGAACTCCTTGGCAAGCTCCTCGGCGCGCTCGAAGGTGCGGTTCGCCACCATGATGTTCTTCACGCCGTTGCCCAGCAGGTGCTGGGCGGCCAGCTCGGCCATCTCGCCGGCGCCGAGCAGCATGACCGTTTTGCCCGTGAGGTCGCCGAAGATCTTCTTCGCGAGCTCCACGGCCGCGGAGCTGATGGACACCGCACCCTCGGCGAGCCGCGTTTCGGTGCGGACCCGCTTTGCCACGGAGATGGACTTCTTGATGAGCTTGTTCAGGATGGTGCTGGTGGTCTTGGTCTTAAGGGCGATGTCGAAGGCGTCCTTGAGCTGTCCCAGGATCTGCGCCTCGCCGAGCACCAGGGAGTCGAGGCTCGAGGCCACGCGGAAGGTATGGCGCACGCCCTGGGCGTCGGGATAGACGTAGAGCGACCCTTCGAGGGCCTCGCGGGAGATGCCGTGGTACTCCGAGATGAACTGCTTGATGCGGTCCACGCCCTTCGCGCTGTCCTGCACGAAGGCGTAGATCTCCACGCGGTTGCACGTGGAGATGATGAGGCTTTCCCGGATGCCCTCGTAGGACATGAGCTTGCCGAGCGCGGCCGGGAGCGTCTCCTCGGGGAAGTAAAGCTTCTCCCGGACCTCGATGGGCGCTGACCTATGGCTGAGACCGACAACGACGATTCCCATGCATTCACCTTAGCAGTTTACCGAAAAAGCCTAAAAATGTCATTGCGAGGAGCGTTTTTCGCGACGCGGCAATCTCGAACTTGTTGATTTCTTTAAACCGAGATTGCTTCGCTTCGCTCGCAAAGACGGCAAAAGGACTTTTTCAGTGACCTGTTAAAACGTATGCTTCCCGGCCCCGATCCTGCTCACGACGAAGAAGCTGACCAGCACGAACAGGAACCCCGCTATCGAGAGCCAGGCCATCTTCTTGCCGCGCCATCCGATGGTGCGGAGATGCAGCAGCGACAGATAGATCAGCCACACGAGCAACGACGCCGTTTCCTTCGGCTGCCAGCTCCAGTAGGTCCCCCAGGCGCTTTCCGCCCAGATGGAGCCGGTGATCATGCCGAGGGTGAAGAGCGGCCAGCCGATGGACAGGGCGCGGTAGCTGATGGTGTCCATCACGTCCAGGGGCGGCAGCCGGTGAAAGATGGCGCCGAGCCGCTTGTGCTTGAGCTGGCGCTCCTGGAGCAGGTACATGAGAGAGACGATGAAGGCGAAGGCGAACGCCGCGTCGCCCAGCAGCGCGAGGCTCGTGTGCACGCCCAGCCAGGTGCTCTTCAGGATCGGGTTCAGCCCCTCGATCTGGCGCGACGTGAGCGCCGCCGGGGCCATCAGGAGCAGTACGAGCGGCAGCATGAAGGTGCCGAGCGCCGGGATCCGGTAGCGCAGCTCCATGATCAGGAACACCAGGACGATGCCCATCCCGAGGCCGTTGATGGCCTCGAAGAAATTCGTGACGGGGATGCGGCCGCCCTCGGTCCAGCGCAGGATGAAATAGATGAAATGGAGCACGAAGCCGAGAAAGGTCGTCCAGAGCGAGATCGACGCGATGGACTTCCGCTCCGGCTGGACGAAATAGATAAGGTACCCCGCGGTCGCTATCAGATAGAGCGCTATGGCTGCGAAAAAGAATGTAAGGTTCATGATAAGGGCCCGGCTCCGCTGATGGATTTTACCAATTGGGCAAGGGCTTATATTACGTTCTTAACCCGTTCAAAGTCAAGGGCAATTTGGGAAACTCTTTAGCAGGACGACAGGGAAGCAATCCCGAGCAGCGGACCTTGCAACATTTTAGGCACAAGTGATCGGTCACGTTAAGTTACTGATGGTAACGTCTCGCCAGATAGACCCTCCCCCTCCTTAGCCGTGATGCACCAACGTCGATATACCCGATCCTCATTTTTTCCCCCTGTGATGCCCAGAGCGTATTTTTTTTGCTATGCTTATGATGCACATCATACCGGGCGTCCCGTTCTTCCGGTATCCTGCGCTCGCAATATAACCCCGCCCAAGGAGGTGTCTATGAGCAACAAAGCAGCACGGAATTTGTTCATTTTCGGCAGTCTCTTCTTCTTCATCATCTTTCTGGGCCTCACCGTCGATACGATGAACCAGATCGACGGCAGGGCCCCGGAGGTGACGAAGGAAGTGGACGCCGGCAAGATGGTCTGGCAGAAGTACGATTGCATCGGGTGCCACACCATCCTGGGAAACGGGTCCTACTTCGCGCCCGACATGACCAAGGCAGTGGAGCGCAAGCCGGCCGGGTACCTCAAGCAGTTCCTGATGGACCCCCGCGGCGTGAAACCGACCGCGGCCATGCCGAAGCTGGGTCTCACCTCGCAGGAAGCGGATAATCTGGTCGCCTTCCTCACGTGGATATCGAAGATCGACACGAATGGATGGCCGCCCAAGCCCATTTTGGCCGCTGCGGCGGGCGTCGGCGGAAAGGAACAGACCCGGGGACAGCAGGTCTACCAGTCCCAGGGATGTTCGAACTGCCACAACATTTACGGCATCGGCGGCACCAGCGGGCCGGAATTGACGCGCGTCGGCGCGAGCGGGAAGGATGCGGCATGGCATGTGAAGCACCTGAAGGAGCCCCGCTCCGTCGTCCCCAATTCGGCGATGCCGCCCTACGCCGCCATGTCGGATGACGATCTGAAATCTCTGGCCGCTTATCTTGTTACGTTGAAATAGCCCCCTCTCCTCTGCTCCTCCCCCTCGAGGGGGGAGGAAACAAGGCGGGGGTGCTGAACAATAAAATAAACTCCCCTCACCTCTCTTATCCTCTCCCTCTGGGGGAGAGGAAGGAAAAGGTGAGTGGCATGATCAATCGGAGGTGACAATGACCGTCAAATATCAAAGTCAGAAGATCGCGCAGTACTTTTACACTTTCGCCGTCATCCTGTTCCTCGTCCAGGTGGTGGTCGGGATCATCGCGGCGATCCAGTTTATCAGGCCCGATATTTTCATCCTGAACTTCAACACCATCCGGACGCTCCACATCAACGCCCTCGTGGTCTGGCTCCTTTCCGGCCTCATGGGCGCGACGTATTACGTGGTCCCCGAGGAATCGGAGACCGAAGTGTGGAGCTACCCCCTCGCCCTGTTCCAGTTCTGGGCCACCGTGGTCGCCATCACGCTGGTCGTGCTGGGCTACATCTGGATGGGCTTGAATCCGCAGGCGAACATAACGGTCATGGGCACGCAGCTCTTGAACGAGGGACGAGAATACATCGAGGCCCCCCGCTGGGCCGATGTGCTCATCGTGGTCTCGGTGCTGCTGTTCCTGTTCAACATGTTCATGACCATGATGAAGACCAGGAAATGGACCGGCATCCAGGGGGTCCTGCTCTTCGGCCTCTTGTTCCTGGCGCTTATGTACCTGCCGGGCATGTTCTACTCGAAGAACATGATCAAGGACCAGTTCTGGTGGTGGTGGGTCATCCACCTCTGGGTGGAGGGTTCCTGGGAAGTGATCGCCGGCGCGCTGCTCGCCTTCATGCTGATGAAAACCATCGGCGCCAAGCGCGAGGTGCTGGAAAAGTGGATGTATATTGAAGTGGGTCTCGTCCTGTTCACCGGCATCCTCGGAACGGGACATCACTACTATTTCATCGGCACGCCCAAATACTGGCACTGGATCGGAGGAATTTTCAGTTCTCTCGAACCCGTACCGCTGCTCCTGATGGTCTGGGACGCCTTCCGGACAACCCGTGAGGCGCGGAACGTGACGAACAAGCCCGGCCTGTTCTACACCGTCGCCCATGCCATCTTTAACTTCGTGGGCGCCGGCCTCTGGGGCATCATCCATACCCTGCCCCAGGTGAACAAGTGGACCCATGGCACCCAGATCACCACGGCCCACGGCCACCTTGCCTTCTACGGCGCTTATGTGCTGCTGGTCATCTCCATGATCTACGTGACCCTGCCGGCCATCCGCGGCGTGAAGGACTACAACCCCCGCCGGGCGTACCTGGCGTTCTATTGGATGACGATATCCATGGTCCTCATCGTGCTGACCATCACCGGCGCGGGCATGGTCCAGGTCTACATGGAGCGGCTCATGGGTCTCGATTATGTCGCGGTCAAGACGACCTACAACCTTTGGTTCTGGATCCTTCGGGCCATCTTCGGCGTGGGCTTCCTGATCGGCGTCTCGATCTTTGTGTATGATTTCTTCATGCTCGGCAGGGAGCCGGCGGAGCAGAAGGCGTAAAAGCGAGAGACGCAATAATTGTGCATAATTCAGGGGACGGCTTTCGCCGTCCCCTTTTTCTTCGCCCTGTTCCGGGATCCCGGCCGGGAACGGGATACATGACCGGTACAATAATAAGGAGGCGCTTATGAACAGGAAGAACAGCATGGTCCTTTCGGTGATGACAGGAATCGCGGCAACGGTCGTGATTTCCCTTGCTGCCTTCGGGGGAAGCGATCATGACGAGAAGCATCACGCTGGCGAGCACAAGCACGGTACTCAGGCTCAGAGCAAGCATGAGCACGGCGGAAATCCGCTCGTCGAGGAAATGGTGGCGCTCGATGCCGTGTTCCGTGACGTCGTATCGGGTGTTGCCATGAGCGACGGGCACCGGGTGCACGGGGCGCTGGAGAAGATGCACGGGACCATGGAAAAGACCCATGAAGGCGTGAAGCACGGCTCAGTCACGCTCAAGAAGAACGCGGAACGCCTGAACGACTTTGTCGAGCAGGACAAACAGTTCCACCGGAAGCTCGAAGACCTGGGACGCGCCGCGCACAAGAACGACGGCAACGCCATGCTGTCCCTGACCAAGGAGCTTCTCGACCGGGGCGTAAAATGCCACCGGGACTTCCGCACGGAGTAAAGCCTCTTTCATCGGACGTAAAAAAGCATCATACCATCCCGCATTTTTGCTATACTCATCGTTATGACGAACTGGTTGCGCATACAGGACATACGCATGTTCTC
>CAYILT010000068.1:0-13898 GCA_964364055.1 uncultured Nitrospiraceae bacterium | reverse complement strand
GCAAAGATCCTGGCGGAACTCAAACTGGATGCCGCGACCGTGGCTGCCGGCATCCTCCACGACACCATCGAGGACACGACCTCGACCACGGAGGAGATACAGTCCCTTTTCGGCGACGAAGTGGCCAAGCTCGTGGACGGCATGACCAAGCTGTCCCGCATCGAGCTCCAGAGCCGCGAGGAGCGCGAGGCCCAGAACTTCCGCAAGATGATCGTTGCCATGTCCAACGACATTCGGGTGATCCTGATCAAGCTCGCCGACCGGCTGCACAACATGCGCACGCTGACGTTCCTCCCGCCGGAGAAGCAGAAGCGCACCGCCCAGGAGACCCTCGATATCTACGCGCCCCTCGCCAATCGCCTGGGGATAGCCCGGATCAAGACCGAGCTCGAAGACCTTTCGTTCCGGTACCTGCACCCCGAGGAATACCGGGAGATAGCCGACAAGGTTACCCAGAAGCGCCAGGAGCGCCTGGTCTACATCGATGAGCTTATCGAGATCGTGAAACGCCAGCTCGCGGAGCACGGCTACAAGGGTGAAGTGAAGGGCAGGCCCAAGCATCTCTACGGCATCTGGCAGAAGATGCAGAAGCAGGGGATCTCCTTCGATGACGTTTACGACCTCATCGCGGTGAGGATCATAACGGACACGAAGGTCAACTGCTACGCCATCCTCGGCCTGATCCATTCGCTCTGGACGCCGGTCCCGGGCAGGTTCAAGGACTTCATCGGCGTCCCCAAGTCCAACCTCTACCAGTCGCTCCATACGACGGTCATCGGACCCAAGGGCGAGCGCGTGGAGTTCCAGCTTCGCACCGAGGAGATGCACCGGCTCGCCGAGGAGGGCATCGCCGCCCACTGGCGGTACAAGGAAAAGTCGGCCATGAGCCAGCGAGAGGAACAGCAGTTTGCGTGGCTCCGCCAGCTCCTGGAGTGGCAATCCGACCTGACCGATGCCAAGGAGTTCATGGACACGGTCAAGGGCGACCTGTTTCCGGACGTCGTGTATGTATTCACGCCGAAGGGAGACGTGCGTGAGCTTCCTCAGGGGTCCACGCCCGTGGACTTCGCCTATGCCGTGCATACCGACATCGGTCACCAGTGCGTGGGCGCCAAGATCAACGGTAAGATCGTTCCGATCAAACACGTTCTCCGCAACGGCGACCGCATCGAGGTCATCACGCAGACCGGCCATACACCGAGCCGCGACTGGCTCAAGTTCGTCAAGACATCGAAAGCGCGTACCAGGATCAAGGCCTGGGTCAACACGGAAGAGCGGAGGAGGAGCATCCTTCTCGGGAAAGAACTGCTTGATAAGGACCTGCGGAAGCACGAACTCAGTCCGGCAAAGGTGTTCAAATCGAACGATATTCACCGCATCGCCCATGAGCTGTCGCACAATACGGTGGACGACATGCTCGCGGCCATCGGCTACGGCAAGGTATCGGCGCACATGGTGGCGAACAAACTCGCGCCGGACCGGCCCCATGCCGAGCCTCTTCCGAAAAAGCCGCTGAAGAAGCCCCCGCCGGAGAAGAAGGGCGCCGGCGGCGGCATGAAGATCGGCGGCATGGACCAGATGCTCTTTCA
Organism: uncultured Nitrospiraceae bacterium; assembly: GCA_964364055.1. Taxonomy (GTDB): domain Bacteria; phylum Nitrospirota; class UBA9217; order UBA9217; family UBA9217; genus JAAXXJ01. Next base: position 12,309 of record CAYILT010000068.1, on the reverse strand, counting down.
CCTTTCCAAGTGCTGCAGCCCGGTGCCCGGCGACAAGGTCGTCGGGTTCATCACGCGGGGCCGCGGCATCTCGATCCACACGATGGACTGTCCGAACGTGGCGGACATGACCGTCGACAAGGAACGCATGGTGGAAGTGACGTGGGGTGAGTTCAAGTCCGGCGCCCATGCGGTCAAGATCGCGGTCCTCACTCAGGACAAGCCCGGCATCCTGGCGAGCGTATCGTCCTCGATCAGCGCCTCCGAGGCGAACATTTCCCACGCCGAGGTCACCACCGGCGCGGACAAGCAGGCCTCCTTGAACTTCACCATCGAGATCAGCGATGTGGAGCACCTGAACCGCATCATCAAAAACATCGCATCCGTGGACGGCGTGATGGATGTGAGGCGGGTGAAGGCGGGATGATTTTATTGCGGAGTGCGGAGTGTCGAGTGCGGAATGAGGATGTGTCAGACAGAAAAAAGCGGGTGCTGCGGGCGGGCGCACTTCAGGTGCTTTGGGCACTGCTGCTCGTCTATCTTATCCTGCTCGGCGCCGCGCTGCTTTTCGGCCGTTCTGTCGGATACGAATTTTCGTTCGGAGTCTGTCTGGGTCTGGCCGGTCTGGTGACCGTATCATTTGCCGCGATCTATCTCCTGGACCGCCTGACCGCTGCGGGCATCGAATGGATGGAGAAATACCGAGAGCGGAGGAAACACCGATCATCCTGAAGAAAGGACATAACGGTCATGAAGAAAATCGTCAGAGCAGCGGACGCGCCTCAGGCCATAGGGCCGTACTCCCAGGCGGTCGAAGCGAACGGGTTCGTGTTCGTCTCAGGCCAGATACCGCTCGACCCGAAGACCGGGGATATCGTGGCGGGGGACATCAGGGAACAGACGAAGCGGGTGATGGAGAACGGGAAGGCGATCCTTGCAGCGGCCGGCTGCGCCATGTCCAATGTGGTCAAGTCAACGATCTATCTTAAGAATATCGGCGACTTTGCAAGCATGAACGAGATCTATGGCAGCTACTTTCGCGTAGACCCGCCGGCCCGGGCAACCGTCGAGGTGTCAAGACTGCCGAAAGACGTTGCGGTGGAGATCGATTTTATCGCAGTAAGAACCTGATCTGATGCTCTTGGAACAGCCGTAATTCCCGCCGCAAACCGCTCCCATCCTCTCCAGTCCTGTGTCATAATTAGGACAGGAGGTGATAGATATCATGCTTATTCCTATGCGATCTTCATTGGTCATTCTTGCCTTGTCCGCCCTTTTCCTGTCTCCTTCCTCAGCATCTTCGGCAGACGATCTCTTTCTTGCAAAACGGCGCCACATGGTCGAGCAGGACATCAAAAGCAGGGGTGTCCGTGATAAGACCGTGCTCGATGTCATGCTGAAGGTGCCGAGGCACCTGTTCGTGGCCCCGTCGCTGCGGGACCGGGCCTACGCCGACCATCCACTGCCTATCGCTGAGGGCCAGACAATTTCGCAGCCCTACGTGGTCGCCCTGATGACCGAGGCATTGCGGCTGAAGCCCGGGGACAGGGTGCTCGAGATCGGGACCGGTTCAGGCTACCAGGCGGCCGTCCTGGCGGAGCTCGTGAAGGAAGTGTATACCATCGAGATACGGAAGACCCTTGCGGACAGCGCCGAACACACGCTCGGGAACCTTGGATACAAGAACGTGACGGTGAAGTACGCAGACGGGTATTTCGGGTGGGAGGAGCGCGCGCCGTTCGACGCCATCATCATCACCGTATCGGCGAACCACATCCCCCCGCCGCTCATCAGGCAGTTGAAGGAAGGCGGCAGGATCATTATTCCCCTCGGCAGGACGGTCTACTATCAGGTGCTTACGCTCGGCACGAAACGGAAAGGCGAACTGGACGTGGAGCAGTTGGGCGATGTGGCGTTCGTGCCCATGGTCGGCGAAGCACAGAAATAGCGAAGTCAAGCCCGCTCGTTTCAGGAAAGTGAGTTCCGCGACGGCCTCATGCAGAGATATCCGGCGAAGTACAAACCGGCCCCCGTCAGGATGACCAGGGAATATCCCACGGCAAGGGCAAGCATGACGGCGAGGATCGGGGAAAGGACCGAAAAACAGCCGTTTACCGCCCATGCCCAGGGGACCAGCTCCGGTGTGCTCTTTTGCAGGAGCGCGATCCCGAGAGGCAGGGGAATGCCCATGAAGAATCCCAGGGGAAGGAAGAGCAGAAAGACCGCTATGATCCTTGCCGGCATAGATACAACAGCGAGAACTGGGTAGAGGCCGGACAACGCCACGGAGTAGAGCGCACAAAGCCCTCCCACGATCAACAGCGTACGGGGTCTGCGCAGCCATTCCATCCGCTGGCTAGCAAAGCTCCCGGCTCCTGATCCCGCCAGGACCGAGGCAATTACCGTGCCTGCCGCGTAGGCCGGATGCTCCAGGACCAGGACCATCTTCTGGACGATCACGACCTCCACGAACAGGAATGCGAGGCCGATCGCGGCGAAATAGGAAAGGGCTGCCGGCGTTCCCCGCCCGGCATTCGGCGGAACAGGACGCCTTCCCGCGAACAGCGGTAAAACGATGAGGATGACGCTGATCACGAGCACCTGGCCGAAGAGGATCGGCAGGAGATAACCCTCCTCGAAAAAATACTGCCATTTCCCGCCCATCACCCTGTAGATGTCCCCGATGTTCCCGAGCTTGAGATAATAATGGAAGAAGGGGCTGTCGTCATGGACGGGTCGCACATCGAACAGCGAATTCTCCAGGAATTGCTGCCGCGCTGCCGGAAGGATCATACGCTGAAAGGCCTCAAAATACTCGTTTCCCCGCATTTTGACGAAGACGTTGCTCTCCGCAGCCGCAATGCCGGGATAATAGACCGTATCGAACCTGCGCTCCCTGCAGAACGTCCTTATACGGTCCAGGTCCCGGTCTGTCAAGTCCCCGTTCTTGTACAGGACCGTCAGCGTGTCCCAACTCCGTATCGCCGTGATGCGGGATGAAACGTCCGGGTGCCCTGATCGTTCCACGGCCTCCGCGAGCGTCGCAAGAAGGCGGAACTCGGTCCTCGGCGGCGGAACGATGTAGAGGTTCAGCGAAAGGAAACCGCCCGGCTTCAGATGGTCCAGGTATACTCTGAACGCTTCCACGGTGAAACGGTAGTCCTCGGCGAAGCCGAAGGATGCGCCGGGCAAAGACCCCATGAACGACAGGTCGATGACGTCGAACGTCCCGGCCGAGGAGGAAAGCCAGGTCCGGCCCAGTCCGGCATGGTACAGGGCCTCATCGGGCGCCGCAGACCTGTTTCCGCGAAGCTCCTGCGCCACGCGCATCACCAGGGGATTGGATTCCACACCGTGGATCCGTTTCGCTCCCTGGTATTTTGCCGCGAGCACCGCGAGCCCCCCCTTGGGCTCCAGGATGAGCACGTCGTCCTTCTCCGCAAGGAGATAGGGGAGGCTTGAGGGAAGGTTTCGCAGGAAGGAGAGCTTTTCCGGGTCTGTTTCCTCCGTGACCGCCTGGATATCGCCGCCGTCCACGGCAATGCCTGTCTGTTCAGGCAGGGGTTCGAGGTACCTGAGGCTGAGGCCCGGCGCATACCGTACCGCGGGGCTTTTGAATACATCGACGCGGCCATAGGGGCTGTCGTAGGTCCTGAGAAGCTCCGCTCCGGGGAAGCGAAGCGCGGCCTCGAGGGATTTGTAGGGAGACATCCTTGGATGGCTGATCAAGGGATGCAGGACGAGCATCAGGACATTCAACGCAATAACAAGACCGGAGACAGGCAGCATCCACCCCCGGACGTACAGCAGGAGTCCTGCTGCGGCGAGCGAGGAAAGGATGAACACGGCCTGTTCCGGCCCGCCCAGGAAGAGCAGGCAGAAGACCAGGAGCGAACCGGCCCCCGCGCCGAGAAGGTCCGAGGCATAGACCAGGCCCGGATATTCCTTTATGGCGGAAAAGGCCGTTGAGACGATCAGACCGAAAGCGAGAAAGGGGACCCCGAGGACGAGGTAATATACCCCGATGTACAGGACCTGGAGCCGGTCCCAAGAAAGCCGGACAGGGTCGAAGGGGACCAGGTTGGCAAGGAGATAGGAGACGGGAATCCCTATTGCCAGGGCCAGGCCGTACGCGGGGATGCGCCGCAGGTCCCTGAGCGCGGGGACCACCGAGAGCAGGGTCCCGCTCGCCCCGATGCCCAGCATGGCAATGCTGATGACCATGAAAGCGAAGTGGTACCACAGCGTGAGCGAAAATATCCTGATAAGGGTCAATTCATAGGCGAGCGAGGAGAGGGAAGCGATGAAAATGAGCGGAAAAAGACGGCGCGGAGTGTCCGGAAACCTGTCCATGTACTGATTGTAGCACACGAGGCGGCCTATCGCGGCGGGACACGTCCGGAATATGTTGTGCAGCGTACGATAGTGCTCCTATCGTCTGTCGCAGCGAGCACTGAGAAATCCTTCGCTATTTCTTCCTGTGTTCATGGTTGTCGATGTGGTCCCTGCAGTATCCCAGGCCACCGCAGTCCGGACAGTAGCGGAACTCCATATCCGGGTGGGTAAGGTCGGTCTTAGCGCATGATGCGCACCGGTGGAACGCTTCACGTGTCCCCGAGAGGGACCGCGCCTGCTCCGCCATCTTTTTCTTCCCCGTCTTCATCTTCCACCAGATGTCGTTTCCGAAGAACAGAAGGAAATTACTGATCGAGGCAACGACGAGCAGCCGCGTGGACCAGTCTCCGGAAATGAACGATATCCCGTACCCGATCCAGGCGAGGAGCGCCAGCCATTTGACCTTCACCGGGAGGATGAAGAAGATATAGAACTGGAAGTCTGGATAGAGCGCGGCGAAGGCAAGGAACACGGAACCGCCGACGAAGACATTGCTCGCCGCATGGTAGGGGAAAAGGAATGAAACCGCTACGGTCAACACATATCCGGTCAAAAGAAAGACGTTGTACCGGAACGCGCCCCAGCGGCCCTCGAGTGCGCCGCCCATCATGTAAAAAACGTAGAGAGCGAAGAAGATGAAGAACAGGCTCGCGCTCGGCGGGATGAAGGGGAAGGTGAGGACCCGCCACCACTCTCCCGCGAGGACGAGGTTGGGGACGAGCAGCGCCCGGGTGATGTCCAGCCGGCCTGAATAGGAGAAGAGGTACATGAACGCCTGCCCGATCACGATATACAGAGTGACATTCGGTATCGCATATCTTCCGAAGCTGCGTTCAAGCTTGTCTAATAAAGCCATGATCACTTCCTTTTTTGACAGGATTACTGGATAATATCGGATAAGTATATTCGTCATCCCCGTGAAAACGGGGATCCAGTAAAGGCCTGATAGTCCTGGATTCCCGCCTGCGCGGGAATGACGGAAATAGCTTCGCAAAACAATTTGCGATCTCCTAATAATATCCTAGAACCTGTTATCCTGTCAGATCGGTTTAAGATGTACGATCGTTGCGCCCCAGCCGCCTGCCTGTTCATCTGCCAGCTTGAAGGAAACGACTTCCGGCATCCGGGCAAGCAGGGCATGCACGGTTTCCCGCAGTGCACCCGAGCCCTTGCCGTGAATGATGCGCACCTGGAGGATGCCTTGTTTGCGGCACTCGGCTATATAGTCCGGAACCAGGTCCTTCACGTCCTTCGGCAGGAAGGTGTGCAGGTCGAGCATTCCGTTAATAGGCATCTCAACGGGGTTTTCTTCGCGCACGGGTAGGTGTCTTCCTGCGGGTCGCGGATCTTCTCATGGCGGCGGTGACCGCCTTCTGCGCCCACTCCTTCAGATGTTCCTCGTCCTCCAGTACATCGGCGGGTACCTCGTAGTAGCTCATCTCATAAGAGCCGGAGGGCTTGAACGGCCCCGTCCCGGCGTTCAGGTAGTCAGCCTTATTCGCTTCGTCAACCTTGAAGTACAGCACATCGTCCGCGATCAACGCGAAGAACAACCCTTCAAGGTACAGGCCTGCGCCGCCGAACATTCTTTTCGCGGTGACCGGTCCGAGGGCCTTCAGCAGTTCGAGCGCGTATTGAAGATAGTTCCGGCTGACAGGCATGATCGTAACTCACCGGGACTCCGACGTCGTCTGCAAAGGGACGCCCCTGGACGAAAATTATGTTGATGATGGAGCGTGCTTTTTTTGCCGGAGCGCATTAAAAACCATATCAAGAACGGCTTTCTGGTTCTCCTCGAACTTGTTGAGCACGCCAAGACAACTTCCCATGGGGAACCTTTTGTGCAGGTAGTCGGCGTCCCGGCCGGAGAGGATGATGATCCTATTTTTGTTCACTCCGATGGAGGTGGCGTAGGAAAGGACCTTGGTCCCGTCCAGTCCCGGCATCTCGAGGTCGACGAGGAGCAGGTCAAGGTCCGTTGTGATGGAAGCCAGGCATTTTACCGGGTCATTGCAGGTTGCCACCGCGAGTTCCGGGTATCGCTCCTGCAAATACACGCGGAGACGCTTCAGAAAACCCGCATCATCATCGATGATCAGTATCTTGCTCATGATCCTCTGTCCCGTCATGGGGCCGGGTGGTGTACGGCAATGTCAGCGTCAGGATAGTGATTCTCCGTTTATCGTTATCACCTGTCCTGCATGGTCGAACAGGGCAACAAGCCGATCGCCTCCGGCAAGTTCAGCGTTCACGGTATCGCCTGATTCGGAGAAGGGGAGGCTCTTCATTGTCAAGTAGGAAAGCAGGGCGTTCCGATGATTGAAATCGTATCGGGATACGAGGTTTTTCACTGCACGGATAAGACCGGTACGGTCAAATTCCGGAGGTTGGTCGCTGTCTGCGCCGTACAGCAGGATGAACAGTGTGCCGCCATCATAGTAATCCCGGTAATAACCGCTCGCCGCGCATATCCCTGAAGCGATGAGCGAGAGCATGGTCCCGTCAGCGCGGTCCAGGTCGAGTGAGGGAACGGTGAACTCGGTCACTCCTTCCCTTGCGCCCCACGCTTTCAGCTCCCGGGCTGACCTGAGCAGCTCCTCGGAGACCTCGGGCTGCTCTTCAGCCCACGCCCAAAGCCAGGTGAGCGAATTATCCGATTCCGTTCCCAGGAGCTGGAAGGGGAATGCGACATCGGTGCTAAACCGCGCCACTCCCGTGTCAAGGTCAAGCTCCATGATATGTTCGCCGAGGCGCCTGATCAGGCCGTCCTGCTTTTCAAGAGAGACGAGCGCGATTTTCTCAAAGTAATCGATAACTGAGTTCATAGGTGTTTCATGGGGACGATGCAGGATGTGGACACTATAACGTCTTTATCGGGATTTTGCAAGGGATCGGCGATCAGGAAGTGTTCGGTCAGAGAGAGGTCTACTCAGCGGTCTTTTTAAAACATCTCCGGAACTGGTCATCATCGAACGACCTTATGCTGATTCTACCCGGTTCCTTCCGTTCTTTTTTGCTTCGTACATGGCGAGGTCAGCGGCATGGATCAACTTGTCCTGGGAGTCGATGGAAGGATCGGGGAGGCCGGCCACGCCGATGCTGATGGTCGCTTTTTTGGTCTCTGTTCGGGAGAATTCGTGACTGGCGACGGCCTTCCGCAGTCGTTCAGCGGCCAGCAGGGATTTCTCCTTGCTCGTGTTCGGGCTGAGGACCACAAACTCTTCTCCGCCCCAGCGGGCGGGCGTATCGACCTCGCGGATGGTCGTCTGGATGATCCGGGCGATCTCCTTGAGCACAGTATCGCCTTCCTGGTGGCCGTGGGCATCGTTGATCAACTTGAAATGGTCGATGTCGATCATCATGCAGGTGAGCGGGAGCTGGTACCGCATGGCACGCTTGAACTCGCTGGTGAAGATGCTCTCGAAGCGCCTCCGATTGTAGATCCCCGTCAGCGGGTCCATGATCGCGAGACTTTCTACCCGGGTGAGCATGTCCTCGAGCTGGCGGTTCTTCTTTTTCAGCTCATCTTGCTGCGTCTTGGTCCTCAGGCGGGCATAGATGCGGACGTTGAGCTCCGATTCATCGAAGGGCTTGGGAAGGTAATCGTCGGCGCCGGCCTCAAGCCCCGAGATCTTGTCGGACATGGCCCCTTTGGCGGTCAGCATGATGATGGGGATGTCGCGGGTGGACTGGTCAAGCTTGAGCCAGCGGCAGACATCGCTGCCATCCATATCAGGCAGAATGCGATCGAGGAGAATGATGTCCACCTTGCTCGTCTTGGCGGCCTTGATGGCGGACATGCCGTCCTCGACGATCATGACCTGATAGCCGTTCTTCGAGAGGTAGTCCCGGATGATAGTTGCCTGGGCCTTGTTGTCTTCAACAAGCAGTATGTTGGCTTTTGCCACGATAATGCCGTCCTTGCCACCGATCGATCTGTGCGGCTTCTCCGATTGCCCGCTAATAAGGGAACGGGGTCTGCAGCGAAAACCAGATATTGAGTGGGCAGATTATGGCACAGGGACCTTAAAAAAACAACAACAATTATGATGGTTTTGGGATTGGTGCCGGCGAACGGCCGTGGTCAGCCATAGAAAAGTCCTGCGATGTTCCCGTGCAGATGGATGAGGCCGCGGCCTAACAGGATGCTGAAAAACTCTCGAACTGTCATTGCGAGGAGCGTTTGTTTGCAAGCCTGCCCCGGCACGCTTAAAGACGGGGCGGCAATCCCAAAGTTATTGATTTTTTTAAAACCGAGATTGCTTCGCTTCGCTCGCAAAGACGGCTAAAGGACTTTTTCAGCGATCTGCTGATGTGTCCGGCAATCCACGGGGAAATAACAAGATTTGATCGAAAACCGTTTGCATTTCAGGGGATGATATCGTAGTATCTGTCTCAAGCAATGCTCAATAATTACCTTCCCACAATTGTTTCCCTCCTCGTTCTTTCCCTGTTCGGGACCGGTTGTACGACGTTGTCGAACGGTCAGGCGCCGGAGAACGACCGACCCGTGACGGCTGCGTTCATGTCCGCCGGGACCGATGAGACAACGCCGGCCGTTTCGCTGCAGCGGCAAGATCCGGCGCTTCCTGTCGGCGAGGCCGGGCCCGGGGACAGGGAGACGGAGGCTGAAGAAGATTCGGACACCAATCAGACTGACGAAAGCGTCCTGGATGCCGCGCTGGAACTGATCGATTCCTCACAGGAGCACTGGTCCGCGGGGGACCGGGACCGGGCGATCGATGCGCTTGACCAGGCCTATGCCATCATCCTGAAGCTGCCCGCCGACGCCGATGCCAAGGCGGTCCAGCAGAAAGAGGACCTCCGGTTCGTGATCTCCAAGCGGCTGACGGAGATCTACGCTTCCCGGTTCACGTCGGTCAACGGCAACGGGAAGGAGATCCCGCTCACGGTCAATGACCATGTGGAACGGGAGATCAGGCTCTTTCAGACCCTGGAGCGTGATTTCTTCCTGGAGTCGTACCAGCGTTCCGGCAGGTACCGCGGGCAGTTCGCGAAGACGATACGCGATGCCGGAATGCCCGAGGACCTGGCCTGGCTGCCGCTCATCGAGAGCGGCTTCAAGGCAAAGGCCCTGTCCCGGGCCCGGGCGCTCGGACTCTGGCAGTTTATCCCGTCGACGGGCTACAAGTTCGGCCTGAAGCGGAACGAATGGGTCGACGAACGGCTTGACCCGGAAAAATCCACGAAGGCCGCCATCGCCTATATGAAGGAACTGCACCAGATCTTCGGCGACTGGGCGACGGTCCTTGCCGCCTACAACTGCGGGGAGGGCAATGTCCTGCGGGTCATACGGCAGCAGAAGATCAATTATCTCGACAATTTCTGGGACCTCTATGAGCGGCTCCCGCGGGAGACGGCCCGGTACTATCCCCGGTTCCTCGCGGTCCTGGCCATCGTGAAGGACCCGGCTAAATATGGATTCACGCTCGGAGACACGGACAAGCCGCTGCCCTATGAGACCGTGACGATCGAACGGCCGGTCCATCTTCAGAAGCTCGCCGATAAGATCGGGTGCTCCTTCGAGGACCTTGCGGCGCTGAACCCGGAGCTGCGGCATGCGGCCACGCCCGGCGCGACCTATGACCTGAAGGTCCCGCCGGGATCGCGGGAGACCGTTCTGGCCGCGGTAGTGTCTCTGCCGAAGTGGTCGGCACCGAAGTCAACCTATGTCGTCCATCGCGTACGGCGGGGAGAGACCTTGTCGACCATCGCTGTCAGGTATCGGACCAGCATTGGACGGATCATGGATGCGAATAACATGAGGAGCGGCCGCTTTATCCGTGCCGGCCAGAAGCTGAAGATACCCCTTCGCGAATCCACGTAACGTACTTCTCCGCGGTACTTCCTCGTACTACCGACCTAATCAGGACACAACCGGAACCACAGAGTTCATTTGACAGGATTACAGGATAGAAGCGGATTCATGCTTTGTTAACATCCTGTCAATCCTGTTATTCTGTCCAAGACCTTTCTGTTTTCGTTATTTATTTCACCCCACCTGACCTCCCCTTATCAAGGGGAGGGATTCTTTCTTGCCCCTCCTTGCCAAGGAGGGGTTGGGGAGGTGGTTCGAACCTTATGCTCGGGAAGGACTGCAAAAGCACTCTTTTCAAGAAAAGAGCCTGTTTAAGTAAAGAAGCGTTGGACGCACTGCATTCGATTGTTACGTCCGGGAGGGCGGCAGTCGGAGGAGCACCTACGCCAATGACACGGCTCCCGCGCCAAGGACGGTTTCGATCTCGCTGATGAGCTGGTCGGAAGGGGTCACGCGGATATCCCTGCCTACGGAGATCAGCGACTCCTTGCGAGAGGGATTCCGAAGGCGGAGATAGACGGGGATGTCGCCTTTGTATTGGAGGAGGATGTTCTTTACCTTTACGAGGTCGTCCTGGGTGAGGCCGGTGGCGTTCAGAAGAATGTCCATACGGGTGGTGCCCCGTTTTTTCACTTCGGCGAGCAGATGGATCCGAACGGCCTTGATCTTGTTTCCCTGTTCGCTCTTGTCGAGCTGGCCCGCCACGATGAGCGGCGTGTCGGTCAGGAGCATGTGGCTTGCGGTTGTGTAGAGGTCCGGAAAGACGATGACCTCCACGGTCCCCGAGAGGTCCTCGAGGTTGATGATGGCCATCTTGTCGCCCTTTTTGGTGACCTTTTGTTTCAAGCCGGCGATGATCCCGCAAATGGTGATCTCTTTCCCGTCCGCCGCCTGGTCAAGCGTCTCCGTGGTCACCGAGGCATAGCGTTTCATGTCCGCCTGGAAGGCCGCAAGGGGATGGCCGGTGATATAGAATCCTATGCTCTCCTTTTCGAACGCCAGCAGCTGGCTTTCCTTCCACTCCGGGATGTTCGGAAGCTCGGGCTCTTTCTTCTCCACGAGGGAATCGAATATATTGAATTGTCCGATGGCCTCCTGCTCCTGGTGCCGCGCTGCCTGGTCGATCATCATGTCGATGGCTTCCATCATCGGAGCGCGGCGGCTGCCGGTCCCGTCCAAAGCGCCGCATTTGATGAGCGCCTCGACAACGCGCCGGTTCACCCGCCTCTGGTCCACCTTGGTGCAGAAATCCGCCAGTGAGGTGAAGGCTCCCTTGGCCTCACGCGCTTCGATGATCGCTTCAATGGCGGAGAGGCCGATGTTCTTGACTGCGGCGAGGCCGAAGCGGACGGACCCGATGGAGCTGCCCGGCTCGATGGTCTCCCGATCATGGGCCTCGATGACAGTAAAATCCCACCGGCTCTCATTCACGTCAGGCGGAAGGACCGAGATCCCCATTTCACGGGCTTCGTAGATGTATTTCACGACCTTGTCGGTGTCCTGGACCTCGCTCGTGAGCAGGGCGGCCATGTATTCGACAGGGTAATGGGCCTTGAGGTACGCCGTCTGGTAGGAAATGAGGGCATAGGCTGCACTGTGCGATTTGTTGAATCCGTAGTCGGCGAATTTTGCCATGAGGTCGAAGATCGCCCCGGACTTCCTGGGATCGATGCCGTTGTTTTTCGCGCCCTCCAGGAACGTGTCGCGCTGCCGGGACATCTCGGCCTGGTCCTTTTTCCCCATGGCCCGCCGGAGCAGGTCCGCTCCGCCGAGTGAGTAGCCGGCCAGGGTACGCGCCATCTGCATGACCTGCTCCTGGTACACGATGACGCCGTAGGTGTCCTTGAGGATCGGCTCGAGCGCGGGCAGTTCGTAGGTGATCCTGGTGGAGCCTTTCTTGCGCTTGATGAAATCGTCCACCATGCCGCTGTTGAGCGGTCCCGGACGGTACAGGGCCAGCAGGGCGATGATGTCCTCAAAGCACTGGGGCTTCATCTTGAGCACCAGATCCCGCATGCCTGACGATTCGAGCTGGAAAATGCCAGCGGTACTGCCTCGTCCCAGGAACTCGTAGGTCTTCGCGTCGTCCAGGGGGA